>CAZWMX010000173.1:0-1314 GCA_964635205.1 uncultured Acidimicrobiaceae bacterium | reverse complement strand
CCGATGTCATTGAGGTACTCGTTGGGGATGGTCATCTGGTTGGTGTCCTTGCCGCCGATCAGGAAGAGGGCTTCGGGGTCAACTCGCAGAGTCAACTTGCGCAAGCCGCGGCGGTTCTTCGCTCTCGCATCAACACCGGGTTTCTCGATGCCGGCGTGTGGATGCTCGACCCATCGAGGGTGTACATCGATGCGAACGTGTCTGTCGTGCCTGGTGCAGAGATCTACCCCGATACCTATCTCACGGGCGACACTGCCATTGCGGCGGGAGCGTGCGTTGGGCCAGGCGTACAGATACACGACTCCGTCATCGGTGAGGGATCTGTCGTTGTTCATGCTGTGCTCAACGGGGCAACCATTGGCGCGAATGTTTCCGTTGGCCCATACGCCTATCTCCGCCCCGGCTCCGTGCTCAAGGACGGAGCCAAGGCCGGCGCGCATGTCGAGATCAAGAACTCAGAGGTTGGTGCGAGATCGAAGGTTCCCCATCTCAGCTACATCGGTGACACGACGATCGGCGAAGACACCAACATAGGTGCAGCGACCGTCACGGTGAACTACGACGGATTCGAAAAACACCGCACCACGATCGGTGATCGGGTGCAGATCGGATCGGATTCGATGCTTGTGGCACCTGTCACAATCGGCGACGACGCGTTCACAGGTGCAGGCTCGGTGATCACCCATGATGTACCCGATGGATCCCTTGCGGTGGAGCGGAGTCCACAAAAGACTATCCCGGACTACGCTGAGAGAAGGCGAGAGCGCGCGAAAGAGGAGTCGAACTGATGGAACGTCCAGGAGTCAAGAGGCTCATGGTGTTCTCCGGGTCGGCGAACGAGGAGCTCGCTGAGGAAGTAGCGAAGCTTCTCGACATCGAACTCGGTGGTGTTGAGCGATCGAAATTCGCCAACGGTGAGATCTACATCCTGTACACCGAGTCTGTGCGCGGCGCCGACTGCTTCGTGATCCAGAGTCACTCCGATCCGATCAATGAGCACATCATGGAGCAGCTCATCATGATCGACGCGCTGAAGCGAGCATCTGCGAAGCGCATCACAGCAGTCGTCCCCTTCTATGGATACGCTCGACAGGACAAGAAAGGCCAACCCCGCGAGCCGATCACCGCGAAGATGATGGGTGATCTCTTCATGGCTGCCGGAGCGGACCGCATCGCTTCCGTCGATCTCCACACCGGCCAGGTCCAGGGCTTCATCGATGCGCCGTTCGATTCGCTCACCGCAATGCCCCTGTTCGAGGAATACCTGACTCGCAGGCTCGATGGCCCGATCACGTTCGTGTCACCAGACTCGGG
>CAZWMX010000172.1:0-4565 GCA_964635205.1 uncultured Acidimicrobiaceae bacterium | reverse complement strand
CCTTGATGGACTCCTGGTAGAAGTCGCCTGCACGGGTCATCTTGGCATCCGAGAATCCCGTTACGTGACCACCAAGACGGTGCATCGCGGCCTCATGGGCAAGACGCGTACGCGTGGATGGCTGATAGAACGCCGTCACCAGTGTCTTGTGGGCGAGGAGATCCGTGTTTCGGCGCTCCCGTGCGATCGGCTCGAGGCGGTCGGCGATCTCGAAGAGGTGGAAGAACTCGTTCCGTTCGAATTCCTTGAGCGAGAGAATGTCGCGTCCGGCGAAGCTGCGCATGCGTGTCCTCCTAGGTTTGGCTTGGATGCATTGGTCATACTATACTACGACATGATGACCCTATGCCAACCGGATCGGTCCCGATGATCACCCGCAACCCGTCACTCACCGATCAGGTGAAAGCGCACATCAAGGAGCGAATCACCAGTGAGGGATTCGACGGCGGCCGCATTCCTCCCGAGACGGAACTGGCCAGCGACCTCGGGGTGAGCCGTACCACCGTTCGCGACGCTCTGAGTCGTCTCGAACACGAGGGCACGATCTACCGCAGGCAGGGTGCCGGCACGTTCGTCAGCGAGCAGGGTCTCCAGATCAAGTCCCGACTGGAGGACATCTGGTCGTACGAGCAGGTGCTCGAGGATCACGGCTATGAACCATCGGTTCGTGTACTTGCTGAGACCGAGATGGTTGCCGATTCCACCACCGCCGAAGCACTGGGGCTCGCTGACGACGACACCGTGCTGGTCCTCGAGAAGCTCTTCCTCGAGGATGAAGATCCGGTGATGTTGACGGTCAACCGCATCCCAAGCAGAATCCTCACCGACACCGAATACGCCGATGATGAGGCGAGACCGGTGTACGAGTTCATCGAGCGTCACTGCGACCGCACGCTCAGCTACTACCTCTCGGAGATCATCCCCGTGTCCCTCGACGCCGACACGGCAGAGAGACTCGGGGTCGAACCCGGTACGTTGGCCATCTCGTTCGACGAGATCGGATTCGACCAGAACAACGAGCCCATCGTGAGGGGGACATCGTATTTCCGCGATGACCTCATCAGGTTCAGGCTCATCCGTAGGAGAAGCGGGGCATGAACCCGTGTGAATCCACCCACGAGCTGCAAAGGAGCACTTGATGCAGACCCATTTGGTTGGTCGCGACATGATCACGACCCAGGAATGGACCAAGGACGAACTCGACACAGTGATCGATATCGCCCTCGACCTGAAACGTCGGCGAGCCCTCGGTGAGGCGCATCCGCTCCTGCGCGACAAGGTCCTCGCGATGCTGTTCTTCTTCTCGAGCACGCGGACCAGGGCGAGTTTCGAAGCCGGGATGGCCCAGCTCGGCGGTCACGCCATGTTCCTCGATTCCACCAGCACACAGATCGGCCACGGCGACACATGGAAGGAGATCGGTGAGATCCTCGGTCGCTACAACGATGGCATCGCGATCCGTCAGGTTGACTGGGGTATCGGCAACGAATACATCCGCGCTGTCGCAGAGGCCAGCCGCACGCCTGTTCTCAACATGCAGTGTGACTGGTATCACCCGCACCAGGCCCTCGCCGACCTGCTCACCATCATCGAGCAGAAGGGCGACCCTTCAAAGCTCACGATCAACATGAGCTACGCATACGCGTCGAGCTACCAGAAGCCGATCAGCGTTCCCCAGAGTCTCATCCTGTTGATGACCCGCTACGGCGCAAACGTGCGCCTCACACGACCTCCGGAGTTCAAGCTCATGCCCGAGATCGTTGCCCAGGCCGAAGAGAACGCCAAGAAGTCCCACGGCTCGTTCGAGATCGTCGAGGACTTCGAAGAGGGCATGCGCGGAGCAGATGTTGTCTACGCCAAGGCGTGGGGCTCCATGCTCACGACATCCGACCTCGAAGAGTCGGCGAAGATCTCGGACAACTACACGGACTGGATCGTCGATCCGCGTCGCATGGAGATGGCACATGAGGACGCCATCTACATGCACCCGCTGCCTGCCGATCGGAACATCGAAGTCGCAGATGCCGTCATCGATGGTCATTGGAGTCGCGTATTCGACCAGGCCGAGAATCGGCTCCACGCGCAGAAGGCGGTGATGGCGCTCACCATGTGAGCGTTCGCGCTCACGATGTGAGCCCGATCGTCGACAAGCGAGAGAATCGTCAGCAACCGAGAAAGGAGATGCCGATGGCCCCCAAGCAATGGACCGTCCACAACGCGGATGGTGAACACCGCGTGATCGTCACGAAGGAGCTCCCCGGTGATCGGTGGCTCGACATCCTGACCGCTGCCGATTGTCGCGTGGAGATCTGTGTGTCTGAGGACGTGCTCACCGTCGAGGAGATCACGGAGCAGATCGGCGACTCCTGTGACGGAGTCATCGGGCAGTTGACGGAGAACTGGAACGCCGACCTGTTTGCCGCTCTCGCCGCGGCAGGCGGAGCGGCATACTCGAACTTCGCGGTCGGATACAACAACGTCGACGTCGCGGGAGCGACCGCTGCGGGGATCCCGGTTGGGAACACACCGGGCGTGCTCACCGAGACGACGGCCGAGATGGCGATCTCTCTGACCTTCTCGGCCGGTCGACGCATCGCCGAGGCCGACCGGTTCATGCGCGGCGGCATGTATCACGGTTGGCTCCCTGCCCTGTTCATGGGTATGCGCTTTTGTGGCGGAACAGTCGGGATCATCGGTGCAGGCCGCATCGGTGCTGCCTATGGCCGGATGATGGTCGAAGGACACAAGATGAACCTCGTCTACTTCGACCTCTTCCCGAACGAGGCGCTCGAGCAGTACATCGCGGACTACTCCGAGTTCCTCGTCGAGCACGGCGAGGACCCCGTGACCTGCACCCGCGCGGAGAAGATCGAGGATCTGATGGCGGTGTGTGACGTTGTCAGCGTGCACACGGTTCTCGACGAGAGCACCCATCACCTGATCAATGCCGAGCGACTGGCAGCGATGAAGCCGGACGCCATCCTTGTCAACTCGAGCCGTGGGCCGGTGGTCGATGAGGCCGCCCTTGTCGAACACTGCCGAGCCAATCCGCAGTTCACCGCAGGCCTTGATGTGTTCGAGGACGAGCCGGCCATGAAGCCGGGGCTCGCCGATCTCGACAACGTCGTCATCGTCCCGCACATCGCGTCGGCGACGAAGTGGACCCGCGAAGGAATGGCAACCCTTGCGGCGGCAAACGTCGCCGCGATCCTCAGTGGCTACCCGCTGTGGGACAGCGACGACGTGCTCCCGTTCCTGTCGGGTGACGTGCCCCAAGCAGCGCCAAGCATCGTCAACGCCGCCGATCTCGGCCTGAGAGAATGAAGGAAACAATCAATATGCGCATTGCCAATCGGATAGCCAACCTCGGGACCGAGACCGCTTTTGCGGTATCTGGAGAAGCTGCAGCCTTTGCCGCACAGGGCAACCGGGTATTCCCGTTCCACCTCGGCGACATCAACCTCCCGACCCCGTCCACCGTCGTCGACGGAGCGCAGAAGGCCATAGCGGACGGCAAGACCGGCTACTGCCCGAACGCAGGGATCCCGCAACTCCGCGAGGCCATCGCGGCAGACGTCGCCGCCTCCCACAACACGGACTACACGGCGGAGAACGTCGTGGTCCAGCCCGGAGGGAAGCCCACCATCGGCAAGTTCATCCTGACGATGATGAACCCGGGGGACGAGGTTCTCTATCCGAACCCGGGCTATCCGATCTACGAGTCCCAGATCGAGTTCAACGGCGGTGTCGCCGTTCCTTACGGGTACGTCGAGGGCGCCGAGAACTTTGCGCTCGATTTCGATTCGATCGAGCGCGGGATCACAGACAAGACCCGCCTGCTCATTCTCAATGACCTCCAGAACCCGATGGGTGCCGAGTGCTCCATCGAGGAGCATGAACGTTTGGCCGACCTCGTCCGGAAGCACAACCTGTACGTGCTCGCAGACGAGGCGTACTTCGACATGCGTTACGCAGGGCAGAGCACGTCGTTCGTCGAGCAGCCCGATATGGCGGAACGCACCGTTGTGCTCTACACGTTCTCGAAGAAGTTCGCCATGACCGGGTGGCGTCTCGGTGCAAGCATCGGGCCGAAGGAGATCGTCGACGTGATCGCCAAGATCAACGTCAACGACGAGTCCTGTTCGAACCACTTCATCCAGTACGGCGCCCTCGCCGGCCTCCAGGGTGACCAATCCGAGGTCCAGGCGATCCTCGATACGCTCGAGGCACGAAGGGATGCGACCGCCGCCGGGTTGAACGCAATAGATGGGATCGATACCTTCGTTCCGAACGCGACCTTCTACCTGTTCCCGAACGTCACGGAGCTGATGGAACGAAAGGGCACGGTTGACTATGAGGAGTTCCGCCGAGCGGCGCTCCACGCGACTGGTGTGTCGTTCACGTCTCGTATCCACTTCGGGCGCGAGCTCGAAGATGAGCCGAACCGGTACATCCGCTTTGCCTACTCGGGTATCGACGTCGACGATATCGAGGAAGGCCTTAGCCGTCTCAAGGAGTGGTGCGACTAGCCGGAACCAGTTCACGGTTCACGGTTCACGGTTCAC
>CAZWMX010000171.1:0-4650 GCA_964635205.1 uncultured Acidimicrobiaceae bacterium | reverse complement strand
CAATCACGTCATAGCCGTCGTAGGAGCTCGCGACGACGATCATCTGATCCTTCTCGACGAGATGCGCAACACATGTGATGAAGTGATCATCACCACAGATGACGGGTCGGCAGGCATTCACGGCTTCGTCACAGACGCGCTCGCCACACTCGTCGCTGATCGGACGGTCGACTATGTGTTCACGGCAGGGCCAATCCCCATGATGCACGCTGTTTCCGAGGCCACTCGGAAGGCCGGTGTTCAGACGGTTGCGAGCCTGAACCCCATCATGGTCGACGGCACAGGTATGTGCGGAGGATGCAGAGTCACGATCGGAAACGAATCGAAGTTCGCGTGTATCGATGGACCGGAATTCAATGCACACGATGTCGACTTCGCGGCCCTGAGCACCCGCAACACGGCCTATCTCTCGTTTGAGGCATGCAGGCTGGGTGAGGCGAAGAAGGCAATCCATGCCTGAGCTCACCAAACGTGAACGCATGAAGATGGACCGCACCGCCATGCCGATGCGAGATGCCGATGAACGAGCAGTCGACTTCGACGAGGTGAACCTCGGGTACACGAGTGCGATGGCTGTGCTCGAAGCATCTCGCTGCCTCGAATGCAAACGCCCTGTCTGCGTGGATGGTTGTCCCGTCGGAATCCAGATCGATGACTTCATCAAGCATGTTGCCGACGGAGATATCGCCGGAGCGGCTGCCATCATCCATGAGGACAACCTCTTCCCCGCCATCTGTGGCCGTGTTTGTCCCCAGGAGATCCAGTGCGAGCGTGCCTGTGTTCTTGACAAGAAGGGACGACCCATCGCGATCGGCCACCTCGAGCGTTTCGTTGCGGATCAGGAGAGAATGCGTGCTCTCGCTGAGCCGTCACAACCCGCTCCCGCGACGGGCCACAAGGTCGCCGTGATCGGCTCCGGCCCCGCAGGGCTCGCCTGTGCAGGAGACCTCGCCCATTCAGGCCACGAAGTGACTGTGTTCGAAGCTCTTCACGAACTTGGCGGCGTGCTCGTGTATGGCATCCCAGAGTTCCGACTCCCAAAAGAGATCGTGGCGGCAGAGATCAACAGTCTCGAAGACAAGGGCGTCACGTTCGAGACCGACGTGCTCATCGGATCGGGCACGACACTGGAGGAGCTCATGGAGGACGAAGGCTTCGACGCCGTCTTTGTCGGCACAGGCGCAGGGCTCCCGCGCTTCCCCGGAATCAAAGGCGAGGAACTCATCGGGGTCTACTCCGCAAACGAGTTCCTGACACGCGTAAACCTCATGAAGGCACACGAATCCGACAGTGAGACACCCGTCTATGACATCAAGGGGCGACCAGCCGTCGTGATAGGCGGGGGCAACACGGCTGTGGACGGTGCGAGGACTGCCCTCAGACTTGGAGCAAGCCCGGTCAAGATGCTGTACCGGCGCTCTGCAGAAGAAATGCCTGCGAGGGACGAGGAGATCGAGCACGCCATCAAAGAGGGGATTGAGATCTGCTATCTCGTGGCGCCGACTTCGTTCAACGGCGCAGATGGTTGGATGAAGAGCGTCACGATCCAAGAGATGGAGCTCGGTGAGCCGGATGAGAACGGCAGAGCACGCCCCGAACCCATCGAAGGCGCCTACGAGACGATCGAGGCCGATGTTGTGATAGTCGCGATTGGTAACGCACCAAACCCGGTTCTCACGCGTTCAACACCTAGCCTCCGTACCACGAAGTGGGGCACCATCGAGGCTGGCGAGGACACGGGCCAGACCTCGATCCCCCGTGTCTTCGCGGGTGGCGACATCACCACGGGTGGCGCAACGGTCATCCTCGCCCTCGCCGCCGGCCGCAAGGCCGCCGCCGCCATCGACGACTACCTCAAGGACTGACGACGGACTCTCACCGATGCTTCTAGCGTAGCTCAGCGCCATATATGGCCTTGAGGTACGCCAGAACGGTCAAGCGGTGACGGTGGCCCGCTTCGATTGGCCGCGGCGCCAGACGAGAAGGGCACCGGCACCGATGAACACCTGGGGGAAGTAGGTCGCGGCCCTCCATATGAGAGTCGCAGCGAGTGCATCGTTGTTCGGGAGACCAAATGCCGTGAGCATGCCCGTCATGATCGCGTCCGTTGTTCCGAGACCGCCCGGAGGCACAGGGATGAACGTCGCAAGCCTTCCGAATGCGAATGCGGCGAAGGCCTCGAACAGCGAGACGGGACCGCTGAAACCGCCCTGGAGCGCAACAACTGCCAGGTAGAGGATCGAGAACTGGGCGAGCTGTTGACCCACATTCGCAAGGGTGATGAGTATCCAACGATCGGTGACCACATCCACGATCGATGACCGGAACTCGACAACTGCCGCTTCAGCATCGAAGTCGATATCCCGCCGCACAACGCGCGCGCCCCACTGGATGAGCCGATTCGCCCGGCCCCCGATCTTCCTCGCCAGGTCCTCACTTCGCAGGATGAGAGCGAAAACGATGATCATCGTCGTCACCGCTGCAGCTGCGATCAGAGTCACCGTTGCCGCTTCAGCGTTGGCCTGACCACTCACAGCGAGAACGATCAGTGCGATCACGGGAAGCGATAGCGTCACGAGCGTGTTCCACACACTCGTGATCCCGATCGTCGCCGTAACCGGTGCGGCACCGTAGCCGTAACTCGACAGCATCCCGTACTGGACTGCAAGCCCGAACGCTCCCCCGGCAGGGACGACATTCGAGATCATGAACGATGTCTGGCGAGTGAGGAACGCCGGTTTGAACTTGAGGCCGGGAAGCGCGGCCTGGAAGGGGAACACGTAGACGATGATCACGCCAACGGTTGCCAGGGCGATGAGTGCGAGATGCCACAGAGCCATGTTCTGCACGGCGTCCCACGCAGCGCCGTAGTCACCGAACTGCGGCAGTACAACGGCAAACACGAGGATCAGAATCCCAACGGTCAAGATCGAGGCGATGATCTGCTGTTTGCCGAACTTCGGCTTCGAAGACACCTCAGCCGGAGGGACAGGATCTGACATCGGGTACTGGCCTTTCAAGGTGGAAGATTCACGCAGCACCATAATCCCACACGAGTACTCAGGTCGCGTATGCTGGCTCGGGGAGGCGAAATTTCATGATGATTCTCGAAAGGGAAACCGAGCTGGTTGAGCTTGCGATGCTTGTGGACGAAGCGGCATCGTCTGGTGGCCGCGTGGCGCTGGTTCGAGGCGAGGCGGGGATCGGCAAGAGCACGCTCATCAACCGCTTTCTGAGTGACTCACAGGACGGGGCCCACACGCTCCTGGGAGCGTGCGACGACCTACTCACGCCCCAACCGCTTGGACCGATCTGGGATGTTGCGCGCGAGGAGTCGTCCCTCAGACAAGCCTTGACAGACGGCGACCGCAGAGCAGTCATGGAGGAAGTTCTCGATCTTCTCTCTCGTTCGCTGCGACCGACAGTCCTCGTCCTGGAGGACACCCAGTGGGCAGACGAGGCAACGCTCGACCTCATCAAATTCCTCGGCCGACGGATCGCACGAGCGAACGGACTGCTGATCCTCACCTATCGCGATGTCGAGGTCGACGCAGACCATCCGCTTCGCCAGGTCATCGGTGAACTTCCACCACAGAACCTCATTCGGATATCGCTCAACCGACTCTCGGCTGAGGCTGTGACATCCATGATCGAAGATGAATCGTTCGATGTCGATGAGGTACTCGCTCTCACCGGGGGGAACCCGCTCTTCGTGACCGAGGTGTTGGCTTCAGGGACCGATGCTGTTCCGCTGTCGCTCAGGGACTCAGTTCTTGCCAGAGCGTCAAAGGTCTCACCCGGGACCCGACGAATCGTTGATCTTGTATCCGTTGTGCCGGGAGAGGTCGAGAGAACGCTCGTCGACGAGATCATCCAGCCGACCGACGAGCAGCTCGCCGAGGGCGCCGGCCAGGGTCTCCTACGAATCGAGGACGACACGATTGCCTTCCCTCACGATCTTCAGCGCCGTGCGATCGAATCCTCACTCACCCCCGCCAACCGGCGGCATCTCAACCAGCAGGTACTGACCTCACTCGGCAACGATGCAGATCCTTCGCGACTTGTTCACCATGCAAGGGAAGCCGACGACGTCGAGGCGATTCTTCAGTTTGCGCCGAACGCAGCTCGGCGAGCGATGGCGATCCAGAGCACTCGGGAGGCTGTGGCGCACTTCCGCCTCCTCGAACCGTACCTCGAGCGAATTCCGATCACCGAGCAAGCGGACATCCTCGAGGATTGGGCGCGCGAGGAGTACTACCTCGACAACGCTGCATCGCTCGATCTCGTTGATAAGGCCACCGAACTCCGCCGATCTCTCGACGACGATCGCGCGTTGGCGCGCACACTGATCTTCGCAGCGAGCATCAAGACGTCCCACCTACAGAGCGCCGACTCGCTGGTCTTCGCCGTCGAGGCTGTTGAGATTCTGGAGACCTACGGGCCGAGTGCCGATCTCGCACGCGCCCTGAGCAGACAGGCGTTCATGAACTGGCTCAACTACGAGGACATTCCCAAGGCTCTGCTCATCACTGAAAGGGCGAAGGCAATCGCTGATGTAACCGCCGATGAGGTGGCTGCGATCTCGGTGCTGAACACGGAGGGCTCCATGAGGCACAGCGGCGGCGACGCACGCGGTATGTCGCTGGTCGA
>CAZWMX010000170.1:0-4685 GCA_964635205.1 uncultured Acidimicrobiaceae bacterium | reverse complement strand
CAACAAGTTGCTGTGCCCGTACATCTTCGAGGCGATTCGCATGTACGAGGAGGGGTTTGCCACTCGTGAGGACATCGATACCGCAATGGTCAACGGCGCCGGCTACCCGATGGGTCCGCTGACTCTGGCCGACCTCATCGGAAACGACACCATGCTTGCCGTGGCCGACGCTTTCATGGCCGAATACGAGGATCCCCGTTACGCCGCCCCGCCATTGCTCAAGCGCATGGTCGAAGCCGGCCTTCTCGGCCGCAAGTCCGGCAGGGGTTTCTACGACTACACCTGAGCCGTCTGGTGTGAATCACCTGCGGTTATCTCCGACAGAATGATCCAGCGCTACGCGAACTTGGTCTTGGGTCTCTCCTCGAGAACGCCGTCGACGTATATGTCGAGTTTCTCGTTGTAGAAGGCAACGAATCCGGCGACTTCCATGGATTCGCGCAGGGGTGTGTCGTATCCCCACACAACGTCGTCGTGGGTCTTCCCCGCCGTGTTGATGGACCAGTATCTCGCCGTCCCCTTGTACGGGCAGGACGTTGCGGTTCCGGTTGGCGTGAGATACTCGAAGTGAACGTCGGTCTTCGGCAGGTAGTACCGAACCGGCAGTCCGGTCTCGAACAGGAACCGCGCCCTGTCCGAGTCGGCCACGGTGACCCCGTCCACCTCGACACGAATGTTGCGCGAACTCTGGAGGACGTCGATCCGGGTATAGGGATCCCTGGCGTGGACGTACACCTCTTCGTCCTCTTCGAACCACGCGTCCATCAACTTCCAATCGAACGACACGTAGCCGGCGACCTCATCGATCTTCGCTTCGTTCCAGATCCTCGCCACCTGTGCAACGCTGCGGTCTCGGATCGTGACGTCGAAGAGGTTCGCCGTGCCTCTGGCCGGGGAGCGCTTGGTCTCGCCTGAGTCGGTCAGCAGATCCATGCGAACGGAATCCTGCGGGAAGTAGTAGGTGGGGTAGTAGGGGATCTCCCAGACCAGCTTGACGTCGGCTGAGTCGGCTACGGTCACGCCGCCTATCTGCGCTCTGATTCTCTTCTGTCCGTCTTCTACGCGGACGCGCCCGCGGGTCTGTGTGGTCATTGCTTCTCCTGAATGCGTGATGCCAACAACGCCAACGGGAGTCAGTTGATTCCACGACCGCAAGTCGGAGAAGTTCACGGTCAGCACAATTCCGAAACTGTGAACTGTGAACTGTCTACTGTTGCCCGGTCTTCGCGAGGTTCCTGAACTGCGCTTTGACATAGTCCCGGTTCATCAAGGCGATGAAGTCGATCGAGATGTTCTTCGGGCAGGCAGACTCACATTCGCCGAAGTTGGTGCACGAGCCGAAGTACTCCTCCATCGTCTCGACCATCGCGACGACCCTGCTCCATCGCTCAGGCTGACCCTGGGGGAGGAGGCTCAGATGGTTGATTTTCGCCGCCGTGAACAGGTTCGCTGCGCTGTTCGGGCACGCAGCGACACATGCAGCGCAACCGATACATGAAGCGGCATCCATGGAGGCCTCCGCGGCCTCCTTTGGGATGGCGATGATGTTCGCATCCGGTGCGGCTCCCGTGTTGACCGAGATGTACCCGCCGGCCTCGATGATGCGATCGAGCGGTGACCGGTCCACGATCAGATCTCTGATGATCGGCATCGAGGTTGCTCGCCACGGTTCGATCGTGATCGAATCACCATCTGAGAACTTCCGCATGTGAAGCTGACACGTTGCGGTGCCGCTTTGTGGCCCATGTGGATGCCCGTTCACCATCACGCCACACATGCCGCAGATCCCCTCACGGCAGTCGTCATCGAACGCGATCGGTTCCTCACCGATGGTGTTGAGATGCTCGTTCACCTCGTCGAGCATCTCGAGAAATGACGCGTCGGGACTCACGTTCCTGGCTTCGTACGCCTTGAACTCGCCTGGTGCGTTCGGGCCGTCCTGCCGCCAGACTTTGAGTGACAGGTCCATTACTTGTAGCTCCTCTGGCTCAGCGCAACGTATTCGAATTCGAGTTGCTCCTTGTGGAGCGTCTGGGGCCAGTTCTCGCCCTTCCACTCCCACGCTGCCACGTAGGCGTAGTTCTCGTCGTCACGTCTCGCCTCGCCATCCTCGGTCTGGTGTTCCAGCCTGAAGTGACCGCCACACGATTCCTCACGGTTCAGAGCATCGATGGCCATGAGCTCAGCGATCTCGAAGAAGTCCGCAACCCTGCCAGCACGCTCGAGTGATTGGTTCAGTGAGTCGGACGTTCCGAGCACCTTGAGATCCTTCCAGAACTCCTCGTGAACAGCCTTGATCTTCTGGATGGCCGTCTGGAGTCCGTCTCGGTCCCTGGCAAGGCCGACGTAGTCGATCATGATCTTGCCAAGCTCCCGGTGGAAGTCATCCACTGATCGGTTCCCGTTGATCGAAAGGAAGCGCTCGGTGCGCTGGTTGACCTCATCAACCGCTTCGGTGAACACGTCGTCATCTACTGAGACGGGGTCGATATTCAGCCAGTCGGCGAGGAACTCGCCAACGGTGTACGGGATGACGAAGTAGCCGTCTGCAACCCCCTGCATGAGCGCCGAAGCTCCGAGCCTGTTCGCCCCGTGATCGGAGAAGTTCGCCTCCCCGAGTGCGTAGAGCCCCGGCACCGTCGTCATCAGGTTGTAGTCGACCCACAGGCCACCCATCGTGTAGTGGGGTGCCGGGTAGATGCGCATGGGCACGCTATACGGGTCCTCATCCGTGATTCGTTCGTACATCTCGAAGAGGTTCCCGTAGCGCTCCTCGATCGTCGCCTTTCCGAGACGGCCGATGGCATCCTTGAAGTCGAGATAGACGCCGTTCTTGAGCGGTCCGATGCCCTTGTTCTCGTCGATCATGCGCATTGCTGCCCTTGATGCGATGTCGCGTGGCGCGAGGTTCCCGAAGGCCGGGTACTGCCGCTCGAGGTAGTAGTCCCTTTCCTCCTCGGGGATGTCATTGGGTGCCCGGTCGTCGCCTTCCTTGAGAGGCGCCCATATGCGGCCGTCGTTCCGAAGGGACTCTGACATGAGCGTCAGCTTCGACTGATGTTCGTCTGATGCGGGGATGCAGGTCGGGTGGATCTGCGTGAATGACGGGTTCGCAAAGAATGCACCCTTGCGGTGTGCTCTCCATGCTGCCGTGCCATTACACGCCATGGCATTCGTCGACAGGAAGTACACATTGGAGTACCCACCAGTTGCGAGCATCACAGCGTGCCCAGAGTGCGGAGTGACTTCGCCTGTGACCAGGTCACGGATGATGACGCCGACCGCCCTGCCGTCCTTCATGACGACGTCGAGCATCTCCGCTCTGTTGTGGAGCGTGACTGTGCCGAGCTCGATCTGGCGAGCAAGGGCCTGATAGGCACCGAGCAGGAGCTGCTGGCCCGTCTGGCCTCGCGCATAGAAGGTGCGAGACACCTGTGCTCCACCGAACGAGCGGTTGTCCAGTAGGCCACCGTACTCACGGGCATAGGGGACACCCTGGGCCACGGACTGGTCGATGATCTCGTTCGAGACCTGGGCAAGGCGGTACACGTTCGATTCCCTCGATCGGTAGTCACCGCCTTTCACCGTGTCGTAGAAGAGCCTGAAGATCGAGTCGCCGTCGTTCGGGTAGTTCTTTGCCGCGTTGATACCACCCTGGGCAGCGATCGAGTGTGCTCGCCGTGGCGAGTCGTGATACGTGAACACCTCGACCTCGTAGCCGAGTTCACCGAGAGTCGCAGCTGCTGATGCGCCCGCAAGGCCGGTACCGATGATGATGATCTTGTACTTGCGCTTGTTGGCAGGGTTCACGAGCTTCGTATTGAACTTGTGTTTGTCCCAGTGTTCCTGAATCGGACCCTCGGGGATCCTCGCGTCGAGCGTGAATGTGTTTTCGGTCATGATCGCCCCTTCCGATCAGGCGACCCAGCCGGCCCAGATGGCCAGAGGGATCGAGAGGTTTCCGACGAGGATCACCGCGGCGAATGCGACCGCGAAGTATCGGCGTAAGTCGTTGTACTTCGGGTTCACCGTTCCGATGCTTTGGAAGAGGCTCCAAGCCCCGTGGTAGATGTGCACGGCCAGAGCAACGTTCGCGATCATGTAGATCAGCGCAACGATCGGCTGTGACATGCTCGCGACCATGTTGTTGTAGACGTCTCCGTACACATAGGCAGGATTCGCGTAGCCGAACGTGAGGTCGGCCAAGTGATAGATGAGGAAGAGCAGAACGATCGTGCCACCGAGCCGCATGGTGCGGCTTGCGTAGTTCGCTTCGTTGTAGTGGCGCCTGTGCTCGTATCTGACCCGGCCACGCGCAGTCAGGTTGCGACGGGTGAGTACCACGGCGGCCCAGATGTGGAGGATGAACAGCGATGCGAGACCGATCCTGAACAAGAGGAGGATCGAGCCCCTGGGAACGAGGTGCCCTCCCAGAGTTCGGAGTGCTTCTGAATAGGTGTCGATCTGGTATTCGCCGGTGAACGGATCAACACCGAGGAAGATCTTCAGGTTTCCGATGAGATGGGCGAGCACGTAAAGGAGCAGACCGATGCCTGTAAGTGCCATGAGCCACTTGAGGCCGACGGAGGAGGAGAAGAACCCTCCAAGCCATTGGCGCCAGCCATGACGGTCGTGGACAGGTGCTCGTTTCGTGGTCGTCACTGAACCATCCTTGGTCGAACGTA
>CAZWMX010000169.1:0-4697 GCA_964635205.1 uncultured Acidimicrobiaceae bacterium | reverse complement strand
GCTGGCAGATTTGACAAAATGTAAAGACACGGGCAAAATCCCGTGCAGTGACGGAGCCGCCCTTGTGCGGAAAGTTCACGAGATGACACCCGAGGAGCACGGTTTTGGCGAGAAAGATCACAGTTGGTGCGGCACAGATGGGGCCGATCGCACGCGCCGAATCCCGGTCTGAGGTCGTTGAGCGCCTGATCGCCCTGCTCGACGAGGGGGCAGACCGTGGCTGTGACCTCATCGTGTTCCCGGAGCTGACACTCACGACGTTCTTCCCCCGATGGTTCATCGAGGACGAGGATGAGATCGACTCGTGGTTCGAAACCGAGATGCCGGGTCCCGAAACCCAGCCGCTGTTCGACCGTGCCGTCGAACGCGGTGTCGGATTCTGCCTGGGTTATGCCGAGATATGTACCGACGATGATGGAACGAAGCACAGGTTCAACACGCAGATTCTCGTTGAGCGCGATGGCTCGGTGGTTGGCAGGTACCGCAAGGTGCACGTGCCGGGTCATGCGACCAATGAACCGGATCGACCGTTTCAGCACCTCGAGCCCTACTACTTCGAACCTGGTCCGGCCGGTTTCGATGTGTGGGATGCCTTCGGGGGAACGGTCGGCATGGCGATCTGCAATGACCGCAGATGGTCCGAGACCTATCGTGTGATGGGCCTCAAGGGTGTGGAGCTGATCCTGATCGGCTACAACACGCCGCTCCACTACAGCCCGGATCCGCAGCAGAACGCCCTTGCAGGCTTCCACAATCACCTCGTCATGCAAGCCGGCGCCTACCAGAATGGCACGTACGTCGTTGGAGTGGCAAAGGGTGGAATCGAAGAAGGGGTCGACTCGCTCGCCCAGTCTGTGATCATCGCTCCCTCCGGGCAGATCAAGGCACAGTGCATCACGACGGGTGACGAGATCGCTATTGCGACCATCGATCTCGACTATTGCTCGTTCTACAAGAACACGCTGTTCGATTTCGACCGGTACCACCAGTCCCGGCATTTCGGGATCATCAGCCAAGAGCGCACGGGTGATGCATGACGGCATCGTTCGAACTCAACGGAGGAGCCGTCGAGGTCGATGACCGCCATCCGCATCTGCTATCAGCCCTCCGCGACGGACTCGGTATCACCTCACCGAAGGACGGCTGTTCACCTTCAGGCCAGTGCGGTGCGTGCACCGTCCTCGTCGACGGGAAGGCCATGGCGAGCTGTCTCGTATCTCTCGAAAAGGCTGATGGCAAGTCGGTCACCACGCTTGAAGGCTTTGATCCCACGGAGCGAGACCGCTACGCAAACGCCTTCGCCGCAACCGGTGCGCTCCAATGCGGGTTCTGCACGCCGGGTATCGTCGTTCGTTCCAAGGCGCTGATCGACCAGAAGGGCTCAGATCTCGATCGCGCCACGATCGAAGGGCGCCTCGGCGCGCACCTCTGCCGGTGCACCGGATACACCAAGATCGTCGAGGCGGTGGAGCTTCTCGCTTCGGGTGAGCCGATCCCTGTGCGCGGACGCTCGGGCAAGATCGGTGGAGACGGCGTCAAGTACGAGGCACGGGAGCTGTCCCTCGGTGATCGTGGGTTTGTTGATGACATTTCCATCGACGGCATGCTTCACGCGGCTCTCCGATTCACAGATCACGCACGCGCAGACATCGTGAGTATCGACATGTCGGCAGCGGTGGAGGCCGATGGTGTGGTTGCTGTGTTCACCGCTGCCGACATCCCCGGCGACCTCCGTGTCGGGATCATCCACACGGACTGGCCCGTGATGATCCCGCAAGGTGGCAGAACGTCGTATATGGGCGACGTGGTGGCCGTTGTTGTCGCGCACGATGTACTCGCGGCGCGGGCGGCGACCGATCTCATCGATGTGACGTATGACGTTCACGTGCCTCTCACCGACACCGCTGTCGCCCTTGCCTCGGACGAGGACGCCGTCTGGGGTCTCGATGGCAACGTGCTTTCAACATCGAAATATGCGCGTGGAGATGTGGACCGTGCCCTGTCTGATGCCGCTCATGTCGTTCACGAGGTCTTCATCACCCAGCGCGTGGAACACGCGTTTCTCGAACCCGAGTCGACCGTTGCAGTTCCCACCGAGGACGGGTCGCTCCACGTGTACTCAGGCGGTCAGGGTGTCTGGGACGATCGGGATCAGATCGCAGCGATGCTCGATCTCGACCGCTCGACGGTGACCGTGGAACTCGTGTCCAACGGAGGAGCATTCGGCGGAAAAGAAGACATGTCGAACCAGGGCCACACGGCTCTCGCCGCACATCTGACGGGCAAGCCTGTCAAGTGCACACTCACACGACCTCAGTCGTTCCTCATGCATGCCAAGCGCCACCCGATCACGACGGAGATCTGGATGGGGTGTGACGCTGAGGGCAGGGTCACCGCCCTCAAGGCGCGGATGGTGGGCGACTCGGGCCCGTACGCCTCGGTCGGCATGAAGGTGCTCGAACGAGCGGCAGGCCACGCATGCGGTCCGTACGCCGTCGAGAATGTTGACGTCGAAGCTGTTGCGGTGAGGACGAACAACCCCGTCTGTGGAGCTTTCAGGGGGTTCGGTGCGAACCAGGCCCAGTTCGCGACCGAGGGAGCGATCGATCGTCTCGCGGAGATGGTGGGTATCTCCGGTTGGGAGATCAGGGAGAAGAACGTCGTTCGTCCCGGGTCCGTGTGGGGGCCCGGTCAGATCATGGACGACGGCACCGACGGGATCATCGAGTGTCTCGAGGCGGTTCGCCCCCACTACGACGCGGCCATCGAACAGGGCAAGGCCGTCGGGATCGGTGCTGCGATCAAGAATTCGGGGCTCGGGAACGGGTTCAAAGAGGTGGCGAAGGCGGTTGTCAGGTTCAACGAGGATGGCACCGTCGATGTGCGCCATGCGTGGACCGAGATGGGACAAGGTGTTCACACGGTTGCCATGCAGGTTGCCGCAGAGGTGCTCGCAATCGACCCTGAGAAGATCAACGTCCTCGTCGACACGACCCGGGACCTCTCTGCCGGCCAGACGACCGGCTCGCGTGGCACGCTGATGGCATCCGGCTCGGTCGCCGATGCCTGCGAGAACGCGATCGCAGATGGTCGCAAAGTCGCCGTTGACTATCAAGGCACGTACACCGTGGATTGGACGAACAGCATCGAGGACGGGCTCGAGAACCCGACCATCCATTCGGCGTTTGGTTACGCGTGCCAGGTCGTCATTGCCGACCCCGATACGGGGAACATCGAGAAAGTTGTTGCAGCCCACGACGTCGGACGCGCGATCAACCCGATACTGGCCGCAGGACAGGTGGAAGGCTCCATCCACATGGGACTCGGATACGCCCTCACCGAGGAGTTCCCGACCGATGATGACGGGATGCCGACGAAGTCCACACTACGCCAGCTCAACATAATCAGACCCAAGGACATGCCGGATGTCGAGGTGATCCTCGTCGAGGTTCCCCAGCCAAGGGCGCCGTTCGGCGTGAAGGGTGTCGGGGAGATCGGTCTGGTTCCGACCGCAGGCGCCGTTGCCGGTGCGTATCACGCTGTTGATGGCATTTGGAGAACGCGACTGCCCTTGAACGTACACCAACCACTCGAGATAGGTGCCTGAATGGCTGCAGTTACCCCAGGACTTGTTTGTTCCCACCACCACCTGTATTCGGAGCTGGCCAGGGGGATGCCGGCCCCGCCGAAGGTCGCCACGAGCTTCCAGGAGATCCTCGAGCAGGTCTGGTGGCGCCTCGACGCAGCCCTCGATCTCGAGATGCTCGAGTGGTCGGCCAAGCTGGGAGCGCTCGAAGCACTCGAAGCAGGCACAACCGCGATCATCGACCACAACGAGACACCGAACGCGATCGAGGGATCATTGTCTGTCATCGCCGACGCCTGTCAAGAGGTCGGTGTTCGGGTCGTGACGGGGTACGGGGTCACCGACCGCCACGGAGCCGATGGTGCGCGCCGAGGCCTCGAAGAGAACAAGCGATTCATGGATGAAGGCGGACGCTGCCTCGTCGGTGTACACGCAGCCTTCACGTGCAGTGACGAATCTCTCCAGGGTGCGGCAGCGCTTGCAGACGAGTACAACGTCGGCGTTCACATCCACGTGGCAGAGGGTCCCGGAGACGCCGACGCACCGGAGCGCCTTGCCGGTCTGACGAACGATCGTTGGTTGCTCAGCCACTGTGTCCATCTCCCCACCGACCACGATCTCAAGGGGACGATCCTGCACAACCCGCGTTCGAACCTGAACAACGGCGTCGGTTACGCGGACCCTGCACGGTTCTCCAACCCGGTGGCGCTGGGAACCGACGGTATCGGAGCGAACATGATCGAGTCGTTCCGCCTCGCGTACGTCATGCAGCGCTCCGTTGACGTGACCGTCGGGCCCGATCCGGCGTGGTCGTGGCTCGAGAACGGATGGGACCTCGTCCCCGAAGCCCGCGACGACCGGGTCACCTGGTCGTACGATCCAATGGACCCGTGGCACATCGCATTCACGGCAGGGATCCACCCCGTCGAAGTGAAGGTCGACGGCGAGGTCGTCTACGCCGATGGGGCACCGACCCGGGTCGATGCGCAGGAGATCAGAGCCAAAGCAGGAGAGCAGGCAGCGCGCTTGCACGCCCGCCTATAGACAAGAGGAGATCTCGAATGTCGGACCGTTTTCAGCCCATCACGATGGAGCAACTCACCGACTGGGT
>CAZWMX010000168.1:0-4701 GCA_964635205.1 uncultured Acidimicrobiaceae bacterium | reverse complement strand
CTTCATCCCGTCGATCTTTGCGTACGCGGCGTCGATGATCTGGTCTTCCAGGGAACTGAGAGCTCGAGCCAGGGCCAGCTCCTCTCCGATGACAGGGACGGACGGATCGCCCGGATTCCGTTTAGCCCTCCCCGTTGCGTCGAAGTGTTCACCCCTCAGATCGAGTACGGCATGGACGAGTGTTGTGGTGTCGTCCTCGTCGATCCCGATCTCGATAGTGATGTGCTTGTGCATACGACCTCCTGTGACCGACCTGTCCCAATCATCCCTGAGATTCATAGCTCTGGCTAGGGCTTTTCGGCCGTCGTCCGTCGCTAGTGTTCTCTGGCACAGCTAGCGAACGGGCGCAACGATGACTTTGGAACGTGGGATGTTGGACCTCGAAGGCCTGACCACCCAGGTGGAGACCGGTGACATCGATACCGTGATCGTCGCTTTCACCGACCACTACGGCAGGGTCCACGGCAAACGATTCGACGCGGCGTTCTTCGTCAGCGACATCGGCGAGGCGGGAGCCCATGCGTGTGACTATCTGCTCACCGTGGACATGGAGATGAATCCTGTTCCCGGGTTCACGTACGCGAGCTGGGAGCTCGGATACGGCGACTTCCACATGGTGCCCGACATGTCGACCTTGCGTATTGCCGACTGGTTGCCTGCTACGGCGATCGTTCTCTGTGACCTCGTGGACGACACAACCCATGATCTCGTACCTGTCGCGCCGCGGTCCATGTTGCGCAGACAGATCGAGAAGCTTGCGTCACACGGCCTCACCGCGAAGGCAGCGTCGGAGCTCGAGTACTACATGTATGAGGAGTCATACAGGGAAGCTGCGGACAACGGATTCAACGACCTGACATCTGTTGGCTGGTACAGCGAGGACTATCACATCATGCAGGGCGGGCGCGAGGAGTTCTACAACGGCGCTGTTCGCCGTCACCTCTCTGCGTCGGGTATTCCCGTCGAGAATTCCAAGGGTGAGTTCGGACGTGGTCAGCACGAGATGAACATCAGGTACTCCGAGATCCTTGAAATGGCGGACCGCCACACGATCATGAAGCTGCTCATGAAGGACACCGCAGATCACATGGGAATCAGTGTCACGTTCATGGCAAAACCGGAAGCCGATCAGGCCGGTTCGAGCTGCCACATCCACCTCAGCGTGTGGCGTGGCGACGACAACGCATTCGTCGGTGAAACCGAGATCGGGTCGATCCGGTGCTCGGACCTGTTCACGGCGTTCCTCGGAGGGTGGATGAGCCACACGGAGGAACTGATGCCGTTCTACGCACCAACGGTGAATTCCTACAAACGTTTTCAGGAGGCCTCATGGGCGCCGACGAACATCGCATGGAGCTACGACAACCGCACTGCGGGGTTCCGCGTTGTCGGATCAGGGTCCAGTCTGCGAATCGAGTGCAGGATCCCCGGCGGAGACGTCAACCCGTATCTCGCGTATGCGGCGGCACTCGCTTCAGGGATCGATGGGATCGAGAACGCGACCGAGGTACCGGAGATGTTCAAGGGTGACGTATACGCGGCGCAGGATCTACCGGCGGTCCCCGGAACGCTCACCGCTGCAATTCCACCATTTGCGACAAGCAGTTTCGTCACCGACGCGCTGTCTGCTGAAGTCCAGGATCACTATGCGCACTTCTACTCCGTCGAAGCGGCTGCCTACGACGCTGCCGTGACCGATTGGGAGCGCACACGGTATTTTGACCGTATCTGAGACTCCCCCGACCCGAAAACGGAGACAAACATGAGCCGCTTGGCCAACAAGGTTGCCCTTATCACCGGTGCTGGAAGCGGCATCGGGCTCGAATCAGCGACGCTGTTCGCGAAAGAGGGCGCACAGGTCGTCTGTGTCGATCTCGATGAATCGACCGCTGCTGCAACCGCCGCGTCGATCAACAACGCTGGTGGCGAAGCGATCGCGGTGCGCGCTGATGTGTCCTCTGCGACCGACTCCGAGTCGATGGTGCAGGCCTCGGTCGACACATTCGGTGGCCTCCACGTCATGTTCAACAATGCAGGGATCATGCACAGCGACGACGGCGACTCCCAGACCACGACGGAGGACGTCTGGGATCTCACGATGAACGTGAACGCCAAGGGTGTCTTTTTCGGATGTAAATACGGCATCCCTGCGATAAAGGAATCGGGTGGAGGTTCAATCATCAACACGGCGTCCTTTGTCGCGCACCTTGGCGCAGCGACACCCCAGGTTGCATACACCGCCTCCAAGGGCGCTGTGCTTTCCTTGACCCGTGAGCTGTCGGTTGTCCACGCAAGGGAAGGCATCAGGGTCAATGCTCTCTGTCCTGGTCCACTCCGCACGGAGCTTCTCATGAAGTTCCTCGATACGGAGGAGAAGAAGCAGCGCAGGCTCGTGCATGTACCGATCGGTCGATTCGGGCTTGCCGAGGAGATGGCCAAGGCCGCGCTGTTCCTGGCGTCGGACGACTCGTCCTACATCACCGGGAGCGAGTTCCTCGTCGATGGCGGCATAACCGCTGCCTATGTGACGCCGGAGTGATGCCGTGACAGAGAGATTCGAAGGAATGCTCATCAACGGGGAACGCATGGGCGCCCTCACCGGCACGACGGAGGCCGCCATCGACCCATCGACCGGGTCGGTGATCGCCGCTGTTGCACGTGGTGGCCCAGAAGATGTCGACGGGGCGGTCGAGGCTGCGCGGAGAGCGTTCACCTCGTCTGCCTGGCACACGATGGCCCCGGTCGAGCGCGGGGAAATCCTCCGCAGGATCTCAGAGGCGATCTCGGCGAACAGGGAAGCGTTCGCAGCTGCCGAGTCGCGCAATGCAGGCAAACCGATCGGTGCTGCTCTCGGTGAGGTAGATGCAGCAGCGAACACGTTCCGCTTCTACTCGGGTGCAGTCGACAAGATCCACGGTCAGACGATTCCGGGTAAGGCGGATGGAACGCTCATGACGTTTCGCGAACCGCTCGGCGTCGTCGGGCTGATCGTGCCATGGAACTTCCCCCTCCTGATTCTTGCGTGGAAGGTGGCTCCCGCTCTGGCCATGGGCAACACGATCGTCGCCAAGCCTGCCGGAGTGACCCCGCTCACAGCGTTGATGCTCGGAGACATCGCCATCGAGGCCGGTCTCCCACCCGGAGTGCTCAACGTCGTTCCGGGACCAGGCTCCTCGGTTGGGTCGGCAATCGTCAGACACCCGGACGTGCGGAAGATCTCGTTCACCGGATCCACCGACGTTGGTGCCGGTGTCATGCGCGATGCTGCGGACGACATCAAGAGAGTCTCACTCGAGCTTGGCGGCAAGTCGGCGTCGATCGTGTTCGATGATGCGGATCTGGCCGACGCCGTCGAATCGTCGATATGGGCAGTCTTCGACAACGCAGGCCAGGACTGCTGTGCTCGCAGCAGAATCCTCGTGCAACAGTCCGCGTTCGACGATTTCGTTGGCTCGTTCACCGGTCGAACAGGTGAGCTCACGGTTGGCAGCCCCACGGACGATGCGACAGACATGGGACCGCTCATCACGCCGTCACACCGGGCGTCGGTCGAGGATCACATGCAGCGTGCAGAGGACGAAGGTGCTGAACGTGTCTGTGGAGGGGAACGACTCGCCGGACAACTCGCAGGTGGGAATTTCCTCACGCCGTCTGTGTTCGTGAATGTTCATACGGGCATGTCGATCATGCGCGAGGAGGTGTTCGGTCCCGTCGTCGCGATCATGCCTTTTGCAGATGAGGACGACGCGGTCGCGATCGCCAATGATTCCGAGTACGGACTCTCTGGATCGATCTGGACGCGGGACGTCGGACGTGCGCTGCGAGTATCGCGAGCATTCGAAACGGGAATGATCTCGATCAACTCGAGCTCGAGTGTGCACATCGAGGCGCCGTTCGGAGGTATGAAACGCAGTGGCGTGGGGCGAGAGCAAGGTATGGCCGCTCTCGACCATTACAGCGAATACAAGACCGTCTTCATCGCGAACAACTGACATGCGTATCGGACTCCTCATGTGTGACCACGTTTCGGATGAGAACCACCGGATCGCGGGTGACTACGACGAGATGTTCGATTCGATGTTCGAGGACAGGGATGTCGAGCTCGTCGCCTACGACGCACGTAACGGCCGGTTCCCCGCAGATCCCACCGAGTGTGATGCGTATCTCGTTTCGGGATCGAGGGCGTCGGTGTGCGAGGATGAACAGTGGATCAGGGATCTCGAGGAATTCGTCAGGGTTGCGGTAGATGTATCCGTCCCGATCTTCGGTGTGTGTTTCGGCCTACAGGTGATGGCGACCGCGTTCGGGGGCACGGTCGAGAAGTCGGATCGCGGCTGGGGCGTCGGTGTGCACACGATGACGGTGGGTGAGGTGCGTCCGTGGATGGATCCTATTGCCGACGCTGTGTCCCTGATCATGTGTCATCAGGACCAGGTTGTGCAACTGCCAACCGGTGCAGTCGTACTGGGTTCCAGTGACCACTGCGACAACTTCCTCGTCGAGTTCGCACCTGGATACGTCGGCATCCAGGGTCATCCGGAGTTCGGAGTCTCCTTCGCCGAGGCGATCTACAACAACCTGGCTAAGCAACTCGGTGAGCTCACCGAGCCGGCCGTTGCTTCTCTCGGCACACCCACCGATTCGTCTTGTGTGGTCGATTGGGCACTGGCGATGTTCGACGCGTCGTAGATCACGAATTTC
>CAZWMX010000167.1:0-4713 GCA_964635205.1 uncultured Acidimicrobiaceae bacterium | reverse complement strand
GCACGCCCGGAGGGACTCGAACCCCCAACCTTCTGATCCGTAGTCAGACGCTCTATCCAAATTGAGCTACGGGCGCTTGGTAGCAATAAGGTAGTGCTCCGGAAGCACAACATAAAGCCCTTTGAACAAGGAGACCACGTGAACGAAGACCTCCGCGCACTCGCGGACGAGTACTGGGAGCACATCCTCAAGACGAACCCGACCGATGCCCACATGCTCGGCGACTACCGCTACTTGGACCAGTTCGAGGATGCAAGCCGCGACGCTGAGGACGCTGACATCACGGCGAGAAGATCCTTTGCGCAGCGTGCACGTGCGTTCGATGCATCGGAGCTGTCATCGGCGGACCGCACCACCGTCGAAACGCTCATCTACGAGGCGGAATCCAACGCAGCGGTCGCAGAGATGCGACAGGCCGAGTTCGGAATCGACCCGATCTTCGGGCCTCAGGTGACAGCACAAGTCCTCTTCCCGCAGATGACCGTAGAGACGACAGAGCACGCGGAGGGAATGCTCGACAAGTACGTGTCCTTCGCTCGGTACATCGACCAGTCAACCGAGCGGCTCAGGGAGGGAATCGCAAGCCGACGGGTCAACGCCGAATTCGCCGTTGCCAAGACCGTTGAGGCGCTTGACGAGATGCTCTCAGCGCCGGCTGAAGAGTCGCCGTATCTCGCAATCCAGATGCCGGAGGTGTTCTCCGATGGCGACACTGCTGCCTGGCGGGAACGAGCCGCAGCCGTCGTCACCGAGACCGTCAACCCTGCGTTCGAACGCTACCGCAGCGTCATCAGGGACGAAGTGGCGCCGGTTGCTCGACCGGACGAACAAGCTGGCCTGTTCGGCCTCGCGGACGGCGACCTCTTGTACTCCCGGCTCATCGACCGGTTCACGACACTGTCCATGCAGGCCGAAGAGATCCATCACATCGGTCTCCAACAGATCGACAAGCTGGCGGATGAGTACCGCGAGATCGCGGGACCCGTTCTCGACACGACATCCCTCGAAGACATCTTCACCGCCTTGCGCGAGGACCCTGCTCTCCACCACACAACGGGTGCGGGCGTGATCGCAGCCTCAGAAACCGCCTTTGCAAAGGCGAAGGCAGAGATGGGCGATTGGTTCGGTCGACTCCCGAAGTCGGATTGCTTCGTTCAGGAGACACAGTCCGGTCCCGTAGCGTTCTACTTTCCACCTGCCGAGGACGGATCTCGCGAAGGTACATTCTTCATGAACACCGCGGATCCAACATCGTGGGGGACTTTTGAGATCGAAGCGACGGCGTTTCATGAAGGTATCCCCGGGCATCACCTACAGATCGCCATCGCACAGGAACTCGGTGACTCCATCCCTGCGTTCCAACGCAACACGTTGATCTCTGCCTATGCCGAGGGTTGGGGTCTCTACACCGAGCGACTTGCAGATGAGATGGGTCTGTATGGATCAGAGCTGGATCGCATAGGCATGTTGATTCTCGATTCGATGCGCGCCTGTCGCTTGGTCGTTGACACAGGCATGCACGCGCTCGGGTGGTCACGCCAGGCAGGAATCGACTATGTCGCAACGAACTCGCCGATGTCCATGCACTCGATCGTCGAGGAGATCGACCGCTATTTGTCGATGCCCGGACAGGCCGTCTCGTACATGATCGGTCGGTTGGAGATTCAGCGGATGCGTGCAGACGCTGAGACCGCCATGGGAGACAGATTCGACATCAAGGGCTTCCACGATGCCGTCCTTGGCTCCGGTCTCGTGACGCTGCCGACCCTCGATCGGATCGTCAAGGAGTGGGTCGCGAGTTGAGTCCGCAGCTTCGCGAGTCCACCCACTCCGGGCTCGCAGGCTCGCAGACCCCCCTGGCTCGAAGACTCGCCTGTCCCCCCGAAATGGGGGGACGTGTCCATTGCAGCGGACAGGGAGGGATTTGAACCCAAGAAGCGCCTTGCAGCACAGACCGCAACTGACACGACCACCTCACACCGACGCAACCCGCAACGAGGATGGGACGATCATGCGCCTCAGAACTCACAACAAGTCACGCTCACTCGACACAAACGAAAGAAGGGACCCTCCCAGGGTCCCTTCTTGGAGCGGAGAGGGAGGGATTTGAACCCTCGAGGGAGCTTGTAACCCCCTACTCGCTTAGCAGGCGAGCGCCTTCGGCCACTCGGCCACCTCTCCAGATACAGCAAGGTTATCAGGGTGACGCCGGTTGCCCTCAGCGCTCCGGGTCAGCTTCCGGGCTTCCGCCGGGTCTCGAGGTTCCACATCGGCCCCGACCCTGCACCGTTGTCGACGACTCCCGTGACCGCATCCAACCCACATGACAGGGCATACTGCTCCATCAGAAGTACGGTGCATTGTCCGGTCTGTTCAATGCACAACGAACCCAGCCATAGGAGGTGTTCTCCCGTGACCGCGCACACCATCAGCCGATACCCGGTGCCTGACCTCGCAGAACTCCCTGAAGACATACGAACCGCAATCGAAGCGGTAGAGGAGAGAGCGGGATTCGTCCCGAATGTCTTCCTCGCTCTCGCACATCGACCGGCGGAGTTCCGCGCCTTCTTCGCATATCACGACGCATTGATGGAGAGGGATGGTGGCCTCACCAAAGCCGACCGCGAGATGATCGTGGTCGCCACTTCCGGTGACAACAACTGTCAGTACTGCGTTGTCGCTCACGGAGCGATCTTGCGGATCCGTTCCAAGAACGCTCTTGTTGCGGATCAGGTGGCGATCAACCATCGGAAAGCAGACATCACGGACCGACAGAAGGCGATGCTCGACTTCGCCCTGAAGGTCTCGAACCACTCAGACGAGATCGACGACACCGACTTCGTTGCTCTCCACGAACATGGGTTCACGGACGATGACATCTGGGATATCGCTGCGATCACCGGACTCTTCGGATTCAGCAACAGGCTTGCGAACTTCGCATCGATACGCCCCAACGACGAGTTCTACACGATGGGCAGAGACATCAGCTGATCGGCCGCCTGGGCTGCGCCTCTGCTCAGACGGATTCCCATGTGGCGTCAATCGATCGGAATCAGCGTCGGAGTCGCTGGGGTACTTGCCATTTCGGTTCCCGAACCCGTCGACTCGTCTGTTCCCGCACTCGTACTCCTCGGAGCCCGGATCGCTTCGAGACGCGAGACGTAATGCACCGCCGTCGCCCGGCTGTACGCATATCATCGAACCATGTTCTTGTCACCGACTCCCGAATCGATCGAAGCACTGACAGAGCGCGGTATCTCCGGGCCGATCACGATGCTGAACCTGCTCCGCTTCCGCGATGTGGCCGATTACAGCGACTTCCCAGATCTCGCACCACAGGAACCGATCTCCGGCGAGAAGGCGTACAACATCTACTCGTCTCGCACCCTTCCGCTGCTCGCGGCAGTTGGTGGCCGACTGATCTTCACTGGAGCGGGTGGCTCCTTGCTGATCGGTCCAGATCAGGCTCGCTGGGATCGTGTGCTCCTCGTGCAGTACCCGGACCTCGGAGCGTTTCTCACAATGACACAGAGTCCCGACTATCACGAAGGTGCCGGTCATCGAAGGGCTGCGCTCGAGGACTCGCGGCTGCTTCCAATCGAATAGTCCGGAGCAGCGACGACCCAATACCTACTTGAAGGCTTCGACGACCGGAGCAAGACCCTCGATCGTTTCGTCCATGCCACCTGCCGCCGCGATCTCCAGTCGGGTACATCCCATCTCTTGAAAGCGGCCGAACGTATCGACGATCTGCTCAACGGAGCCCTCGATCGCGCCGGCAGTGAAGAGCCAACCCGTGGGTTCCCTTCCGGGCGGGGCGACGGTGATGCCGATCGACTTGCCTATCGATGACGGATCACGACCGGCCTCTTCACATATCTCGTCGAGCTGCTTCAACATCGCCGTGAACGCCTCCGGCTGACTGCTGTCCGTGGCGTGGGCACTCCAAATGTCTGCGTTGTCGACGGCGAGCCTCATCGTGCGAGGACCGTGGGCTCCCAACATGAGAGGGATGTCCCGATAGTCAGGGGATCGTGGTGCGAGAATCTGGTCCTTTGTGCGGTGGTAGGTACCGTCGAACGACGACCTCCCCGTCTTGCGCAGCTCGGTGATTATCGCCAACGCTTCCTCGTATCTCGAAACCGTGTAATTCGGGGGGAACCCGAACGCCTCGCCTTGGCGACCGGCGTGCCCGCTGCCAAGGCCGAAAATGAATCGCCCGCCCGAGATCTCGTTGATCGTCTCGGCAGCTCTTACGGTGATGCCCGGATTGCGGTGGAGAGCGGACAACACCCACGTACCCACCTCGATGGTGTCCGTGGCCTCGGCGAGTGCGCCCGTCATCGCAACGCACTCCCACCAATTCACCGGGGAGTCCCAGTCGTCTGACTCCCACTGGAGTTCATCAGGGCGCCACACGGTGTCAAACCCGACACTCTCCGCGAGGAGCGCCTGCCTCTTGATGTCAGCCCATCGTGGGGCCTCACCCGAATCGGGGTCCTCCACCGGCACGAGGACCATCCCCAATTTCAATTCCCGCACACAACATCCTTCCCTTGCCGTTGGCACCGAACGATACTTCGCTGGAGTCAGGGGCACAATGAGATGCCGGCTGGAGTGTCGGCGGAGGGAGTGGGATTCGAACCCACGGAAGCTTGCGCCTCGCTGGTTTTCAAGACCAGTACTTTCGTCCGCTCAGTCATCCCTCCAGAG
>CAZWMX010000166.1:0-4783 GCA_964635205.1 uncultured Acidimicrobiaceae bacterium | reverse complement strand
GGCCTCTCCGAGAGCTCGAAATCCGATCTGTTGTCCCAGTTGGACGCACTTGGCACGAACATGTTGCAGGTCCAGGCCAGTTCAGGCATCGGACTCGGACCTGGAACCCTCCCCGATGAATCGCCCACGATGGCATCCCGCATAGGGCCTGTTGAGACCGTGTCGTGGGTCGGCGATGTGCAAGGAGCTCGCATCTTCAAGAGCGATCTTGTGCCGGACACCCAGACGGGAGGTCTCAGCGTGGTCGCTGCAGATCCGGGTCTCCTCGACACGCTTCAGGGAACCATGGCCGACGGTGCCTTCCTCGACGGAGCCTCGCCCGACTTCCCCGTGACCGTGCTTGGTTCGGTGACGGCAGAGCGGCTCGGCATCCGCTCGCTCGACACACCAATTGTCGTATGGATCGGTGACGAGTGGTTCAGCGTTGTCGGCATCATGGATTCCCTTGCGCTCTCTCCCAACATCGACCGTGCAGCGCTCGTAAGCACCAACGCCGCAGAGACCTATCTGGAGTATGACGGCGTCATCGGCACGATCTATGTCCGTGTGGACCCGAGCGAGATCGATGACGTGCGCAACGTCATGCCTGCCACCGTGAATCCGGAGAACCCGGACCAGGTACAGGTCACGAGACCTTCCGACGCACTCGAGGCGCGAGAGGCAGCGGACACCGCGCTCACGAACCTCTTCCTCGGCCTCGGTGCCGTTGCGCTGCTCGTCGGAGGAGTCGGCATCGCGAACGTGATGGTGATCTCGGTCATGGAGCGTCGCGGCGAAATCGGCCTTCGTCGTGCCCTCGGCGCGACCCGGCGTCATATCGCGGTGCAATTCCTCGGTGAGTCGCTGCTTCTTGCGAGTATTGGTGGAGCGGGGGGCGTGCTGCTCGGTGCCCTTGTCACGGCTGCCTACGCGGCATCCCAGGGTTGGGCGGTTCTGATACCGACGGTCGCGATCGTCGGTGGCATCGTCGCTGCCGTGCTCATCGGTGCCGTTGCCGGTCTCTACCCCGCGATGCGGGCGGCCGGGGTGTCTCCAACGGATGCGTTGCGAACGCTCTAGTTGGTCGAGACCAGGGGCACCTGCGGCACGAACACTGTGTGGAGGATCAACGGCCCTTGCTCAGCGAGATCGCGGTGTGAAGCCGATCTGGTTCGTTCGTGCCGATGCGCAAGACCTTGTCGGATGTCAGCTCGAGCTCGACGGCATCCAATCCCCACACGTTGTACATCCATCCCTTTGGCACCTTGCGGACGCCCCAACCGTGGATCCAGTGGTTGCGGACGGTTCGAGCCTCGGTGACATCGGATAGCTGCACAACCCTGTGAGGCTTGCCGAGCCCGAATGCCGCCGTCACCTTCCCGTCGGCCACGGTGACGACGAGTCTGCTGAACCAGAACGTGAGAAGCACGATGAAGGCCATGAGCAGAGCGAAGAGGAGTCCGATCCATGGTGCCTCTGCGAATGTCGGTGGCAGCGACATCCCGGCGATCACTGCCAGGAAGACAGCGGTCAAGAGCCCTGTGTAGCCGTACTGGGTGTGCTCGTACTCCATGGTGAGTCATTCTCGCACAGCGGGCAGTGCACTCAGACTTGGTCCGACGGAGATGTCGCAATGGCACTAACCGGTCGTTATGGGGTCCTTGGTGGAGAGCTCGATCAGCTCGGGTTCGAGGCGCCGTATCTCGGTACGGAGCGTCTCCCACGCGTCGCGGGCATGGTCGAACTCACCGGCACCGGCGTGGTGCTCGAGTACCTGTGCGGCATCCTGTGCGGGCAGGGCAGCGAGCATTCCGAGGGAGCCCTTCAGGCGATGCGAGCCACGTTTCACGGGGTCCAGATCATCGGCGGCGAGTCCCTCCTCGATCGTTTCCATCAACCCTGGACACTCCTCCATGAATATCCCGGCGATCTCGGCGAGCAACTCGGCCGAACCACCGACGGTCTCGAGAGCCGCGTCGTGGTCGATCGGATCTGTGCTCTCGAGGCAGTCGGCGAGAGGTGTGGCGGCTTCAGGAGATTCGGCACCGAAGTGCTCGATGGCTGCGTAGAGCTGCTCGGCCTGGAAGGGTTTCGAGATGTAGGCATCCATTCCCGCCATCAGGCATCGGTCCCTGTCTGAATCCGTGGCGAACGCGGTGAGCGCCACAACCGGGATGTGTGCTCCGTCCCCCTCGTGTTCCCTGATGGCCGCGGTCGCTTCGATTCCGTCCATTTCCGGCATCTGGACATCCATCAGGATGACGTCGAACGTCCCCTGCTGCCATGCCTCGAAAGCCTGTAGCCCATCCTCGGCCGCGACAACCGAGTGACCCCTCAACTCCAAGAGTCGTATCGTGAGCTGACGGTTGGTCGGACTGTCATCTGCCAGCAGCACACGAAGCCGCGGCCGCTGCTCTCTCAAGGTGTGAACCGTAACGAAGGTGTCTTTCTGGCGATCCTCGCTCCCAACGATGCCGACTGCTTCAAGCAGGTCCGTCTGAAGGACCGGCTTCGTGAGGTATCCGGAAAGACCGAGGCGGCGGTATTGCGCAGCATCACCTCGTCTGCCAACGGATACGAGGGCGATCACGGAGAGTTCACTGAGCGTCTCGTCGCTCATGATTCGCCGACACCGGCTGAACGATCCGTCGACGTCATCGACCAGGAGCACGCGAGGAGTCGGTCCAGGCCTTTCAGCCTTCATCGCAGCCGCGGCTGCGTCCTGGTTGGTGACGACGATCGGCTGGATGTCACCTTGAGTGAGCATTTCCACCAGGTTGTCGTGGTCGCTGTTACCGCCGACGATCACAACAACGGGGGGTTGGTTGCCGGGGCGCTCTGTCGACGCGATCTTCCGGGCATCGTCATAGAGGGCGAGTCTTGCGGTGAAGTGGATGGTGCTACCGACCCCCGGCGTGCTCTCTGCCCACATCGTTCCGCCCATCAACTGAACGAGCTGGGACGAGATCGTGAGTCCGAGGCCGGTTCCTCCGAAGCGCCTGGTCGTTGACGCGTCGGCCTGGGTGAACGCTTCGAACACCTGCTCGAGTTTGTCCGGGGGGATCCCGATCCCTGTGTCCTGCACATCGAAGCGGAGCTCGATGTTCTCGTCGGCGAGGCGATCGAGTCTCACCACAACGCTGACCCGGCCCTCCGGAGTGAACTTGATGGCATTTCCGATCAGGTTGACGAGCACCTGACGCAACCGTCCCGGATCACCGATGACCGAGTCTGGTATCGAATCCGGCATGTCCCAAGAAAGGTCGATGCCCTTGTCGACAGCCGAAACAGACAGTGCGCGCACCGTATCACTGACCGTGTCGCGCAGGCTGAACGGGATCGAGTCGAGTTCCAGTTTCTGCGCTTCGATCTTGGAGAGGTCGAGGAGATCGTTGACGATCGTGATGAGAGCCTCGACCGACGTTCTGGTGGTGCCGAGGTATTCGCGCTGTTCCACGCTGAGTTCCGTACTCAGCGCCAGCTCGGTCATGCCGAGTATTGCGTTCATCGGCGTCCGGATCTCGTGGCTGACGTTGGCGAGGAATTGTGATCTCGCTTCGACAGCCTCTATGGCTGTATCACGGGCTACCTCGAGTTCGGCTGCTTGAGTCGTGAGATCGATGGCGTACTTGTCCGCTCGCAGGAAGAGCTGGAAGATGCTGATGAACAAGCCCGCCAGCACGAAGGCATAACTCGCGATCTTGAGCGCATGGGCAGCATCAAAGGCGAGGTCGAAGATCTCTCCCGATAGTGACATGAACATCGCCTGACCCGTGAATCCGACGATCAGGGACAACACGAACCAGTGCGCGAAGGTTGAGCCCCGCCAGTACCCCTTGTGCAGGTATCCGATCAGCACCATGAGGAAGAACGCGGCTGGAATCAGCTCTTGCGGACGTTGGAACCAGAGATCGGGGTAGTACGCCTGGGGCAACGGAACAAACGCGAAGAAAGCGAAGCCGGCGACTACCGCTACTCCTGTTGCTGCGAAAACGCCGGTTGGGCCCGTGAGCATCTTCGACTCGATGCGCCGCCCACGCCACCAGAAGAACCAGCTGAGAAACAGGAACATCGACAGGAAGAGCCGCGAAGCCACCCAGCTCCACGGAATCAAGGACCCGAGTTTCGAGGGAAAGGCCGCCGAGAAGTACGTTGATGTGACGACAGTGTGGTACCCGTCGAGTAGAGCAGTCCCCAAGAACGCAGCACCCAGGAACAGCATCGCGTTCTCCCGCCGCGTGTAGTAGCGCATCAACGCGACCACCCCGACTGCGACGGCCAGAACTGTCGCCAGGAACTCGAGCAGAGTGTGGAACTGGGCGTCGGTCCGCCATGTCGAACCTCGGAGCAGCCCATAGGCCATCAGAAGTGCTCCAAAGGTCACGACATATGCCAACACCCGTCTAGCGGTTCTGTCGGCGCGGTTCGTCCAGTCGCCAGCAAGGCCATGTACGCCGCGAGGAGGACTCTTGCTTGTCTCAGGGGGTTGCGTCGAAGACGTTACGTCGCCTGCCGTCTGAATGTTGTTTGCCACTGGGAATCCTTGCCACAATTATGGTTAGCGTCTTTGTCGACCCGTTTTCGCCATCCCTTGAGGTCGTTTGGTCCGGATGCGCTGTGTCGCGGCCGAGCTATCGTGTCGGCCGTGACGCACCAAGACCAAGAATCTGCCACGGGCAGGAAGAACGTCGTCCTCGCGATCTTGTCCGCTGCCATGTTCATATATGTGATCGACACGACGATCATGAACGTGTCGATCTCGGCGCTGGTTGAGGACCTGGGCACCACGGTCGGGCAGGTGCAA
>CAZWMX010000165.1:0-4812 GCA_964635205.1 uncultured Acidimicrobiaceae bacterium | reverse complement strand
TCGAGGCCGCCCAGATCCGCTCGACGGTGAGGCAGATTGAGCCGGGGCGCGAGTTCGCGGAGGTCGAGCAGCCCTATACGGCCGCCGAGGCGGTCGCCGAGGCGTCGCGGTGTCTCCGCTGTGGCCCGTGCCACGAGTGCGTCGTGTGCGTACCGGGCTGTGATCGCAGGCACATCTTGATGCACATCGAGACCGTCCAGCCGTCCACCACCTGGGTTCCCCTGCGTGTCACCAGCGACATCGTCCTCAGGATGGGGACAAACGGCGCTCTCCCGGCAAAACTGCTCGGGTCGCACACTTCGGCCGAAGCCGACGTCGACCTGTGGCCGATGCGAATGCGGTACTCCGCCGACCTGTGCCGGGGATGCGCCCGCTGCATCGAGGTGTGCTCGTTCAACGCGTTCGATCGCGACTCCTCCGCACCGCCGGATGCGCCGGTGCACTTCGATCCGGCGGCATGCCGAGGCTGTGCCCTCTGTGGAGCCGTCTGTCCCACAGGTGCCCTGACGCCCGTGGCACACTCGCCGGAGTGGTGGGAAGCGCTCGAGCCGGCGGGCGATCCGGTTCCGACGCACCTGACATTGGTTTGCGACACCGGTGCACCGGCCGGGAACGGGGACATGATTACCTGCCGCTGCGTTGGACAGGTCCATCCCGGGATGCTGCTCGACCTGTTCCGGAGAGGCGCCGAGCAGGTCACCGTCGTCCCCTGTGCCCACTGCCGCTTCGAGACCGGGCCTCGACTCGCAGCCCAGCACGTCGCCGAGTCGGTCGCCCTCCTGCGGGCGTTGGGTCAGAACGGCAGCTCGGTGAGGCTCGCCACACCTTCCAGGGAGGGCGTGTGATGGTACCCCTCGACCTACTTCGGAAGACCTCCCGAGCGAACCTGTGCACGGCGTGCGCCAAGTGCTCGACCAGTTGCCCGCTCGAGGGCTTCGCCGGCTTCTCTCCGATGCGCATGGTCACCGTGGGTTCCGACCCCGAGGAGCTTCACGAACAGGCAGTGGCGGCCCAGCGCTGCCTGACGTGTGCCCTGTGTGAGGTGCGCTGCCCCCAAGGCGTGCACGTCTCCGAATTCGCCCGCGGCCTCCGCAGCCTCGACCTCGACGGCGACCGGCAGCCCTGCCCCCACGGGCGGGTCATCCAGGTGGCTGCCAGCCCGGACTGGATGGGCCGAGTGCCCCCCGCCGAACTCTCCTGGCTCGATGACGACCTCGAGGTGGCAGAGCATGGGGAGATCGCCCTCTTCGTCGGCTGTCTCCCCATCTTCGATGCCCTCTTCGGGGAGCGCTTTGGAGTGCGCACCACCGACATCGCCCGCGCCGCCATCCGCACACTCAACGCGCTCGGAATCAAGCCGGTCGTCGCCGCCGACGAACGGTGCTGCGGCCACGACCTGCTCTGGGGCGGCGACACGGCGGGGTTCACGGCCCTCGCGGAGGCCAACGCCGCCGTCTTTGCCGATCGCGGAGTCGAGCTGGTGCTGACCGTCTGCGCCGAGTGCTGCCGCACCTGGCGCCTGGACTATGCAGAGACAGTCCCGAACTACCAGCCCCGAGTACAGCATTTCGTCGAGTTCCTCGAAGAGCGCCTCGACACCGGCGAGCTCTCCTTCCTCGCTTCGGGTTCTCCCGAGACGGTGACCTACCAGGATCCGTGCCGCCTCGGCCGGCACCTTGGTGTCGTCGACGCTCCTCGCAGGGTGCTCGCTGCGGTGCCCGAGGTGGACCTGGTCGAGATGGCCGACCACGGCGCGGATGCCCGCTGCTGTGGAACGGCTGGGTTCATTCACTGTGATGCGGCCTCCCGCCGTCTCCAGCGGGAACGCCTCGATTCGGCCGCCACCACCGAAGCGGGAACGCTGCTCACCGCATGCCCGAAGTGTCTCATCCACTTCGCGTGTGCCCAGGACGAGGACAACCGCAACGGAACGGGCACCGACCACATCTCGGTCGAGGACCTCACCGTCTTCACGACACGATTCCTCGCCGCGACCATATCGGCCGGCGAAACGAAGGAAAGGACGGAAACAGTGACATGAGCGAAGAGACTGTGCGCACGGGAGTGTTCGTCTGTGAATGCGGCACGAACATCGCAAACGTGGTCGACACCCAGGAGGTAGCCCGCTTTGCAGCGGACCTCCCCGGCGTGGTGACCGTGATCAGCAATCGATACACCTGTGCGGAGCCCGGACAGAACGAGATCAAGCAGGCCATCGTCGAGCATCAGCTCAACAGGGTGGTCGTGGCGTCATGCACGCCCAAGATCCATGAGCCCACATTCCGTCAGTGCGTCGCGGACGCCGGCCTCAATCCATACCTCATGGAGATGGCCAACATCCGTGAGCACTGCAGCTGGGTCCACAGGCTGGACCTGGCGGGGGCGACGGTCAAGGCCAAGGACCTGGTACAGAGCGCGGTGGTACGTGCCTCCAAGCTCGAGGCCCAGGACGAGCGCACCTTCCCCGTGACCGATGCCGCCCTGGTCGTCGGAGGCGGGGTTGCCGGCATCGAGGCGGCCCTGGAGCTGGCGGACGGAGGCCACCAGGTATTCCTGGTGGAGCGGCAGCCGTCGATCGGCGGGATCATGGCGGCGCTCGACAAGACGTTCCCGACCATGGACTGCTCTATATGAATACTCGGCCCCAAGATGATGGATGCCGGTCGGCATCCCCGAATTGAACTGTACGTCAACTCAGAGGTCGAGGACATCACGGGCTTCGTGGGAAGCTTCAAGGCCCGAGTGCGGCGTCGCGCCCAGTACGTAGACGCGAGCCAATGCACCGCCTGCGACCTGTGCACCCCGGTGTGCCCGGTCGTCGTTCCCGACGAATACCAACAGGGTTTCTCTTCGCGCAAGGCCATCTACCGCCCCTTCCCCCAGGCGGTCCCGGCGTCCTTCACCCTCGACGCCGACAACTGCCTCGGCTTCAACCCCATCGCGTGTGGTAAGTGCCTCGAGGTCTGCGAGAAGGAATGCATCGACTTCGACGTTCAGGACGAGCTCATCGACCTGGAGGTGGGAAGCATCGTCGTCGCCACCGGCCTGGACGTCTACGACCCCAGACCCAACGACGAGTACGGATACGCCCGCTTCGAGAACGTCGTCACCAACATGGAGTTCGAGCGTCTCGTCAACGCCGGTGGCCCCACCGATGGCGAGCTGGTACGTCCCTCCGACCGGCGCCATCCGAAGCGGGTCGGTTTCATCCAGTGCGTGGGCTCGCGTTCCGTGTCGCGCGGGGTGTTCTACTGCTCCAACTTCTGCTGCATGAACACGATCAAAGAGACCCTCCTGCTCGAGGAGCACGATCCAGAGGTGCAGTCCACGGTCTTCTACACGGACATCCGCGCGTTCGGGAAGGGCTTCGAGGATCTGTACCAGCGGAGTCGCGAGATCGGCGTGCGCTACATCCGCGGGCTTCCCGGACTTGTCGAGGAAGACCCCGACAGCCAGGACCTGATCGTCCACGTCGAGAACACGCTGACCGGACGTCGGGAGAAGCACCACTTCGACATGGTGGTGCTGGCCGTGGGGCTGGTCCCCCCCAAGGTCGACGGCAACGGGAATGGGAAGCGCAGTATCACCGACATCTTGAGCCTCTCCCTCACGTCCGACGGTTTCGTGATGGAGGCCCATCCCAAGCTCAAGCCGGTGGATGCCCCCAGCCGCGGCGTCTTCTTCGCCGGTTGCATCGAGGCACCCAAGGACGTCAAGGACAGCGTTACGCAGGCCGGGGCGGCCGCGGCCCGCGCCGGCAACCTCCTGGGGGCCGGTCACGTTCGTATCGAGGCGATCACCGCCATGCTCGATCCCGACCCCTGTCGGCTCTGCAAAATCTGCGCCCAGGTGTGTTCCTTCAACGCCATCGAGGTGGCAGACAAGAAGGCGAACCAGCTCCCCGTGTTCACCGAGGCCGCCTGTTCCGGCTGCGGCACGTGCGCAGCGGAGTGTCCCTGGGACGCCATCTCGATGCGCCACTTCACGGACCAGCAGATCATGGCCCAGATCGACTCGATCCTGGCAGAGGATCCGATGGAGAAGGTCATTGCCTTCGCCTGCAACTGGTGCTCGTACGCCGGCGCGGACATGGCGGGAACCTCCCGGCTCCAGTACCCGACCTCGGTCCGCCTCATCCGCACCATGTGCAGCGGGCGCGTCGATGAGAAGTTCATCTGGCACGCGTTCCGTCGCGGTGCCCCGCTCGTGCTCGTGTCGGGATGCCACCTCAGCGACTGCCACTACATGGACGCCGCCACCTGGACCCAGCGCCGGGTCGAGAAGGCATGGATCAAGATGGACCGGCTCGGCATCCGAGCCGAGCGGCTCCAGCTCGAGTGGATCAGCGCCGCCGAGGGCCAGAAGTTCGCCAGGGTGATGCGGGAACTCGAGGAGTTGAGGGGCCTGGTCACTCCCGAGGAGGTCGCCGAGGCCCAGAGCATTCTCGAGGCCGAGATCGCCAAGCAGGAGCGCCGCAAGAACAGGAAGACGACCAAGGTGGAGAAGGAGCCCGTGACTGCATGAGCGCCACCGTCAAGCCCTTCTACTGTCTCCGTTGTGGGCACCGTTACCGGGCCGAGCACGAAAAGGGGATCGTCGTCGAACGGAGTTGTCCCAAGTGCAGCAGTAATAGCGTACGCCTCGTACCCCAGGAGGGCGCCGGGCGAGGCGCTTCCACCGACGACGACTGAGAGCATCCGTCGCACATCCAGTGGACGGGTGTCTGAGGCCGGGTAGGGAACCCATGGGCGTCTACGTCGTGCGGGTGCCCGGACTCGAACCGGGATGCCTCTCGGCACCAGGTCCTAAACC
>CAZWMX010000164.1:0-4835 GCA_964635205.1 uncultured Acidimicrobiaceae bacterium | reverse complement strand
AGGCCGGGGTAGGTGGTTATGCCTATCGCCTCGGCATCCGGATAGCCGTCGAGAAGGCTCCACTGCTCATCTTCCGGTCGGTTGTCGCGACCGAAGATGCCGTCCCGTCTGCCGATCAACCACTCGTACTGAAACACGGGGTACAGGATCGTCTCCGGTGACGTCGCCTCGACGATTGCGGCAGCATCCGCAAAGAGATCAACGAGCACCCCATATTCATCGGGATTGTCCGTCGCGACGGTATTGACCTCATTGCCTATGCCGAGGTAGCGGGGCTGGTAGACCTCGAGAAACTCCTCCAACCGACCCAGGTAGTCGGCCCGCGTTGCCTCGTCGAGGGGCCGGATGAGCGTCTTGAAGTCGTTGGCCGAGATCCCGATCACCGGGATGAGCCCACGCTCGGATCCGACGATCATCGTGACCGCCAACGCCCCGTTCTCCGGATCCAGCGTTGCCCAATCGCCGTTGTGGAGCAGCCCATCACCCGCGTCGGATGCAAGGTCGAAGAAACTCTCGAAGTCCTCGGCTGATCCGGATCGCGCACTCAAGGCAACTCCGTAGAGTCGTCCCCCGTCGTCCGGAGGAGGAGAGTCGGAGCTAGCGGTGCATGCCCCGAGCACCAGAGCGACCGCGAACACAGCAACGATGAACCCTCTCACGGTGCCCAAGGTAACAACAAGACCGGTATCGACCGGAACATACCGCAAGCGTATTCAAATCGCGATCGACAGATATCACACGAGAGTTGCGTTGAGTGTGATCTCCACGTTCCCTGCGAGGGCATTACTCACCGGACAACCGATCTTCGCTGCTTCGGCTTTTTCGGCAAAGGTGTCCGCGTCGATGCCGGGGACAACAGCATCGACAGTCAGCTCCATCGTGCGAATCCGGAATCCGTCGTCACCCTTGCTGAACGATGCGACAGCTCTGGTATCAAGGTTCTCCGGCGGGAATCCGGCACCGGCAAGCTCGTTCGAGAAGGCCATGGAAAAACACGCAGCGTGTGCAGCTGCGATCATCTCTTCCGGGCTGGTCTTCCCCGCCGCTTCCTCGGTGCGACTTCCCCAGCTGACCGGAAGCGGTCCTGCTGCACCGCTCTTGAAGTCGACGGTGCCCGAACCTCCGAAGAGGTCCCCCTGCCAGTTTGCGGTTGCTGTGCTCTTCATGTGTCTTATCCCTCCATAGTGCGACAGTGACCAAGGTTTCTCGTGTCGGTCGTTCGCCTCTTCGATCAAAACATCGACCGCGACCCATGTTACGAGTGCGAGCAACCTCACAGACCGGTTGCAGGACTTGAGAATCAGAGACCAGAGACCGGACCACCTGATTTCTGGGAGTGAGCGCTGATTGAGGCCCGCATCACTCCGGTAGATCCCTTTCAGCCTGCCAACGTGGCCAGGATCGCCGCCTCGATCGTCGCTACGGAGGGCAGCACCGCCTCCTCGAGTGGCGGGCTGTAAGGGACAGGGAGGTTGGGGTTCGCGACCCGTCCCACCGGTGCCCTGAGGGCGTCGAATGCTCGCTCCATCACCTGTGCTCCGATCTCGGCACCCACTCCGCAGCGCTCAGTGTCCTCGTCGACGACCACCAGACGCCCGGTCTTCCGAACGGATTCGACGATAGTTTCGATGTCAAACGGCTCAAGGGTGCGCGGGTCGATGACCTCCACCTCCACGCCGCGGCTCACCAGGCTTTCGGCGGCTTGCAGCGCCAGGGTAACCATGTAGGACGTCGCCACCACGGTGACGTCGTTCCCCTCCCGGCGAATCTCGGCAACCCCGAACGGCACCATGTACTCGTCATCGGGCACCGGCCCCTCCTCCTGGATGAGGAGCTTGTGAGTGAAGAAGAGCACAGGGTTGTCGTCGCGCACTGCTGTCTTGAGCAAGCCCTTGGCATCGTACGGCGTGGTCGGCACGGCGATCTTGAGGCCGGGCGAGTGCCAGTAGAGCCCCAGCGGCGACTGTGAGTGTTCCGAGGCGGCTGAGACGTAGCCACCGATTCCTTCCAGGAAGACGATGGGCAGTGTCATGCCGCCATTGGCGCCGTGGGTATACCGCCATTTGCCCGCCTTGGAGAGGATTTCATCGAGGGCGCAGAAGGCGAAGTCTGCCAGGTGAAGCTCGGCCACCGGTCGCATCCCGGCCAGGGCGGATCCGACGGCAGATCCGGCGATGACGGTCTCGCTCATCGGGGCGGATCTCACCCGCAACTCACCAAACTCATCGACCAATCCCGTTGTGGCCCCTTCGGCGGTGCTCGGATAGAGACCGAGACCGATGACGTAGACCGATCGGTCTCGGAGCATCTCCTCGCGGAGCGCTTCGTTCATCGCACGAGCCATGGTCAGGGAGCGCATCAGGTGTAAAGGTCCTCGAAGGCTTCTGCCGGGTCGGGGAACGGGCTCTCCTCAGCGAAGACCCGCGCCTCCTCCATCTCCCGGTCGGCTGCTTCGCCGATCGTCCGTACCTCCGCTTCCGTCAGTATGCCAGTGTCGAGCAGGCGCCTGCGGAAGCGATCAATCGGGTCCCGCGCACGCCAGGCTTCGATCTCCTGCGGGTCGCGCAGATCGGCGCCGCCCTCGCCGAAGGGCCTGAGCCGGTACGTCTTCAGTTCCAGCAGCGAGGGTCCCTGCCCGGCTCGTGCCCTTGCTACGGCCCGGTGCGCTGCCTCGTGCACCACGAGCACGTCGTTTCCGTCGACCACCTCGCCCGGAATCCCATAGCTGGCGGCCATGTCGGCGATGTCGGGGACTGCCGTGTATGCGGAGGCCGGCACGTTGCCGACGTAGCCGTTGTTCTCGCACACCCACACGATCGGGAGCCCCCACACCGCGGCGGTATTCATACTCGAATGCGTTGTACCTCGGTTGCTGGTGCCCTCCCCAAACAGCGACACGACGACCTGATCGCCGCCCCGAATCTGGATCGCCGTAGCTACCCCGACCGCGATCGGGGCGTGACCGCCCACCGTTCCACTCTTGCCGAGGATGCCGTGCTCCAGGTCGGCGATATGTCGGCCACCCTTGCCCTTGCAGTACCCCGTCCTCTTCCCACAGAGCTCGGCCAGAAGCCGTTTCGGATCACTCCCCCTGCCGATGAAGCTGTAGGCGCCGCGGTGCGTATAGGTCAGGTAGTCGTCGCCGCGTAGCTGACCGATCACTCCCAGGGTCCCTTCCTGGCCGATCCCGCTCAGCCAGGAACCGGGGAGATTGCCTTCGGCTGCGAGAGCGATCGCCGTTTCCTCGAATGCGCGCGAACGCACCATCGAGTTGTACAGCTCTCGTTTCTCTGCAATCGTGGGCTCCACGCCGCGACTCCCGTCCGCCGACGCCGGGTGGTGAGCCGTCCGGCGATACCAGCATGCCAGAAATGTCGTACCCGGACAAAGGCGGGTCCCTACCTCCATACCTGGCCCCATCGTGCTGGCTCATCGTCCGGCATGGGCTGGGCGCTGTCTCGCGCGATCTGAAACTCGAGTGTGCCCAACAGGACAGAACGCGGACCGCATCAACCCTGGCCGACCACCTAGAAGTCAGGGAGATTCCCGTCGGCTGCCATCGCCTCAAACCTCTCCCGGATGGGACCCTCGATCAGGTGCGGGTGACTGAAGATCCAGAAGCGTGGGTCGCGAATGCCTTCGAACGCGATACGACCGACTTCATCCGGATCCATGCCCGCCCCGGTCAGGCCCGCATGGGCAGCTTCGACGCACGTCAGCTCATCGGGTGATGGCTCGTATCCGGACATTCGAGCATTGGCCATTGAGTTCTGCACGACGTCGGTAGCGGTCTCGGCCGGACAGAGCACCGATACCTCGATATCAGACCCAGAATCACGAAGCTCACGAGCAAGCGTCTCCATCAGAGCAATGACACCAAACTTCGCGACGCTGTATGTCACGACCGGCGGAAACGCCAGGAGTCCACTCATCGAGGACGTCGCGTTGATATGCCCTTCGCCCTGGGACTCCATATCGGTAGGAAAGCCTGAATTCCGTGGATGACACCATAGAGGTTGACTCCCAGCACGCGGTCCCAATCACCCCTGGTGACCTCCGCTACAGATCTCAGAAGTGGTCCACCGGCGTTGTTGCACAGGAGGTGGACGGCACCATATTGCTCCACTGCCGCGGATGCTAGACCATCCACTGAGGCACGATCAGCGACGTCCGTCGGTATACCGACTACGGTAACGCCCGCACTCCGAAGACTGCGAACGGTGTTCGAGAGCCGTTCTTCGTCAATGTCCGCAAGAGCGAGCTTCATGCCTTCTCCCGCGAACGCTCGCGCCATGCCCAGTCCGATTCCACTCGCCCCACCTGTGATCACGGCGACTTTGCCAGCTACATCTCGCATCACTGTCCTCCTCTCAGAACCTCATACGTGAGCAGCACCTCGCACCGCCGCGGCAAAAGACGCTGTCATGACCACAACACTATGAGAACCCGACAGGATTTGAGAAACAAACCAGAAACCAGATTCGAAGTCTGGTATCTGGAAGTGAGCGCAGCGAACATTCTGGCTTCTGGAAGCAAGGCAGAGCCGAGCGTTCTGACAAATGGGCCGAACAGGACAGAACGCGAACCAGCGGCGCTACGTCTGGAGCAGTTCGCAGAGCGAACTGCCGACGGACTCGCCCCCGGCGAGTCCGCGTGGGCCCGGCAGGACTTGAACCTAAGGCACCGACCACACGAAAACCCGACTCGCACCACAAGAGATCGATGTGCCAAGCTCGAAACCGAGACACACCCCCAGCGACACACCGCCAGCCCCGGGGCAGTCTCGCGCGACCCAAAACTCGAGTGGGCCCGGCAGGACTTGAACCTGCGACCGA
>CAZWMX010000163.1:1671-4950 GCA_964635205.1 uncultured Acidimicrobiaceae bacterium | reverse complement strand
ACGGTCGCGTTCTTCCGCTCGCACGGTCGTGACGTGTTCTTCGATGCCGAGCACTTCTTCGACGGCTACCGCTCAAACCCGGACTTCGCCATCGCTGCTCTGCGAGCCGCTCACGACGCTGGTGCCTCCAGGCTCGTCATGTGCGACACGAACGGTGGCTTCCTGAGTCACGAGGTCGAACGCATCGTTGGGGAGGTCACCGCGGCGGTGTCCGATGCCACTTTCGGATGCCACTTCCACAACGACTCAGGGATGGCGGTCGGCAACTCGCTCACCGCGGTCCGGACGGGTGTTTTCCAGGTGCAGGGTTGCATCAATGGTTACGGGGAACGCACAGGCAACGCCGACCTGTGCACTGTCATCCCGAACCTGTCCCTCAAGATGGGTGTCGAGACGATCCCACATGACCGCATCGACCGCCTCACGACCGTGTCCCACCACATCGCCGACATCGTGAACCTCACACTCGACCCCCACCTTCCCTACGTCGGAGCATCGGCGTTCACCCACAAGGCCGGGCTGCACACCTCGGCCCTTGCCAGGCGTCCTGACGCCTACGAGCACATGAACCCATCGGAGATCGGAAACGAAACCCGTGTCGTCGTCTCCGAACTTTCAGGACGATCGACGGTACTGGCGAAAGCAGAGGCTTCCGGATTCACGTTGACACCGGATGAAGCGCAGGCGGTCGTTGACGAGATCAAGGATCGAGAGCACAAGGGTTATCTGTTCGAAGCCGCGGGTGGATCCTTCGAGCTGCTCGCACGCGAGGTCACAGGATGGACGCAGGACTTCTTTGATCTCGAGTCCTACCGGGTCTTCGTGGAGAACCGAGGCGGTGAGGTGATCGCTGAAGCCACCGTCAAAGTTGTCGTCAACGGGGAACGGATCGTGTCGACCAGGGAGGGTGACGGACCGGTCGCAGCGATGGACCGTGCCCTCCGGGCTGCACTGCGCGACACCTACCCCGAGGTGGACCGCGTCAAGTTGACCGACTATCGCGTGCGGGACCTCGACAGTTCGGACGGAACTAGTGCACGAGTGCGGGTCCTCACCGAGCACTCAGACGTCGAATCGACCTGGGGCTCGGTCGGTGTCCACACGAACATCATCGATGCATCCTGGACCGCGGTATCGGACGGACTCGTCGTTGGGTTGCTGAGAGAGCAGGGACGCAGGAACGATTGACGACAGGCTCGTCGTCGGCTATCGGACTGCGAGGTGCGCTCGCGTGTGCCATCCTTGGGGCAACCGGAACGGAGGAGCCTGATGCCGCGTCCCATGACCCCCGAAGATCTCTGGAACCTGAAGCGCGTTGGGCAGCCCGAGCACATCCGTGGAACGAACAGCGCAGTGGTACCCGTTGTCACCTTTGACGACGAGAACGAGTCACACTCGGTCCTGTACCTCGTGGACCGCGATGGCACGACACGCCAACTCACGTCCTCAGAGCGGTTCGCTTCTGGTCCTGCCCCATCACCCGATGGCTCACAGATCGCGTTCCTCGCAAAAAGTGGGGATGACAAGCCGCAGGTTCATGTGATCCCACTTGCAGGTGGCGAGGCGCACAAGGTCACCGATCTGCCCCTCGGCGCCCGTCTCGTGACCTGGATACCGGGCAGAGACTCACTCGTCGTCGCAGCCCCGGTGATGCGGGACCACTCGTCAATCGAAGCGACAGCAGAGTTCCTCGAGGACAACGGGGACAAGAAACGCCCGATCGTCACTGAGGACAGGGTGTTTCGCCACTGGAAGAAATGGTTGGCGGGACAGCACATCGACCATCTGTTCCGGGTCGACCTCGCCGATGACAGGATCACCGATCTCACGCCTGATCTCGTCAGACTCATCGGTCTCGACGATCTCGAGAATTCACTCACCGTCACTCCGGATGGTATGTCGGTCATCTTCACACTCGACGCCGGGGACCCCGCTTGGGAAACAATTCGGTTCGCGCTCCACACGGTGCCAACAGATGGAGGCAAGGTCGAACGGCTCGCGACCGGGGACGCCGTCCAGCAGGTCCGTCCGCGAGTGTCGCCGGACGGCTCCACGCTCATCTATGGAACCCAATACGAACCTGACTACTACGCCGACCTCGTCCGGATCGTGGCGCACCACCTGGCAACGGGCACCGAGCAGGTCCTCACCGAACATTGGGACCGCGCAGCCGGCGGATGGGAGTTCATCAACAACACCTGCATCGTGTTCAACGCCGAGGACGAGGGTCGTGTGCGTCTCTACACCCTGGACATCGAGGGCGGCGATCCGGTCCCACAGACCTCGACGGGTTCGAACCATGGGCCACGGCCAGGTGTCGACTGTTTCTGGCACCGCCACGAATCGATGCACCAGCCCCCGGAGGTGGCGATCACATCGGGCGGCCACACAAAGAACGTCTCGAGCTTCAACACCGGAGCACTCTCCGAATTGACCGTGACACCTGCTGAGGAGATCCGGTTCGAGGGCTCGGAGGGCGCCCAGCTCCAGGCTTTCATCATCGAACCTCCCGGATTCGATGACGCACAGCAGTGGCCCCTCCTCCACAACGTGCACGGTGGCCCTCACAACGGCGTGATGGACAGCTGGCATTGGCGGTGGAACACACAGGTGATGGCTGCTGCCGGGTATGTGGTCGTGTCGGTCAACTTCCACGGTTCGTCGTCATTCGGGGACGCGTTCACGCGCTCGATTCGCGGCGCCTGGGGTGATATGCCTGCGAGGGACATCGAAGCCGCCACAGACCACATGGTGTCCCTCGGCTACATCGATGAGAACCGCATGGCGATTGCCGGTGGTTCCTACGGCGGCTACCTCGTGACTTGGCTCACCACGCTCACCGACAGATACGCGGCATCCATCTGCCATGCGGGTGTGACCGACCTGCTGGGACAGTGGGCCTCAGATCACACGGCAGGGCGGGAGACGGCCGTCGGCGGCGTGCCGTGGGAAGACATGGACGCCGTGCAGCGCTGGAGCCCGATGGCGCACACACATGACATCACCACACCGACCCTCGTCATCCATGGCGAGCTCGACTACAGGGTCGTGATGACCCAGGGCCTCGTCCTGTACGGGACGCTGAAGGCAAAGGGAGTACCGTCAAGACTCGTGTACTACCCAAGCGAAGGCCACTGGATCGAGTCACGCGACAACGCCTTGCACTGGTGGGCCGAATTCATCTCCTGGCTCGATCGGTGGATCGGATAGTCGCCGGGTGGTAGAGCCTCACGGTTCCTGCCAAGCTCCTTCCATGGAGCCGGCACCAAAGCACGAGAC
>CAZWMX010000163.1:0-1571 GCA_964635205.1 uncultured Acidimicrobiaceae bacterium | reverse complement strand
CTACGAGATGTCCCACGACATCATCGCAGCGTTCAACGGAGAGCTCATCTGGGAGGAACCAGATCTCAGCAGGCCGGAGAACGAGTACGAACGGGAACTCGGCGAACTTCGCGAGTACTACGTGCCTGTTGACAGCGGCACACAAGGCGTCGAGATCGTGTTCGAGGTGTACGAACTCGCAGACACGCTCGTGGAGACCGTCGCCAACATACGCATCGCCGTTTGGATCGCCCTCGGGTCCGGTACCACGATCCTGTTGGTGGCTCTCACCGCCGCCGCCGTCACGAACGCGCTCGCCGAACGAAAGCGAAGGGCACGTTCGGAACGACTCATCGGCCAGCTCCTCGAGATCCAGGAGGATGAACGGACCAGGATCGTCGGCGCACTCCACGACGACATCGGACAACCTCTGTATCGGATCTTGTTCGGACTCCAGGCGAGTCGACGTATGGTCGACCAGGGCTCAGAGGTGGAAAAGGAGCTCACGAGGCTCGATGTGCTCGTTCGGGAGGTCGACACGACGTTGCGATCAGAACTCACAGCCTTGCGCGATGAGCCCGGCGTAGAGATCGATCTGGAGCTGGCCATCGCTGAGTTGGTTGAGGTGTCCGAGAGCGAGACGAACCTCGAGATCGACTTCGTGTCGGATGTGGAAACGGATCTCTCGGTACCGCACCGCGCAACACTGTATCGGGCAGCAAAGGAGGCGTTGGCCAACGTTGCCAAACACGCCCACGCCACCCGTGTCACGATCCGGCTGCTGGAAGGAAGAGACTCGACGATGATCGAGGTGATCGACGACGGAGCGGGTTCCACCGGACAGCCGGGCCTCGGACTCACGACTACGAGAGACCGGCTCGAAGCGATCGGTGGCGGCATCGTGGTGTCCGACGCAAAGGGCGGTGGCACAAGACTTGTTGCCTGGGTGCCCATCAATCGCACGGAGGCACCATGATCAGGGTCGCAATCGCAGATGACCATCGCATCATTCGGGACGGGCTCGACCTGCTCCTCGCGGGAACAGATAACATCGAGATCGTTTCCCACGCAGCAGACGGCCTCGAGCTCATCGACCTCCTTGGGACGACCGACATCGATGTCGTTCTCCTCGACGTGCGCATGCCGACAATGACAGGCCTCGACGTGCTTCAACGCATCGGCGAGCTGGATATGGACGTGGCTGTGGTGATGCTGAGCATGTACGGAGATCCGGTATACGTGAGCAGGGCCATCGAGCTCGGAGCATCCGGGTACCTCCTCAAGAGTGTCGGCCATGACGAGCTCATCCGGGCCATCGAAACGGTCGCAGACGGGAAGTCCTATTTCCAGACGGAAGTGAGCGGTCCCCTCGTTGCCCGCATGATCGGCAGCGATGCTCCAGGACCGGTGGGAGAGATGACCGTCGAACAGTTGAAGATCCTCCAATTGCTCGCCGATGGTGCGGACAACGCAACGATCGCAGAGACCTTGGCCGTCAGCGACGCCACGGCGAAGGCGAAGCTCAGGACGATCTACGGGTCACTGGGCGTGCAGCGTCGCTCCGAAGCCGTCGCAGTCGCCATGCGGCTGGG
>CAZWMX010000162.1:0-5033 GCA_964635205.1 uncultured Acidimicrobiaceae bacterium | reverse complement strand
GCGCCAGTAATTGAGACGACCCTCGAGGTCAACATATTCCTCTGTGACGTCCTGACTCGAAAGTGACGCCGAGACCCGTTCACCGAGCCGTTCGACACGAGCAACCGCGGCGTCGAATCGGTCCGATGGGATGCGCATCGTGTACCAGCCGACCGCGTACCGGTCGTCCTCGTACTCCTCGATGTACGTCTCACCGGAAGCGACGTATCCACCGAGATCCGCAGCGATGGTGCGGATCTCCTCAGCGTTGGCTCCGAAGGAACCCACCTCGATACGTAGGTCCAGGCGACCGTCCTTGATGATTCTTGCGTCGAAAACCTGGGATGACGTCGTCTCGAATACAACCGTGCCATCCTCTGCTACGGCCCTGAAGGCGGGAGCCTCCATCGCACCCTGAGCCTCGGTTTCCTCGCTTGCTGCAGCCATGGTGGTCGCGGAAGACCCGCCGTCTTCGTCGAGGTCGGCGCTGACAAGCTTGAGGCCTTCACTTGAGCTGCTACAGGCAGCTGCGATGATCGATATCGCCATTACCGCAACGATCATGCGCACCACCCTGCGCTTTCGGGATGTGTCGAATACTGCCATGTCTCTCTCCATTCAGTTGGGCCGGTTCCCACACCGGCTGCAACTGGGACGAGGGAAGAGGCCTGACAGGTTCCCCGCTAGGCGTCAGGCGACGGACAACAGGCCAAAGGCCGTCTACTGTCTACGGTCTACCGTCTACGGAGACCTCATGAACAGAACCGATCTCCCTCAATCCGACGTCCTCAGTGTCGACTTCGACGGGCATGTCGCAACTGTGTGGCTTGATAGGCCGGAGAAGCGCAATGCCTTTGCCCAGGACTTCTGGGCCGATCTGCCCAAGGTGATGGAAGCCCTTGGTGACGACACCGAGACACGAGCCGTTGTCATTGCAGCACGGGGTGAATCCTTCACTGTCGGTATTGATCTCAAGGCATTCGGGCCGATGTTCATGAACGGCGGCGTCGATCCGCAGGCAGATCCTCAACCAGCGTCGGAGGTCGGGAAGCGCCAGGCGTTCTATCAAACCATCAAGGACATGCAGAGAGCGTTCAGCTCGATTGCCCAATGCCCGAAACCGGTCATCGCTGCCATCCACGGTCACTGCATCGGTGCGGGAATCGACCTGATCACCGCATGTGACATCCGATACACATCTCAGGACGCCACCTTCTCGGTTCGGGAGACGAAGATCGCCATGGTCGCCGATGTTGGCACGCTTCAACGCCTGCCGAAGATCATCGATCCAGGGCGAGTCGCAGAGATCATCTACACCGGCAGAGACTTCAGTGCGGGTGAGGCACACGAGATGGGACTCGTCTCTCGCGTGTTGCCGGACGCCGCCGCAACACAGAAAGCTGCCCACGAGCTTGCGAACGAGATCGCAGCGAACTCCCCACTCGCCGTCCAGGGAGCAAAGGCCGTGCTCTCGGCAGGAGAAGGCCGGACCGTCGAGGAGAACCTCGACTACGTCGCTCTGTGGAACGCAGCATTCCTCCAGTCGAACGATTTCGTGGAGGCAACAATGGCCTTCCTACAGAAGCGATCCCCTGACTTCAAGGGTGAATAGCGGCGTGTTGGCTCTCGATGAGCCGGCTCAAGCTACTCTTGTCGGTATGTTGAGGAACCCGAGACACGCGCGACGCCATTTGTTCGCTTCCCCGTAGCGAAATCACTTCTCCGCGTCCCCGCCACCCTCAACACCAATAGGAGCATCGTATGACTGACCTCCAGAAGAGATTCGACGACATCATCGCCCCGGTGATCCAGTTCGACTACGAGGTCGAGATCATCGAAGGCAAGGGCAGCTGGGTAACCGCCGCCGATGGACGGCAGTACCTCGACTTCGCCTGCGGCATCGCCACAACGAACATGGGCCACCGGCCTGACGCTGTTGTGGCTGCCGCACAGGCACAACTCAACAAGCTCTGGCACGCCGGTGGGGCGTTCCTGTACGAACCGATCGTCGATGCAGCAGAGAAGATCGTCGAAATCACGCCTGACGGCATCGACAAGGTGCTGTTCATGAACTCAGGCGCCGAAGCTGTCGAGGCATCGGTGAAGCTCGCTCGAAAAGTATCCGGCAGGCAGGGCATCGTCACGTTCCGGGGTGGATTCCACGGGCGCACCATGGGCTCGGTCACATACACGACGTCGAAGGCGAAGTATCGCCAGGGTTATCACCCACTCGTACCTTCCACCTTCGTGACACCGTTCCCGCATCCATTCGGCTGGGGAATGACCCAAGAAGAAGCAAACGCATACGCTCTCCGCGAACTCGAGTTCAAGTTCAGGCATGAGATCACACCCGGTGAAGTCGCTGCGTTCTTGGTCGAGCCAATGCAGGGCGAAGGTGGCTACTACCCGGCCGGCCACGAGTTCATCCACGCGCTGAGAGCGATCGCGGATGAGCACGGGATCCTGCTCATCGCCGACGAGGTGCAGACCGGCTTCGGTCGCACAGGTGAGTGGTTCACGAGCCAGGTGTACGACGTTCGTCCCGACATCCTTGTCATGGGCAAGGCGATCGCAAACGGCTTGCCGCTGTCGGCTGTCGGAGCATCCGCCGAGGTATTCGATGCGTGGCCCTCTGGATCACACGGCACGACGTTCGGCGGAAACCCGGTGTCATGTGCAGCGTCTGCAGCCAATATCAATGCACTTGAAGAGGTTGTTCCCGGCGTGAATCGACTCTCTGGTCATGCCTTCTCGCGCTGGAACGAGATCAAGGAACGACACCGGACGGTTGGCGACGTGCGAGGACTGGGGCTCATGATCGGCGTCGATCTCGTAACGGAGGGAAACGAGCCGGATACTGAGGCCTTCGCGTCGATCGGACGGCACGCATTCGAGGCAGGCATGTTCATCCTCAACTGCGGCCCGTCGGGCAATGTCATCCGGTTCATTCCGCCGCTGAACGTATCCCATGACGACCTCGACCGGGGTATCGACATACTCGAGGACGCTATCAAGGCGTACGAGGGGTAAGAGGGGCGGGGTCTCCAGCCACTCCGGGCTCGCAGGCTCCCAGACCCCCTGGTTCGTTCCGCTCGTTTCTCCCCCCGAAATTGGGGGACGCGCAAAGGAGGAAGGCCCCGGGTTTGTGCCGGGGCCTCTTTCGTGATCTGGGGGCTCAAAACCCGACGTGCATCTACTCCTCGGTCGTGAGAACGCCGCGAAGCCTCGGGTACCGCACGGGACGATGGTTGTGACAGAACTCCGCACGGTTGTACTTCGAAAGCTGCGTTGTGCAGTCCACGATGGCGCACGTGCGCTCTTCGCCATACGTCTTCGGACGGCGTGACCGGCCCTTCGGACGGGATGCCTTGAGGATCTCAGACATGTGTGATATGTGCCTTTCTTCGGTTTGTTCGTGCGGCGCCGGCCGGTGCTCCAGGCACGCGACACTTACACCGAGAAATCTCTACAGCCCTGAGTCTAATTACCACTACCCGAAGGTGCAAAACTTGTTTGTTGCTCGCTCTGAACAGTCTCTCCCGGATCACGACTTCGGACACCTGGGACGGCCAGGGCGATCACTGCGACGACTACAGCGAGAGCAGCGAGCCAATCGCCAAACCGCACCCACACGGTTGGGCCATCGGCGTTGAATTGAACAGACCCATACAGAACAGTGGTCTCGAGCAGTTCGGTCTCCTGCCCAACCTCGCCGGCTCCCGTCACGAAGGTCGATTTCCCGGTAATCGCTGCGTGCGCGACATCAAGACCGATTCCTGCGGCGTTGACGCGAACCAATCCGATCAGTTGATCCGCGGCAGCTGATATACCGAAACTGCTCTCGTTTGTGGCGACAACCATCGTCTGAGCACCGGCCTTGGCCATCGAACGCATCGACCGAGCAAACGCCCCTTCGAACGAAATCACCGAGCCGACGATGCCCTGCTCCGTCGGGAACACGACCGGCTGGGTTCCAGAGATCATGTCCCGCGGCACCCGATCAAGCTGAGGTATGAATCCGAGTAGGTCACGCAGAGGGACGAACTCGCCGAATGGTACGGGGTGACGCTTGCGGTACTCGCCGATCTTGACGCCGTCAGGGGAGTACAGAGCGTTGAAGTTGATGAACTGATCGTCACCGACGCGTCGCGTGCCTGAGATCAACATATACGCATCGAGGCGTCTGGCCTGCTCAATGATCTCGTTGCGAACCTCGTCGTTCTCATCTGGCTCGTACGGAGTGCTGACCGAGTTCTCGGGCCATACAACGAACTCAACAGTTCCTTCCGGGATGGCGCTGGTGAGTTCGATGTGCCGCTCGAAGATTCGTTGCGCCTCGTTCTGACAACGCGTCTGCGGGCAAGGTGATCCGCCCTGAACAATCGCAGTCCGCCATACCTGGGCCGACGGCGCAGGAGCAAGGAGCGCTCCGCTAATCATCACAAGCATCACCACCGCGATCGAATCGACCGTGAACCTCCACACCTTTCGATTCTCGATCACGAGGGTGATACCGGCGGCGACCGCAACTGTGAGGACAGTCCAACCGGATGGGCCGATCCATTGGACGGAACCGAGGGCACCCGGCAGCGATGCAGCCGGGTACCCAATGTCTCCCCATGGGAATCCTCCGAACGGGAAGTGACCGCGAGCGAACTCAAGGGCCACCCATCCGCCGATGGCAATGTAGAACCACCGCCACGGCGTCCAGAGACGGAAGGTCCATATCCACAGCGCATACAGCGACGTAAACGTACCCATGAGGATGGAGAGTGGGAACCAGGCAACGAAACCGAGCACCATCAGCCAGTTGAGTAGCAAACCAAAGAAAGCTGCTCCCCAACCGAAGCCCAGCATCAGCGCCCAGATCGGTCGCTCGACGGAGCGCACAGCGAGAAAGAACGGAACCGGCGCTATGAACGCAAGAGGCGCCCACCCGAGTGGTGGGAACGCCGCCCACATCAGAAGCGCGCTCAATGCAACAAGTAGACCGGGAATCATCCTGCGAGAGGATATCGCGCTCTCCCGCTTGTGGGAGAAGACCGACGGACGAC
>CAZWMX010000161.1:3496-5099 GCA_964635205.1 uncultured Acidimicrobiaceae bacterium | reverse complement strand
ATCTGGTTTCTGGAAGCGGAGCGGTCTGCCCTTTCAGCTTGCTGAAAGGGCCTCCAGCATCGCTGAGCCCATGTCGGTCGGTGTCGGGGCCATCACGACGCCTGCACCTTCGAGAGCTTCGATCTTCGCCTCGGCGGTTCCCTTGCCGCCCGAGATGATCGCACCGGCATGACCCATCCGCTTCCCAGGAGGAGCGGATGTGCCCGCGATGAAGCTGGCGACCGGCTTGGTCATGTTCGCCTTGATCCACTCGGCGGCTTCTTCTTCTGCCGTGCCACCGATCTCACCGATCATGATGACACCCTCGGTGTCAGGGTCGTCGTTGAACGCGGCGAGGGCATCTACGAAGTTCGTACCGTTGACAGGGTCGCCACCGATACCGATGGCCGTCGTTTGACCAAGACCGTTGAGGGTCAACTGATGAACCGCCTCGTACGTGAGCGTCCCAGACCGCGACACCACACCGATCCTGCCTGGTATGTGGATGTAGCCGGGCATGATACCGATCTTGCACTCCCGGGGTGTTATCACACCTGGGCAGTTCGGGCCGACAAGTCTGACATCCTTGTCCTCGAGATAGCGCTTTGTGACCACCATGTCGGCCACGGGAATACCTTCGGTGACCGTGATGATCAGCGGAACACCAGCCTCGGCGGCCTCCATGATCGCGTCGGCTGCGAAGGGTGGCGGAACGTAGACAACCGTTGCGTTCGCGCCCGTGGTTTCGACAGCCTCGCGAACCGTGCGGAAGATCGGAATCGTGACGTCGTATGTGTCAGGCCGACCCGGCACACCCGAGTGATCCGTCTCGCCGGTGAGCTGCTCCACCTGGCCGGCCCTCGACGGGTGCACAGCCCCGACCATGTTCGTGCCATAGGCGATTGCCTTGTCCGTGTGGAACCGGCCCGTCCTTCCCATCCCTTGTACGAGGACCTTCGTGTTCTTGTTGACGAGCACACTCATTTGGCCAACTCCACGATCTTCTCTGCGCCGTCCTTCATGTCCGATGCGCTCACGACGTTCAGGTCGGAGTCATCGATGATCTGCTTCCCGAGTTCAACGTTGGTGCCCTCGAGGCGCACGACGAGCGGCACTTCGAGACCAACCTCCTCAACGGCAGCGACGACGCCGTTCGCGATGATGTCACAACGCATGATGCCGCCGAAGATGTTGACGAATATGCCCTTGACGTTCGGGTCCTCTGTGATGATCTTGAACGCGGCAACGATCTGATCCTTCTCAGCGCCCCCTCCCACGTCGAGAAAGTTGGCCGGCTCGCCTCCGACGTACTTGATTATGTCCATCGTTGCCATCGCAAGACCGGCTCCGTTGACCATACAACCGATGGAACCATCGAGGCTGATGAATGACAGGCCGAACTCCTTTGCCTCGAGTTCTGCTGCGTCTTCTTCCGACTCGTCGCGTAGCTCGAGGACGTCCGGGTGGCGGTACAGGGCGTTGGCCTCGAAAGCCATCTTTCCGTCGAGTGCCATCACCCTGCCATCCGTCGTGACGACAAGCGGGTTGATCTCCACGAGGTCTGTGTCCATGTCGGCAGCGAACGCGGCGAGCGTCTTGAGGAACTTGACGCCGTTCTTGAAGG
>CAZWMX010000161.1:0-3396 GCA_964635205.1 uncultured Acidimicrobiaceae bacterium | reverse complement strand
CCCTCGAAGCCGAGACCGTAGGCGATGCGCCGTGCCTGGAAGTCGGTGAGGCCGAACGCCGGGTCAATCTCTTCCTTGATGATCTTGTCGGGAGTCTCCTCGGCAACAACCTCGATCTCGGTGCCTCCCTCGGTTGAAGCCATCACGATGTTGCGGCTCGTGGAGCGGTCGAGCAGGACCGAGAGGTAGAGCTCCGTCGCGATATCGATACCTTGCTCGATGTAGAGCCGGTTGACAGTCTTGCCTTCGTCACCGGTCTGGATCGTGACGAGTGTTGATCCAAGCATCGCGGATGCGAGCTCGCGGACCTTCGCCTCGGCAGCGCCCACGCCTCCCTCGATACCGTCGAGTACGACGCTGACGCCGCCGACATCGGGATGCTCCTTGAAATAGCCCTTACCCCGTCCACCGGCATGGATCTGAGACTTGACAACAACCACGGAGTTACCTGTGGACTCGATGAGCTGCCGTACCGCATCGACGGCCTCGTCAACGGTCGTAGCCATGACACCCTCGGGAACGGGGATACCCCGGCCCTTCATGAGCGCCTTCGCTTGATACTCGTGGATCTTCACGTGTCCTCCTGACAGGTGCCTGATCGGTATTGGGTCAGTCCGCGAACTTCTCGTCAACCCACTTCTGAATCGTCTCGAGGGACGTGCCCGGCCCGAAAACGTGTGCGATGCCGGCAGCCTCGAGAAGCGGGATGTCGGCCTCGGGGATGATGCCTCCACCGAACACGATGATGTCGTCCGCACCGCGTGCCTCGAGCGCTTCGACGACGCTCGGGAACAGCGTCAGATGTGCGCCCGAGAGCGCCGACAGGCCCACACCGTCGACGTCCTCTTGGACCGCGATGGCAGCGATCTGGTCGGGCGTCTGGTGGAGCCCGGTGTAGATGACCTCACACCCGGCGTCACGCAGGGCACGTGCGACAACTTTCGCCCCTCGGTCGTGTCCGTCGAGACCAGGTTTCGCAATGAGGATTCGGATCGGCATCGTCGGGGATGGTAGTTGGCCGCCGGATCGTTCTGCCGTGCGGCGCCCGGGCAGTTCTAGGATGTGGAGCGTGCTCGACGTCAACGTGATTGTCGTACTTGGTGCCTCACTCGTGCTTGTCGCTGTGGCGGTCGGTGTCTCGATGTACCTGCGTCTCGGCGTCGAACGGTCGATCGTCTGGGCCTCGGTGCGGGGTACTCCCGACCGAACCCATCCAGCTGATCGTCATCGCTGGGATCACCATAGGTAACGCTTTGACAGCCACCGGTGCCGGACCTGAGGCCTGACGCCTGACGCCTGATCTAGTCGACTTTTTCGAGGGGTGCCCAGGCGAGGAGGAGGCGTTTTGGGCCGTGGGCGTCGAAGATCACGACCGCTTCGGCTCGGTCTCCTGCACCAACGATCTCTTTGACAACGCCTTCACCCCAGTGGGAGTGACGGACGCGATCGCCGTTCGAGATGTCTGCATCTGACACCGTTGCGGTCGGTGTGCGGGACTCCAAGGTGGCCCTGCGTCTGACCCGCTTCGCCTTGGTCACGAGGTGTTCGGGAATCTCGGACAGAAAGCGGCTCGGGCCGTTGTAGTTGTTCTGACCCCACATGTTGCGGCTCCACGCACGTGTGAGATACAGACGTTCCTCTGCCCTGGTCAGCCCTACATAACAGAGCCTTCGCTCCTCTTCGAGCTCCTTGGGATCACCGAGCGATCGTATGTGAGGGAAGATGCCATCTTCGAGTCCGGTGAGGAACACAACCGAGTACTCGAGGCCCTTGGCGTTGTGGAGCGTCATGAGTGTGACGGCCTCAGCATCCTCGATGCCATCGAGATCGGTGACGAGGCTGATCGACTCGAGGAACATCTGGAGCTTTCCGACACCGTCGAGTTGGTTCCACTCATCGGGTCCCATCGACGCCGGCCCTGTCTCTTCGAACTCGGCACTTGCCGTGAGGAGCTCCTTGAGGTTCTCCTCCCTGCCCATCGCCTCGATCGTCCGCTCCGCGCGGATCATGTCGAGATAGCCGGTGTCGTTGAGGACTGCCTCGAGTGCAGCCTCAGGTCCATCGGTTGCCTTGGATGACAGGACGTCCGCGACGGCCACGAATTCGGCAATCGCGTTCTGAGCGCGAATTGTGAGCGCTTCGATCTCGCGGACCCGCCTCAGTGCATCCATGAAGCTGATACCTTCGGCCTCTGCAAAACGGTCAACGTGAGCAACGGAAGTGTCACCAATCGCACGCTTTGGCGTGTTGATGATCCGCTTGATGGCCACCTGATCGTCCGGGTTCACGATCGCCCTCAGATACGCGAGAGCATCCTTGACCTCTTTGCGGTCGTAGTACTTGAGGCCACCGACAACCTGATAGGTGACCCCGAACCGCACGAAGAGCTCCTCAATGACACGGGACTGTGCGTTGGTGCGGTAGAACACCGCAACATCATCGAGGCCGATCCCCATGTCCTGGAGCCCGGCGATCTCCTCTGCGATGTACGCAGCTTCCTCGTGCTCGTCCTCCGCTTCGAACACAACGATGCTCTCGCCTGCACCCTCATCGGTCCAGAGCCGCTTGGGTCTGCGACTTGCGTTGTTGGCGATCACTGCATTCGCTGCATCGAGAATCGTCTGTGTGGAACGGTAATTCTGTTCAAGGAGGACAACTCTCGTATCGGGGTAGTCCTTCTCGAACTGCATGATGTTGCGCATGTCCGCGCCCCGGAACGCATAGATGGACTGGTCCGAATCGCCGACAACGCAGACGTTGCGATGTTCCGCAGCGAGCATCTTCACCAGCATGTACTGGGCGCGGTTCGTGTCCTGGTACTCGTCGACGAGGATGTACCGGAACCGGTTCTGCCACCGCTCGAGAACCTCCGGAAAAGCCTGAAGGATCTCGACGGTGAGCTTGAGAATGTCATCGAAGTCGACGGCAGACGCCTCGACGAGGCGTTGCTGGTACAACCGGTAGATATCTGAGACCTTCTCGTGATAGAAACCGGAATCCTGGGAAGCGAACGTCTCGTGGTCGATCAGTTCGTTCTTCGCCTTGGAGATTGCGCCCTTCATCTGGCGCGGAGGAAAACGTTTCGGGTCGAGGTCGAGATCCTTGATGCACATCGTTACGAGGCGCGTGGAGTCTGCCTCGTCGTAGATCGAGAACGAGGTCCGGTACCCGAATCGGTAGATTTCCTGACGCAGGATTCGCACACACGCTGAGTGGAAAGTCGATACCCACATGTCGATCGCGACACGGCCGACGAGCTTGCCGACGCGTTCCTTCATCTCCCCGGCGGCCTTGTTCGTGAAGGTGATTGCGAGGATCTCGTAGGGGGAGACCCCGAGGTCGCGTACGAGGTGAGCAATACGATACGTGAGCACTCGTGTCTTGCCGGATCCGGCA
>CAZWMX010000160.1:2574-5100 GCA_964635205.1 uncultured Acidimicrobiaceae bacterium | reverse complement strand
CGCAGTGAGATCAGTTCCCGCTACCACTGTTCACCAGTCCCAGCTGTGCCTCGATTCGGTCCAACAGGCCGAAGATGTCGTCCACGACGATCGGTTGGCTGTCGTACGGCACGTACTCGCTGCCACCAGGCAGGAGGCTCAAGGCTATCGAGGAGTACTGTCTTGCCCATTCGATTTGTTCGGCTTCTTGGGGTGTGACCTCGAAGACAACAACTCCGCCGAGCGGCTCGAGGCCAGAATCGAGAGGCGCGGGGCGCGTGTCTGAGCCGACTGCAAGTACCTGTACGTTCTGAAGAATTGTCTGTGTCACGTCGAATGAGGTCGGAATCGCCCCCGCAAGGTTCGATGGTCCCGTCGGTTCCGTCGGTTCCGTGTCGTCGCCTGCGCCCTCGTCGACAGGTACCTCCTCGGCTGTGGCACCCGCCTGGACCAGCAGGTCGCGCAGCTCATCGTTCGAGATGACCTCGATGAAGCTGAGCGGACTCAGGGATGCCGATGCGAGGATATTGACGTTGTCGCCGGGGCGGATGTACCCGCCGCTCGCGGTAGTGGTGTCCACTGAAACGGCGATCGCGACTTTACCCGGTGCGATGGAATCGGACAGTTTCTGCTGCAAATCACGCGAGGCAGCGAACGAACCAGTTGTGATCAGCTGCCCAGCCGCAATCGGACCGGCAGCGACCTTGCCGTCAAGAACGAGATTGAGATCACCGGGGTTCTGGGCGCAACCGTACGTACTGGGGTCCTTGCTGGCGTTGTCACCAACTGCACCGGTGCAGAGAACCGTCGATTCTTCAAATACGACTCGCTGCCTGAGAGCCGTCGACGAAGCGATCATCGGCCTGGCTTCCTCACCCGGTGTGCCTGAAGCGATGGGCTCCGTGGCGCGATATACCTCTACTTCGGAGAAGTCAGCTGCCACGCCTTCCTCAACAGAGGCCAGATACTGCCAGACGGCGTACCCGGAGATAGCGGCGAGTGCCAGTGCGATTACAAGAACAAGTGTTCTCCGGCCCATGTCAGTCAGTCCTCCCCGATATCAAACGATCCATCCGCGCACCGACGCCCTTTGTGGGCCGTACGCGACCGGCCAAGCTTGGCACACCACCCCACACCGGGTCAAGCATTGATCGTTGCCTGGTCGCCTTTGTCCTAGGACCTGCCGATGCCGCGTTCTTTGAGCTCAGCCAGGATTGCCTCCAAGGATGAGTCTGCTGCGAAACTCGGTGCATCTGATACCTCATCCTCACGCTCGAACTCCCGGCGACGGGGACGACTCGGTTTCTTTTCGCTCCACGACGAGCGCTCCTCCCATTCCGGAAGCGCCTGTTTGATCGACAGGCTTACTCGTCGTCTGTCGGCATCGATCTCGGTGACCTTTACCTTTACTTCCTGACCAAGAGAAAGCTCCAATTCCGGGCTTTCAACGTGATGCATGGCGATTTCGGACACGTGCACAAGACCCTCGACGCCTTCACCGACGGAAACGAACGCACCAAAGGGAACAGTCTTGGTGACCTTCCCATCGACGTCGCTACCGACATCCGTCGTCCGAGCGAAGGCTTCCCAGGGATCCTCAGCCGTCTGACGGATCGAAAGCGAGATTCGCTCCCGGTCTCGATCGACCTCGAGCACCTTCACCTTGACCTTGTCACCCACCGTGACGATCTCTCCGGGGTGGTTCACGTGGCGCCAGGAAAGCTCAGATACGTGGACGAGACCGTCCATACCGCCGAGATCAACAAATGCACCAAAATTGACGACCGAAGACACAACACCGGGACGGACATCACCCTCCTTGAGGTCGGTGAGGAACGCCGTACGCTGCTCGGCCTGTTCTTCTTCGAGGTAGGCGCGACGTGAAAGCACAACGTTGTTGCGGTTCCGGTCGAGCTCGATGACCTTCGCCTCGATGGTCTCTCCAACGAACGGTTGAAGGTCCCGCACACGCCGAAGATCAACGAGTGACGCCGGAAGGAACCCTCTGAGGCCGATGTCGACGATGAGACCGCCCTTGACGACCTCGATGACGTGACCCTCGACGGTTCCACCACCCTGCATGACTCGCTCGATGCGACCCCACGCACGCTCGTACTGTGCACGCTTCTTGGAGAGCACCAGTCGGCCCTGATCGTCTTCCTTCTGGAGCACGAGCGCTTCGATCTCGTCCCCAACGCTGACAACCTCCGAAGGGTTCACATTATTGCGAACCGAGAGCTCGTGAGGTGGGATGACTCCCTCCGACTTGTAGCCGATATCCACGAGAACCTCGTCGGGATCTACCCGAACAACGGTGCCGGCAACGATGTCGCCTTCCTTGAACTCAAACACCGTCTGTTCGATGGCAGCCGCAAAATCGTCCGCGGAGAGGTCGTCCGGTACATCAGCGATCTCCTTCGGCGCGCTGATCGCGGGACGTTCACCCCTCGGCGTCGGCATGTCCTCCGGAGTCTTCTCCGGAGTGTCGGTTACCTCAGAAGCACCCTTCTCGTCGAGCTCTTCTGGCGCGGAACCGTCCGATTCCTC
>CAZWMX010000160.1:0-2474 GCA_964635205.1 uncultured Acidimicrobiaceae bacterium | reverse complement strand
GAAGCACCCTTCTCGTCGAGCTCTTCTGGCGCGGAACCGTCCGATTCCTCGGAAGAAGTGACCGCCTCGACAGCCGGATCTGACGCAGTTTCTTCAACGGCATCCACGGCATCCATCGGCTGAGCTGCTTCGGTTTCGGGGGTGGCAGCCTCAGCGTCTGATGGTGATTCTTGGGCGGCTTCCGTGGTCTCGACGCTCGTAGCGGCGAGATCTTGATCGTTGTCGATGGGCATGTAGGGGATGGTCTCCTTGACGGTTTGATTCCTCCGAGCGCGCACATGCGGCCCGGGTAGGCACGCGTATGGTATCGCGCTCGGGGGGCAATCTGCAAGAGGAGCGCCTACCGCCTACCGCCTCTTCGGCGGAGGGCGGAGGGCGGAGAGCGGAGAGCGGAGGGCGGAGGGCGTAGCCCGCTCAGTGTCCCGCGTCGGCCAGGGTCCTACCGACTCCGTAGGCCACCTTGAGGGGCACGCTGAGTGATGCGACGTTCTGCATCGTGTCGAGCGTCAACTCGGTCACTGCATCGACCTCGTCCAACGGCACTTCGAGCACCAGTTCGTCATGGATCTGGAGGATGATCTCTGCTTCGTGCCCAGCTTCGACAAGTCTGCGGTCGAGGTCGATCATCGCCTTCTTGATGATGTCGGCGGCCGATCCCTGGATGGGGGCGTTGAGCGCCATCCGCTCCCCCATCTGGCGATCCCTCGCGTTCTGGCTGTTGAGTTCCGGGAGGTATCGACGTCTGCCGAGGATCGTCGTGGTGAATCCGCAGCCCCTCGCTTCCTCGACGATCCCTGCCATGTACGACTTGACCTCGGGAAACTGCACGAAATACTCATCGATGTGCTGCTGGGCCTCCGAACGGTCGATATCGAGTCGTTGGGCAAGCCCGTATGCCTCCATGCCGTACAACAGACCAAAGTTGATCATCTTCGAGGTCCGACGCATGTCATCCGTCACATCCTGTGGCGAGACGCCGCCAACACGGGCAGCTGTAGCTGCGTGGATGTCCACATCGTGGGCGAACGCTTCGATCAACCCCGGGTCCTGTGAGAGATGCGCGAGGATTCGAAGCTCGATCTGGCTGTAGTCGGCGACAAGAAGAGTGCAACCTTCCGCCGCCACAAAGGCCTTTCGGATCGCACGACCCTCTTCACTCCTCGCAGGGATGTTCTGCAGATTCGGTCGCTCCATCGAGAGGCGTCCCGTAGCGGCTCCGGTCTGGTTGAAGTGGCCACGAATGCGGCCATCCGCGTCTACGAGCTTCAACAGTGCGTCGACGTACGTCGTGCGAAGCTTGTCGAGCTCCCTGAACACGAGGAGCTTCGCAACGATGTCGTGTTGATCCGACAACTTCTCGAGTACCGACGCATCTGTCGATGGCGCACCCTTGGGAGTCTTCTTGATAACCGGTAGGCCAAGCTCATCGAACAAGACTGCCCGGAGCTGTTGCGTCGAGTTGACATTGAACGACCGACCGGCGAGCTTGTGAATCTCAGCCTGCAACGCGGCTACTCGCTGAGAAAGGTCATGTCCGACTTCCGTGAGGAATCCCGTGTCAAGACCCACACCGGTGTGTTCCATTTGCGCGAGAATCGGTACCAGTGGCAATTCGACGGTCGAATAGAGCTCTGCACCTCCCCGTGCTTCCATCTGCTTGCTGAGGGCACCTACGAGGCGCTGGATGGCAAGCGCACGACGCGCAGGTGTATCGAGATCCAGGGCAGTCTCTTCGAAACTGAACGCTGCTTGGGCAGTTGATGCACCTGTCTCGTCCTGTGCCCCAACCTCGACGCCGAGCTCTCGGTACGCGAGATCGTCAAGGGACGGAGCGCGCTGAGCAGGATTGATGACCCATGCCGCGAGCATGGTGTCGAACTGCACCGACGGTACCGGAAGACCAGATTCGAGCAAAGCCCGCAGTAGCGGCTTGGAATCATGTGCAAGGATCCCCGGACCGTCCGCGAGAGCAGCCAACAGTCCGCATGCGAAGTCGAGCGGCACGTATGTCGCCGGCTCTCCCGCTACAACGATCCCGAGGAGAAGGTCGTCCTCCCATACCGGATCAACCGCCACAGCGTGCGAAGTTACAAGGGATATTGCTTGCTCTTCGTTCGTTGTTGACACAACATCAACATCCTCGACAGCCCTCTCCGCCTCCGTCACACCACCCAGCCCCTCGAGCCGCTGCCACAAACTCCTGAACGCAAGCTCATCAAAAAGTTCACGGACAACGTCTCGATCGAATGGTGTCAGAACCAGATCTTCGGGTGAGAGCTCGTCGAAGGGAACATCTCTCACCATTGTCATCAGCTCGCGATTGAGGAGCACCTGGTCGCGCGCAGATTCGAGGCTCTCACGAAGCTTCGGTGTCATATCGTCAAGATGCTCATACAGCTCCTCGAGGCTCTGATACTGATTGATGAGTTTCGAGGCTGTCTTCTCCCCCACCCCCGGCACTCCGGGAAGATTGT
>CAZWMX010000159.1:0-5136 GCA_964635205.1 uncultured Acidimicrobiaceae bacterium | reverse complement strand
GGAAGGCGGAAGGCGGAACTCTGCTTCCTATCCGCGGCTGTCCTCGCAGGACCCGTACGCCGGGGTGTAACTCCATGGCGTGTACCAGTCCGAGGCGGAGCCTGCGATGTAGGCACCGGCCGCGATGTTCGCCTCAGCGCTGTACGGCGACGCATACAGTCCGTTCGAGTCGCGGAATCCCGCTGCGGCTGCTCGAGACTTCCAGTACTTGCCGAGATGCTGCAAGAGGCCCTCGGCGCCACTGCTGGCGTTGTACGCGCGCGGGTCGCCTCGTGACTCCTTCTTGATGATGCCGAGCACACAGTCGACCCTGTCGGCAGCCCAGTATTTCTCGACGAGAGGTCGCCACGCCTCGACGTTACGGATGCCACCCGAATCGGCCGGCCACTGCGGTGACCAACTCGTCTGGGTTGGTGGCTGTGTTGTCGTCGAATCAGTGTGTACCGTCGTCGTTGTCGCCTTTGTGGTTGTTGTTACCTTCGGCTTGGAGTAGTTGACGGTGATCTTGACCTCGGTTGTGTTTCCCGCCTCGTCGATCGCTGTGAAAATCGCTCTGTTGGCGCCATCAACAACGACCAATCCAATGGACCAGTTGCCGTCCTTGTCCACGTTCGCGTCGAAGGGACCTGACCGGACGTAGGCTCCGGGTTCGGCCGTTCCCTCGAACATGACGTAGGTGCTGGTGACGTTGTCCCCGTCGTGGGGTGATGTGACTGTGATCGAGGGAGGAGTCGTATCGCGAGCCCTCGTCGTTGTCGTGGAGGTCTCGGCTGGGAGCGTGTCCTGTGTTGTTGTGACTGGCTCATCCGATGCGACCACCGGCTCAGGCTCGGTGGTTGTGGTTGGCTGGGCCTCAGTCGTCGCGACGCGAGTGTCTGAGTCGGCGACACGGACCGCGAGCACGGCAGATGCGATACGTGCGGATGCGCTCGGTGACGCCGCGAGAGTCGTTGGCGCGTCCGAATCATCGACCGTCGGGGACGAAGAAGGGGAGAACGCGGCGAAACCGATCACTGCCACGAGTGCGATGACGAGGAGCCCGGCGTATGCGAGTGGTATTCGAGGTCTCACGTATCTCCGTGGATCTCGCGTGTACTTGCTGACCGACGAGTGCATCAGGGATGCGTACTCGCACGGCGTCGATCCGGCCTTCAGCGCGCGCCAGAGTCGACTTGTGTTGTCAGGATATCGGCGCCCGTCGCGTAGAGCAACCCGGTTCGTGACAGTATTTACCAGCACTGGTGTCTGTGTTGTGGAGCCTCCTGTACCGTTCCGGTGTGAACAAGTTCGCCCAGTCCGTCGCGCTCGTTGCCATGGTGACGCTTTTTCTTTCCGGTCAGGCCGAGCCGGCGCAGGCGACAGTCGATTCATGCTCTGATCGTTTCCCCGAGGCAACGTGGGAGATCATCAGGACAGGCCCGGTGTCGATAGAGACGACGGGAATCGCCTCGGGCCTTGCAGAGCGATTTCGAGAAGAGATCGCACTGGTCGACGGATGGATCACCGAAGACATGGGACCGTACTCCGCGACGGTGTGCTTGGTGTCGGAGGAGTCATCGTTCAACACCGCGAGGTATGAATCAGCGAGCCGGCGGTTCCATGCACACTCAGATCTGCCGGGCCGCCTCTTCGTTCTGAACGTTGAACGAGTTGGATTTGTCGCACCGGCAGCTGCGTACGCGCTTTCCCAACACGCGTTGTGGCAGCAGAATGGGAACGAAGCATTTCCTGTGCCGATCGCAAAAGTTGTTGGGCAGTGGTATCGGGCGCGTGTTCTCGAACGGCTCGAGCAGTATCACAGAGACGTCATGTTCGGGAACTTCTTTGATACCGATGCGATCGTCGATTGGACGTCTTCGACCCAGCAGCCGGTTCAGAATTGGGATCCTGAGACCAACTTCGCCTCGATCGGTGACTTCATGGAATTCGCGGTCGCTACGTACGGCACGGATGTACTCCTCGAGACAGACGGCGATCGGTGGTCACAGATCGAAGGGGAGTGGCGGGTGGCGCTTCGAAACGATCTGCGCGGAAGAGATACCGGCACGACCGGCTGGATCGGCGGCCTTGCGCTCACTGTCACTTCCGTACTTGTAGCGCTGATCGCCATCATGCTCGGTCTCTGGGCGAAGCATCGAAAGAAGGCACGTCCGGAAACTCCGGCACCCATTCCGGGCTTCTTCTCAGAGTCGTAGTACGACCGCTCGCTTGGGCTCGCTCACGATGAACGACTCGTCTGTCGTCCGTCAAGTCATCAGCGCAGCCGACGTTGTGATCCTCGGATCAGCCGACCCCTTGATCTCTCTTCGCGTGTCTATCGCAGAGATCGGACCCCAGCCGCCTTCGTGGGTGCCGGCGAGTTCGACCCTGTGTCCCCGCTCGATGAGGCCGCGCACCGTCGAAGGAGCAACTCTTGACTCGTATGTGATGGCGCTGTCTGTACCCGGTGTCGGTTGGTCCATGTTCCATCTCGGCAGAACCTGTGAGTCATCGGTGTCGTGGCCTGCGTGGTAGAACGATGCCGCGTACTGGGCAAGGTACTGGGGCTGTTGATCTCCCCCCCGTGTCCCGAGCAGCAGGTCGAGCTCTGTGCCGTTCGTCCACAGCATCGGAGACAACGTGTGGAGGGGTCGTTTGCCCGGTGCGAACTCGTTCGCATGCCCAGGGATCAGGTTGAACCCGGCACCCCTGTTGTGGAGGAACACTCCTGTTGCTCCGGCTGATAGACCCGAGCCGATACCCCAGAAGTTCGACTGGATGAGGGACACCCCCATGCCTGAGCTGTCTCTGACAGTCATGAATGCCGTTCCGTGCGGTGCAGGTGTCGGCATCGGCCAGCGTCCCGGTCGGTTCTCGTCGATTGATCCAGCCCGTTCTGCGAGTCGATCCTCTGCCAGAAGGGCATCGCGGGCCATCGATGCATGATCTTGGTCGACTGCCGTGTCTTCGCGTTCCCACGCCACCGATCGGTATGCCTCGATGAGGAGATGCTGATACAGCGGATCGCCGGGGTCATCCGGGGGATCGAGCAGTTCGAAGATCCGCAGCGCTGCAAGTGTCAGGTAACCCTGGCTGTTCGGAGGGATTGTCCATGCCGTTCGTCCGAAGAGCTGTGCGTGTAGGGGGTCGATCCAGTCCGCTTGGACCCTGGCGAGATCGTCAGGCGTGATGGCGCCTTGGGTCGTGTCGATGATCTCGGTTCCGACATCACCTTCGTAGAACGCGATACGTCCCCCGTCGGAAATCGCTTCGAGTGTGTTGGCGAGCTGCGGTCTTGTGATGGTTGCGCCGGCGCCGGCCGGCTCTCCATCCGGGTACAACGACCCGGAGCTCCCCTGGTCGCCGATCAGGTCACGGAGACCGAGGAGAGAGCCGGCGAGCTCATCGGATGCCTGGAATCCGGTTCGGGCGAGTTCGACTGCAGGTGCGAGCAGCGAACCGAGGCTTCGTGTCCCGTGCTGGGCGACGAGTGCCTCCCATCCGTCGACGCACCCCGGCACGGTGATGGAGAGGTGGCTGCGCATCGGGATGGCTCCGAGTCCTCTATCGCGCATGTCGTCTGCGGTGACCCCTGATCCAGCTCGACCGGATGCGTTGAGAGCGGTTGGTGTCGATTCGCCAGGAGCGTGAACGAGAGCGAAGAGGTCGCCCCCGGGACCACACGTGTCTGGAAGGACGACGCCGAGTACCGCATTGATCGCAATGGCTGCGTCGACTGCGTTGCCGCCGGCGTGAAGGACATCGACACCTGCCCGGGAAGCGAGGAAATGGGGCGATACGGCGATGCCGTGAGAGCCATCTGTCGGACGCGTTGTGAGCAGTGCTTCATCTGGACGAAGCGGAACAGTCATTCGCTCAGATTACTCAGCCGTCTGTTGAGAGCGTTGAGCACGGCTTTGACCGAGGCATCGTCTGGGTCGTTCTGTACGACCGCGGAGCCGACGTTGACGTCCTCGGTGCCCCGTTGACCCGCCGAAACGACGATCGCCACCACGACATCGGTCTGGCCCACAGGGGTCAGCGATATCGCGTCGAGAGCGATCGGCGACATGGTCGGGAATGTCAGTTCGATTGCGTGGATGGTGGCCTCGCCGACGAGTCGCGGACGGGCAGATATCACCGCTGGTCCCGTGGCAGATCCAACATGTTCCTCGTCATCGTGGCGAAGAGTCACCTCAATGGTGGTTCTGGTGCCATTCGGCGACTCGCCGATCCTCATCAACGCAGCCCTGGGAGCAGCGGCAAGGTCCAAATGATGTGGGCTTATCTGTACGACTGAGATGACCCTGTGGTCGATGGCGACTCCGAACCGGGCCATCGCGAGGCTTTGCACGTCGCGAACGATCTGCTTTGCCGGCTTGTCTGCTGCCGCGATCACGTGGAGTTCGGTGATGGTGCTTCCCTGGTTCACGACCCGAGCGGCGTCGACCGAATCCATCCTGGTGAGGTTCTCTTCGAGTTCTCTGAAGTTCACTGGCATGTCGGGCCGAGAGTAGTCGAAACGGGCGGCACAACGGCGAACCAACGGGGTTACAGGCAACAGGCTACAGCCGACAGGCAGAACTGGTTCCGTTGGATCTTGGACGACGATGGCCTTCTTCCTATCACCTGTGACCTGACACCTGTGACCTGACACCTGTGTTTCCCTTGCGATTTGGGCCATTTCGGGGTATCTTGTCTCTTGCTGCCTGCGCTATGGCAGCAAGACCCCTTGGGCGGGGTCCGAAACGTTTCTACGTGGGGATATTGCGTAGGTTCGGTTTTCGGTTGGGACAGGCATAGAAGAACCGAAAAACGAACGATTTGCTCGGGAGAGGGATCCTCCGAGCATTGGAGGTGGTGGAACCCCGGGTAGCTCGAAACGAATGATCCAGCGGAGCGGACACACATTCCATGTGCTGACGACCTGATGTCGGAACTGAGAATGCTGCAATCTGGAGGCCCTCGTGAAGAGCACGATTGTCAAGCTCGTATTGACCCTTGGAACCCTGGCGTCGGCACTTATGGCCGGCGCAGCTAGTCTCAGGATCGGTTAACGAGTAGCCCGGGCGCCCCTCCTCGTTCCTGGACATGAGGAACCCATGTTCCCGAACGAACTGGCACGACAGCACAGAGCCAAGGTGCGGATGGCGATCG
>CAZWMX010000158.1:3363-5170 GCA_964635205.1 uncultured Acidimicrobiaceae bacterium | reverse complement strand
CTACCGTTCTACATTCATGACCGAACAGACCGTGCCTACTTGTTATCGCCACCCCGATCGGATTACCGGGCTCAGCTGCACGTCGTGCGGCAGGTCGATCTGTGTTGAGTGCTCCCACGACGCATCTGTCGGTCAGAAGTGTCCGGAATGTGTGGCTCCACAGGGCCGATCGAGAGTTGTTCACGCACGACAGTCGTTTGGGCGTCCATCGTTCCAGACGGCACCTGTGTCGTTCACGATCATCGGGATCACCACGGCGATCTTCGTCATGGGGATGCTGTCTACCGACGCGGATCGCTGGCTGTTTCAGGCTTTCGCACAGGCCAACTTCCTTGTCGCCTCCGGCGAGTGGTGGCGCATCTTCACCGCCGCGTTGCTTCACGGCGGTCTTCTGCACATCGGTTTCAACATGTATGCCTTGTACCTGTTCGGTCCTCGGCTCGAACAGCAGGTGGGAGGTTCGGCATTCGCTGCGCTGTACGTCGCATCGGCTGGAGTCGGCGGCATGGTGGCCTATGCGTTCGGCCCCACTGAACAAGTAACGATCGGCGCATCCGGTGCGATCTTCGGGCTCTTCGGCGCATGGATGTTCGTGGCCTGGAAGATGCGCAAAACTCCCGGCGGTCGTTCCATGTTCAACCAGCTCGGTGTCCTCCTCCTCATCAACCTGTCGCTCCCCCTGTTCGTACCCAACATCGCTTGGAGAGCCCACCTGGGAGGATTCGCAGCCGGTATCCTCATCGCATGGCTGTGGTCGGTACTTGCGGTAGGCAAACCCAACGCACGAACGATCCGGACGGTCCTTGCAATGGCGGTTGCCTTCGCTGCTGCTGTCATCGCAATGACCATCTGATGCGGCCGACCGTCGTGCAGGTACACTGCGCGCCGTGAACGACCACCTCCTCGAAGACCCAACACTCTTCGATCGTCCGGGCGAGGCCTGTGGCGTCTTCGGAATCTCGGGTCGAGACATCGAGGCTGCCCGTCTCACCTACTTCGGACTGTTCGCTCTCCAGCATCGCGGACAAGAGAGCGCAGGCATCTCCGTCAGCGATGGAGAGAACATCACGGTGTACAAGGACCTCGGTCTCGTTGCCCAGGTGTTCGACGAGTCTGTTCTCGCCGGCCTACCCGGTGGCCTGGCGATCGGGCACACCAGGTACTCGACCACTGGATCGAACTCATGGGAGAACTCCCAGCCGGTGTTCAGGCACTTCGGCTGGAACGCCATCTCACTCGCCCACAACGGAAACCTCACGAACACGTCCCAGCTGGCGGAGGCGTTGGGACCGCTCGCAGCAACAACTGACTCAGAGCTCATGACTGAGGCAATCGCTCAGACAATGACGGAGGAAGGCCTGTCACTTCCCGATGCTCTGACCAGGACACTCCCCGGTTTTCAAGGCGCGTTCACACTCACGGTCATGGACACCACGACACTCGTCGGCGTACGTGACCCGCGCGGTTTTCGGCCGCTGTGCCTCGGCAAACTCGACGACAACTGGGTTCTTGCGAGCGAAACCGCGGCACTCGACATCCTGGGAGCCGACTTCGTGAGACAGGTGGAACCCGGTGAGATGGTCGTCATCAGCGGCGACTCCCTCACGAGTATCTTCCCGTTCGAACCGGTCGACTCTCGCCTCTGCCTGTTCGAGTTCGTGTACTTTGCCAGGCCGGACTCGACCCTGCTCGGTCAGACCATTCACAAGACGAGACAACGGATGGGCCGCAAGCTCGCGGACCAGGCACCGGCAGACGCGGACATCACCGTGCCCGTTCCCGAATCGGGTATCCCGGCTGCACAGGG
>CAZWMX010000158.1:0-3263 GCA_964635205.1 uncultured Acidimicrobiaceae bacterium | reverse complement strand
GCTGAAGTGTCGGGAATCCCGTATGTCGATGGCCTCGTGAAGAACCGGTACGTCGGTCGCACCTTCATCCAGCCGGCCCAGGCAATGCGAGAGCGTGGCGTACGGATGAAGCTCAACGCCATGCGAGGCATCATCAAGGACAGACGCGTTGTACTGGTCGATGACTCGATCGTGCGGGGTTCAACCACGAGACAACTTGTCGCGATGGTGCGCGAGGCAGGAGCAACGGAGGTTCATCTACGGATCTCCTCTCCCCCATACCGATGGCCATGCTTCTACGGAATGGACACGGGCGACCGCTCCACCCTTCTTGCCGCCGACCGGTCGGTCGACGAAATCGCCGAACTGCTCGACGTGGATTCCTTGGCGTATCTCGAGCTCGAAAACCTCATCGAGGCGACAGAGGGAGCTGCCGATACGTTCTGTACGGCATGCGTCTCAGGCGACTACCCGACCGATGTGCCGGTGACAGACAACAAGTTCCTACTCGAAAGATCGACATGACCAGCTACGAGCAGGCGGGTGTGGACCTCAACGCTGCAGACGAACTCATCGACCGTATTTCGTGGCGGGTCACCTCGACCTGGACCGAGGACGTCGTCGGTGGGTTCGGCGGGTTCGCCGCTGGTATCCAACTCCCGGTCGGATTCGAGAACCCGGTTCTCATGATGTCGACGGACGGAGTCGGCACAAAGGCCGAACTCGCACGACAGGCAGGAATCCTCGAGGGCCTCGGCTACGACCTGCTTGCAATGGTGGCGGATGATCTCGCTGCCGCCGGCGCCCAACCGATCGCGATGACCGACTACATCGCGACCGGGAAACTCGACGTTGATCGCATCGAGACGATCGTTGAGTCGATAACCGAAGCATGCAACGAAGCCGATGTGGCCCTTCTCGGCGGAGAGACCGCAGAGCACCCAGGCGTGATGCCACCGGATCATTTCGATATCGCAGCCACCGCACTTGGCATCGTGGAACTTGGTGAGGAGGTTGACATATCCAAGGTATCCCCTGGCGACGTCATCGTTGGGGTGAGCTCTCCGAACCTGCGGTCCAATGGTTTCAGCCTTGTGAGAGCCGTCGTTGCGAAATCCCTTCCACTCGACAGCACATTCCCCGACACGGACACGCCGACTGCCGAGGTGCTCCTGGACCCGAGCGTTGTCTACTCACCGGCAGTGGTGAACATGCTGGCTCGTGTGCGCCCGCACGGGCTTGCGCACATCACGGGAGGGGGACTGCCCGGTAACGTCATCAGAGTTCTCCCCGAAGGGTGCCGTGCTGTAGTCGAGCGGTCCCGCTGGGAAGTGCCCCACGTCTTCAACGTCATCCAGCGACTCGGCAGGGTGCCGCTTGGAGACATGTTCCGCACGTTCAACATGGGAATCGGCTTCACCTGCGTGGTCGCCGAAGATGATGCAGACGCCACGCTGAGGGCCTTCGAGACCTCCGATCTCGAAGCATCGGTGATCGGTCGCGTCGTCGAAGGCGACCGCGGTGTTGAGCTGCGCTGATCGGGACTCGACACCGGTCCAACGGTAATCTCGCGTAGCCATGGAGACTGCCATTTTCATCATCGCAACTCTTGTTGCCGGGTTGATCCTCGGCAGCATCGCGCGGTTCCTCGTCCCGGGTGAACAACGGCTGTCGCTTGCCGAAACAACGATTATCGGGATGGTCGGTGCGGCCGTCAGTGCAGCGGGCGCCAACGTTCTCACCGGTTCGGCCGACCCGGACCGTATCGACCTCGGAACCGTGGTCGCTGCCGTCCTCGGATCACTCATCGTGCTCACGATCTTCCTCTGGCTCGCAAGCCTGTTCGGATGGCGAGACAAGCCGAAGGTGGCCATCACAGACGTCATCGCTGCCGGCGAATCATCATCGGTCGAGTTCAAGTCCACATCCCGCATCAATCTGTTCACCGGCGAGAGAGACGACAAGATAGAGCTCGCCATAGCCAGGACTGTTGCCGGCTTTCTCAACGGAGACGGGGGCATCCTGGTCATCGGCGTCGACGACAACGGCTGAGCCGTCGGGCTGGACAAAGACCTCGCCACGATGAAGGCCCCCGACCATGACCGCTCCGAACTGTGGCTCGTCGATCATCTTCAGCGCACGCTCGGGAAACCGGCAGTCGCCTTTGTGAGCATTGCGGTGGAGCCGTATGCCGGTGAGCACGCCGTCGTTGTTACCGTCGAACCATCAGACCGTCCCGTGTTCTTGGACGAGCCGAAAGGTGGGAGAACTGCGGACTTCTACCTCCGTATGGGAAACTCCACTAGGAGAATGCTCACGGACGAGTTCAATGAGTACCAACGATCGAGGTGGAAATGACCAAGAGCGCATACCCCGTTGACTTCATCGTCCCTGTGGACGACGAATACCGCAGCCGCGGGCTTGCCACACTCGGCCTGGTGTTGTTCGCGAAAGCTCTGCTGCTCATACCCCACCTCTTCCTGCTCACGGCCTATTTCATCGCGGTGCAGTTCATCGTGTGGATCGGCTACTGGTACATCCTCATCCAGGGGAGCAAGCCGTACTGGGTGGAGAACTTCGCGATGATCTTCCTCGGGTGGTCCAGCAGGGTCTTCGCATGGCTGACAAGCACGACGGACGTCTACCCGACCTTCGGGACGGACGAGAACCACCCGGCACAGGTGACCGTTGTCGAGGCACCCGAGCCACAGAGCCGCCTGCTCGCCTTCCTCGGGATCATCTTTGTCCGTGCATTGCTTGCATTACCTCACCTATTCATCCTGCTGTGGCTCACGATCGGAACATTGGTTGCAGCATGGTTCGGATACCTGATGATCCTCATCAACGGGAATCTGCCGCTGGCGCTCCACTACTACTTCATCGGCTTCCACCGCTGGTGGGCTCGCACATGGGCGTGGATCGCAGCTCTGACCGACGAGTACCCACCCTTCACCCTCAAATCCTGACACCCACACACTTCTGGCGTCAGTCAGGCCGGTATTCCGGCCTGACTGACGCCAGAATGCTTGAGGGGTTCAGCTCTCGGAGATCGTTTCCTTGCGGCGGGTGACGGTCAGGATCAGACGCAGGGAGCCGTAGACCATCAGCACAAGGATGCCGATGGGGATGGCTACTGCGGCCGACACGATGATGAACGCCACCGTTGCCAACAGAACCTCTCCCGCCTGATCAAACGCCTCGGCAATTGGTCCAGAATCCGTCGGCTCCGGCACAACAGTCGGTCCGTTGGGAATCTCGGTGAGACCAACGGTCAACGTGGCGAA
>CAZWMX010000157.1:0-5192 GCA_964635205.1 uncultured Acidimicrobiaceae bacterium | reverse complement strand
GAAATGAAGGAACGCAAGAAAGCCTGGAAGGCTGCTCAGGCGTAGCTCAGCTCGAGCGGAGTTCGACTACGGCCTCTGAATACCGAATCACGGCCGAGTCGCCGATGCTCAAAGTGAGTTGGTCGCCGTCCACTTCGAACGAGTCTGCCGATTGCAGAAGGGCGAGGTAGGCAGATTCCTGCTCCATCGTGCCCTGTGGCGCCTCGCAGAACATCAGCGTCGTGATAAGAGGGCCAATCGTGATCGATCCACTGCCCGCTTCGTATCCGCCGTTGTAGGTGTTGCATCCCGCCGATCCACCGATACCGCCGTTGTCGAAGACGGCGTATGGTGTCGCCTGGACGATTGGTGCTGTCATGGTTCCGTCAATGGACATTTCTTGGACCACCCATGTGCGATCCTCCAGCCCTTCGCCGCGGTTCATGGCGAATGCGACGATCGCGAGCATTCCGACGACAGCAACTGCCAGGACTCCATATTTCAACCAACTCTGTTCGCTCATACCAGTTCTCCTCGTATCGTGACATCCGCCCGAGAAGGCGCCTGACAAATATACGGCGAACACGGAGATCGCAGTTGCATTCGAGGGAGCTGTGACGGTCCCGTCAACGGCTTGAAGGGCAGACCTCGGCGGCGAGCTCACGGACGTAGTCGATTCCCGTGTCGACGGAGAACGCTGTATCGAGACAGAAGAACCAGGCGGCGTCCTGTGTCACAAAGAGCGCGTTGGGTCCGTCCAGGTCGATCCTGACGTCGGAGTCGGTCAGTAGTTCCGAGCCCTCGACTGCCGAGTAGAAGGTGACCCAAGGGTACGTCCCGTCTCCGGAGACGACGGGAACCTCGTTCAGCTTCGGTGCCGTCTCGCCCGTCCAGTCGATCGTGACGAAAGGGCCGTACATTCGTGCGTCTGCCGTGCGCACGACGCTACGCAAGAACGACGAATGTCGGCCTGCCGATGACAGGAGACGATCTGGGAATCCACCCGTTTTCTCCCAGAGTGCGAGGACTCGGTCAAGCATCGTTCGGAGATCATCGATGCTGTACTGCAGCGTAGGAGTTCCGCCGTCGCCGCCGTCACCTGCAGGGATCTCGGGGTGGACGACGAGTTCAATCCAGTAGGCACCGTTCGAGGCGACCAAGCCCTCGCCGAAGCCACCGTGGCTGGGTTCGAACGACCATTCCGTCCACTCGGCCTCGTCTCCGTCGCGAATCGTCAGCCAGAAGACGTGACCCGTTGACGGCTCGAAGAACCAGACCGATTCGACATCGGGCTGGGCATCGGTTCCACCCGCATGGTGACGCTCGGCCAGGTACGGAACCAGGTCCTTTCCCAGCGGCCTCCACGCGAGTTCCATCGCAGCAGACATCGGCGGGGGAGTGCGTTGCTCCATGGCATCCTCGACGAACCGCTGATGTCCACCTTCGAAGTCGGCATCGCGGTAGAGCCAACTCGTCGAAGCCGTGCTGGCGATCGCGTAGGAGGCGTTCGCCGGCACTTCATCAGGGTCGGTCCAAAGGTGCACGGTCGACCCGTCGATGTCGAGACCTGCCTTTGCGACGATCCCGGAGAGGCTTCCGTGAAGTTCACCGGAGTATCCGAGAATGTGGAGATCGGAGATTGCGTCGGGCGCAGTTCGGCCCACAACGGGAATCTCGATCGGCGTTGTTGGGATTGTCGTCGAGGTCGGTGCTATCGAGGTCGTCGTGCTCATCGATGCAGGCGTGGCAGAGGACGTGGTGGTGAGGGTTGCCTGTGGTTCACCTGAGTCCGAACCGGGAGTACACGCCGCTGCCGCGACCGCAAGTGCTGCGAAGATGACGATTCCCCTGCGCATCCGATCTGGCCTCTGGAAGTGTCGCTGTGCCCGAGGCTACGCCACAATCCGAAATACGCACGGCTCCCGAGGAGTCTGGCGTAGGAAATGTCAGGATTCCGGCCTTGGTCTACGCCAGACGCCTAGGAGAACAGTGGGAGGGGTTCATATGGGGCACCGAGGAGGGAGTCGGCATCGGCACCGAGGTAGCCGGAGAGCACGGAGGCATAGAGGGAGCGGTAGTCGACTGTGTGGGTCATGTTTCCTCTGGTATCGAGGCTGGTGAGGGAGGGGGGCTCGCCGAAGCGGCCTCCGGCCACTGGCGAGCCGATCAGCAGATGAGCTGCAGCGGTGCCGTGGTCGGTACCCGATCCGTTGTACTCGGGACGCCTTCCGAACTCCGACGTGGTCATCACCATCACCTTGTCAGATACCCCGGCCTCATCCACCGTGCCGAAGAACTCCGTCAACGCCTCGTTGAGGACCTGCATCATCGCCCGGTGGCGATCTGCGTGGCCCTCGTGGACATCGAAGTCGCCCCAGCCGTGCACGTAGACGACCTTCGGTGCGTTTGGAGCGACAACCAGTGCTGCCGCGACCTCCATGTACGAGGTCAGGTCACCCCGGCGGCGGCCGCCTCGCTGCTCACCATCGACTGGTTCCGGCGGCTGTCCGAGGATGTCTGATAGCTGCTCCGCGGCCTTGACCGTCGTGTCGATTGCCGAACGAACCTGGTCGAGCAATAACGCACCGTCGAAGTTCGCTGGAGCGAAACCCTGCCACATCGACAACAGCTCATCGTTCGTGTCGATCCATGGAGGCAGCGAAGGTGCGAGCCCCGTCATGTCCTGCACGGTGACGACGAACGACCGCTCGCCGGCCATCGCGGGAGTGGGACCTGGGCCGATGGAGACACCGGCGAGCGGATCATTCGAACCTACGGTGCCGTCGAGGTAACGACCGAGCCACCCTGTCTGGCCGATTGACCCAGGGAGACCGCTCCACCATGTAGCCATCGAAGCAAAGTGGGAGAGATTCGGATCGGGGTAACCAACACCTTCGACGACCGCGACGTCCCCAGCCCCGAACCGATTCGCAATGAACGTGAGATCGGGGTGCAGGCCGATCTCACCGTCGAGATCGAGCGGAGTTTCTATCGCAAGGTCCCGGCGGAGGTCGTAGTAGGTGTTCGTGGCGTGCGGCACGACCATGTTGAGTCCATCGTTTCCCCCTCCCATCTCGACGATCACAAGCGTCCGGTCCGTGATCGGGCCTGCGGTCCCTGCCGGCATCGACGTGGTGGTCGGACCCGTGGTTGTGGTCGTCCCGGGAGCAGCGACTGCGTTGTTGCGTCCCCACACAGCGAGCCCGTATCCACCTGCTGCGCCGACCGCGACGGTCGCCCCGAGCGCTGCAAGGAACTGGCGTCGGGTGGCCGAGTAGCACACGGGCTGCCGGTCGTCCGGCTGCTGATCGTCTGTGGGCTGGTTGGGCTCGGCGGTCATACGAGTAGGTACTCCGGTGCGTTGATGGCGAGAGCGGCACGGGTTGCGGGGTCTGGAGCTTCGTCGAGCACGGTGCGTGTCTCGTCTGTGAGGTCGAAGAGACCGAGGCCCTCCATGAAATCGGTCGTTGTGGAGGGCGCATCGCTCGTGGACACCATCCAGGAAAGGTCGAAGCCGTGGACGAGGATGTACGGGCCTAGCAGCCGGGTACCCTTTGTGTACCCCGCGACATCGGGCGGGTTGAACGGTGCGTAGCCGACGCTCTCGAGCATGCGGATGGCGTTGTTGCCCCGCCCCCTTTGACCTTCGGTCTCGTAGCCGTACACCTGTGCAAGCCCCACTGCTCGTTCCAGTGGTGTCCTGACCTTTGCGCGAATCGCGTCGTCCGATGTGAAGGCTGGTTCGGCGACGATCGCCTCGACCAGCGCCATGATCGAGTAGTCCCTGCGGAATGCGGCTGCGATTCTTCGAGTGGTTTCCTCGCCCGGGCTGGGCCCAACCAGCTCGCGGTAGAGCTTCGATGTGATGAACTCGGCCGTGGCCGGCTGTTCGAGGAGAATGTCGACGGCGTCCTGTGCGTCGTGACTTCCGGTGACTCCCAGGAACGTATTCGTCGAATCGTCGTGGCGTCGTTGTACGAACGTTGCTTCCCACGGTGTTGCACCGAGCCGTTCGGCACGTCCCCCGCCTCTGGCGACGATCCAGCCGGAGAAAGCTGTCGACGCGGCGAGGACGTCCTCCTCGGTGTAATTGCCGATGCCGAGGGTGAAGAGCTCCATCACTTCGCGTCCGAAGTTCTCGTTGATGGCCCCCACCTGGTTCTGGAAGCCGTCGAGGTAGATGAGCATCGCCGGGTCCGTAGCGACCCCATACAGGAGATCGGCGAAGTTCCCCGTGGCGTGCTCGCGCAGCGTCAGATGCTGTACGTACATCAGGTACGGCACCTGCACCTTGCGTATCGAAGTAGCGAAGTGGTCATGCCAGAACCAGGTCAGCCGCTCTTCGATGCGACGCGGCCCTGAGACCATCTGCGTGATCCAGTACCTGTATGGCGCCTGCCGCTGTTCCTGAGATCTCGAGTCCTCGAAGTCGACGGGAGCGACCAGGTCCGTCGGCTCGGGTGTCGGTGTCGACAGGTCGAGCGCGGCGTTGATGGCATCGTCCACCGACGTCGCTGAGGCGAGAATCTGCGGCTCGATCCCGAACCCGAGCCTTCGTGCGACGTGACTGATCTGTTCCTTGTCCGAGTAGTTCATGGTGTCATCTTTGGCGGCGCGACTGAGAACGACCTGAACTGCACGTGAGAATCTCGTAAGTGGTGTGTCGTGTGTCGTGTGTCTTGGTTACACTTCCGCTGGTAAAGACGACGCCACAGATGGTGTCGCCCTGGTGAGCCTCGTGTTTCCAGGCACCCATCCTGCTCCCGCCACTCGTGGGAGCCGTCCGCACAGCGGATGTCCGAAGGAGGAATAGTCAATGCGCTCATATGAGCTAATGGTGATTCACCGTTACGACATGGCAGAGCCAGATGTTCGTGACGCTGTGGCCGAGATAGAGAAGGCCATCACCGACCGTGAAGGAACCGTCAAGGATTCCGATTTCTGGGGCAAGCGCCGCTTCGCCTATGAGATCAACCACATGAAAGAGGGGTACTACTCCGTCATCACCTTCGATGGTGCCGTGGAGTTGCAGGACACCCTTCACCACTCCCTGGCCCTGCTCGACAGTGTGGTACGCCACAAGATCGTGCGGAAGGCTGCGTAGGTCGATTCATGTCACAGTGACCGTTCACACTGGTGCCAAACGTACCTGTGGATTGGTCGAGAGAAGAGAGAAGTTATGAGCAACAACGTGACCGTCGTAGGAAACCTCA
>CAZWMX010000156.1:3626-5254 GCA_964635205.1 uncultured Acidimicrobiaceae bacterium | reverse complement strand
GAGTCGATTGCTCGCAACCACCTGATTCCGACACCACCCGATCCGATCATCACCGCAACCGCATCAACGGAGGAGATGGGTAACCGGTAGCTGCTCACCGCACGCAGGAACCTGAGCATCTTGACATCATCAAGAGCGTCGAACGGATCGGCCCCGTTGCTCGACGTCTTCACCTCGACGGCAACGAAACGTCCCTCGTACTCGTAAACAACGTCGATCTCATCTCGGTCGATAAACGTGTTCCGTTCGACGATGCGCACTCCGCGCCGCTCCAGGAACCCAACGGCAAGGTCTTCACCGAGCGAACCCAGTTCCTTGGACGTGAGACGAGACATGACCTGACCGTACAACGCCACCCCGACAGAAGTAAGAAATCACCCTGACACCTGAAACCTGACGCCTGATACCTGAATCAGATCCCGCCTGCGCGGCTCGGGGGCCACATGATGACAAATGCCTTCCCGACAACGTCATCGATCGGAATGGGCCCAAAGAACCTCGAATCCTGACTGGCCCGGCGGTTGTCGCCCATCACGAAGAGTGAGCCTTCGGGCACGTCGACCGGATCGAACGGTGGAATCGGTGCGTCCGGGTTCTTGAGGTACGGCTCGTCGAGGCGCACACCGTTGACGAACACGGCGCCATCCCTGCCTTGCACCACATCCCCCGGCACGCCGATAACACGCTTGATGAACTCCGACTGAGGCGTGACCAGGCCGATCGACTCTTTGAGGTTGCGGATCGCACGCTCGAGAGAATCTTCATCCGGCTGCTCGAAACCAGCCCTCGGGTCATCGAACACGATGACGTCGCCCAGTGCGATGTCGGAGAACTCGTATGACAGCTTGCTCACGAGTACACGGTCATAGATCTGGAGTGTGTTCTCCATCGATGAGGACGGGATCCAGAACGCCTGGAAGAGGAACGTCTTGATCAGCACGGCGATGAGCAATGCCGCAGCGATGAGCAGCGGAAACTCGAGCCACAGCGGAAGTTGCTTCTTGTGCTTCTCCGTCGTCTCGTCGGATTCCGGGGACATCGGCGCGGCCGTATCTTGATCTGGTTCTTGGGGGATCACAGGCGAACCTTACCCGTGCCTTCGATGAATCCCGCGTCAGGGTTCGGCATGTAGGTTCGCCCGCCGAGATGATCATGCCACAGCATCTTCGCCGCCGTGGATCGCAAGGGAGACCAGCCAGAGGCGATGCGGTCTCCGCTCTCACGGTCCGGGACATCGGTCATGTCCATGTTCTTCGCCATCGAGACGTACAGAGCTCTGTCTCCGGTCGGCCAGGTGTCCCGGTTCCCGGACACGAAGACCAGGAAGCACGACGCTGTCCATGGGCCGATGCCCTTGATCTTCAGCAACCGATCCATGATGACCCCCGGGTCGCCCCCAAGAGCAGCCGGATCGAGCTCGCCGGACATGATCTGGTCCGCTATGCCACGCACGTAGCGTGTCTTCTGATGAGAGAAGCCGTCGATCTTCATCTCGGAATCCGTCGAAGCCAGCACTCCCCCGGGTGTGACACCGCTCAGGCGACTCTCGAGCCGACCGTATGCGGCGTTCGCCGAGGCAAGAGATACCTGTTGTTCGAGGATGAATCTCACAAGCGTCTCGAAGGACG
>CAZWMX010000156.1:0-3526 GCA_964635205.1 uncultured Acidimicrobiaceae bacterium | reverse complement strand
GCCGGTGCCTCGTCGTGGTCGTCGACGCCGTCCTCGTCGTGATCCTCGAACGACGCCGGGTCGTAGTCGGGACCACACGGCGGCGGTTCTTCGGTGGTCGCCGCCTCGTCGTGATCGTCGGCACCGTCCTCGTCGTGATCCACGGGCGCCTCGTCGTGGCCGGCTCCCGCACCGCCGTCCTCATCATGCCCACCGCCGGGAGCTTCGAGCATGTCTCTCCAGTCGGGCCTGTCCGGCGCGTCCTTCTCCCACGATCGGATGCAGGCAACAACCGACGCGATCTGCGAGCGCGTCAGGGGGCCATCGAATTGCTGGCCGTACGCAACCATCTCGGTTCCGGGGATTCCACTGTTCACGATCGAGAAGATCTGCTCATCCGTGGCGATCGTGAGGAACTGCACGGAGTTGAGCGCTGGCGCGTCGACCCCCTGCCCGATCGCTCCGTGACATGACGCGCATGTGGAAGCCCACAGGGCCGCGCCGGCGCGTGCGAGATTGTCCTGCGTCTCCTCGGCTGCTTCGGCTCGGGCCGTCGGCTCGTAGATGCGATAGATGGGAAACGCGAGCACCGCTATGAGCATCAACACGACGCCGGCGACCATCCAGCCGTTGGTGCGGCTCTCGAGCCCCTTGTCATTCGATGGCATTGCCTACTCCTACTCCGCAGACGCTTCGAGGCATTCAGGCCCCTTCGGCGGTTCGTCGATCGTTTCGGGCGTACCGGCGGGAGCACCGCGGATGACCTTCGACGTGTCCGGCACGATGACTCCGTCCACGATCTCGAATTCGTACTTGTCCATGCCTCGTGGTGCGGGGCCACGGCGATACTCCCCTATCCGGTTGAACACTGATCCGTGGCACGGGCACTCGAACTGGCCGGAACTCTCACACCATGGCACCTTGCATCCAAGGTGGGGACACCTCCACCAGATGGGCACGACCTCGCCCTCGACCTCTGTCAGATAACCCCGCATCGAGGGAACCTCGAGAACGGTCTCCGACGGAACCACGTCGGGCGTGACTGTGGCCACAGGACCGCCGGCCTGTCCTGCAGCGGGTTGGAGGAAGTCCCACGACGTCCATGCCGCAGCTCCCGCCATGATGCCGAGCCCCCACTTCCAGATTCTCGAAAGGAACGTTCGTCGTTCTAGCTCTTCACTCATAACTCTCCATACCATTCCTGCCATGGCCACACCCAACCCCAGTTCGGGCCTCTGAATGCGAATCCGATGACGGTCAGCAAGATCCACACCACCATGAATACTGTGAACACTGCAACCGCGACCTTGCGGTTCCGTACTCGAGTATCGGGGTTTCGGTCGATAAACGGCAGAGCGACCAACCCGGTGATGATCGCACCGGGCACGAGCACTCCCGCAACCAGTGGGTGGAATCGGAACAAGAGTTCCTGGAGTGCAGCGAAGTACCAGGGGGCCTTCTCGGGATTCGGTGTCACTGTTGGATTCGCCATCTCTCGAAGCGGAGCGTTGAAAAAGAGCGACAGCAAGAGAACGAACACGATGACGGCAAACGCCACGACCGCGTGACGAACCAGCAGGTGAGGCCACACCATGACCGAATCTTCTTCCTGCGGAACCTTCCTGTCCCCCACCGGTGGTGTTCCCTCGACGAACCCGAGCACACGCTCGTCGCCGGACACGGTCGGGTCGATGTCACTCATTGCCAACCTCCGCATCAACCTCGAGCATCGAATCCTTGCGCCATCGCCACAGATGGATCATGATCAAACCGATGAGCACTGAAGGGAGTACGGCCACGTGGAGAACGTAGAACCGCAGGAGTGTTTGCGCACCGACTTCGGTTCCTCCGATCAACATCGAACGAACGGTCTCCCCGATGAAGGGAACGAACTCGGCCATTGACGTCCCGACCACGATCGCCCAGTACGCCAGTTGGTCCCACGGCAGGAGATAACCCGTGAACGACAGCAGGAGCGTCAGGACGAGGAGAACAACACCGACCACCCAGTTGAACTCACGCGGCGACTTGTAGGCGCCCCGATAGAACATCTTGGCCATATGGGCGGCAACGGCGATCACCATGAGGTGTGCGGACCAACGATGGATGTTTCGGATGTACTGGCCGAATGCGACATCGGTTTGAAGGAAGATGATGTCGCCGTATGCGCTGCTGGGCGACGGCACGTAGAAGAACATGAGGTAGATACCAGATGCGATGAGCGACCCGAACAGAACCATCGACGTGACACCGAGGAACCAGGACCACTTGAAACTGATCTGTTCCCTGCGCATCTTGACCGGATAGATGTGCAGGAGGAAGCTGCCCCAATGAGCGGCAGCGCGGTCGCGGTCGGTGACGCGCTTGGGTGTGCGCCATATCGAGCGACCAACCGCCGACTTTCGGACAGAATCCATACGGCTCATGTGCCGCCTCCCACACGTATCGGCATCTTCAGATCTATCGGCATCTTCGGACTTACCGGCATCTTCAGGTTTACCGGCATCGTCACTCCCGTCGGTACACCAACACCGGACCAGATACCCATCGAGAGCGCCTTCGTCGGACACCGCTCGATGCAGAGCGCACATCGGATACATCCACGCTCATCGAGCACCAATGCGGTCGCACCGACTCTCTCAGGGTCGACCTCCACCGACGGCACGATCGATATGACCTCGACCGGACAAACGTCCACACAGAGGGCACAGAGAACACACTTCTCCGGCTCGAGGAGAATGTTGGCAAAGCACCGCAAGCAGCGTTGGGCCTCACAGCGAGCCTGATCCGGGGTGAACCCCATTTCCACCTCGCTCAAGCCGATTCGACGATCTGTCGCGATCGTCGGGACACTCACACGATCGATCGCGTCGTACGCATCATCGAAGCGGTGGAACTGTTGAAGCTTCACCATCTGCCCCTTGTGCTGCTCCTCGATCACTCCACCGAATGCCTCGTGGATCTGGGCGGCAGCCTTGCGGCCATCGGCGATGGCGTCGATCAGGCTGCGGGGCCCATGGGCGGCATCACCGCCTGCCCACACCATGGACATCGAAGTCGCCAGGTTGTCAGAACCAACACGGATCGTCTTTCGATCCGTGATCTCGGGGCCGTTAGAGCCGATCGCCTCGACATCGACAGCTTGGCCGATCGCAAGGATCACGGTGTCTGCTTCGATCGTGGCGATGTCATCCGGGTCGAACACCGGAGCGAAGCGGCCGTCGTTGTCGAAGACCGACAGCACACCGACGGTCTCGAGTCCCACCACCCGGCCGTCCTTCGCGAGTATCCGAGCGGGGCCCCTCCTGTGAACGAAGTCGATATCCTCCCTGATCGCCTCCTCGAGTTCGAATTCGTCTGCAGGCATCTCCTTCTTGGATTCGAGTGAGATGACCGTGACATGTCTCGCACCCGATCGAGCGGCCGTTCGAGCCGCGTCGAGCGCGGCCGTCATCACAGAGCGGTCCGTGCTCTGCCCCACAGATTTCGCCTCGTAGGCGTCTGTTCTCAAGGCGGTCCTGGCAGCGTCCATCGCAACATCGCCGCC
>CAZWMX010000155.1:0-5387 GCA_964635205.1 uncultured Acidimicrobiaceae bacterium | reverse complement strand
CCTACTACCTACCACAGCGAAGCTCAATGAGCTTCGCCCCTGCGGTATTGGGCGCCGTCTGCGGCCGGCATCCGGAGGCGTTGTGTTGCGAGGGCCAAGACGAGCAGCGTGATGATGTAGGGCGTTGCGGTGACGATCTGGCTGGGCACGTCGTCCGTCGTGACCCACCAGATGTAGAACAGCAGCGCAAAGACGCTCTGAAGCCCCGCGGACTGCCAGTTCTTCTTGAAGAGTGAGTAGAGGGTGAGCAACAAGAGCCCGATCGCGATCAGAAGAAGGATTCCGTGCACAGAGTTCTGGCGGAGACGCAGGGCGTCTGAGTACCCGAAGATGCCTGAACCAGCAAGCACTCCGAACGGGTTGTAGTTGCCGAAGATCATCGCACCAAGGCCGATGAAGCCGCGCCCAGCGGTCATGCCTTCCCTGTAGATGCCAGCCTGGACGACGACGAGGTAAGCACCACCCATTCCGGCGAGACCTCCTGAGATCGCGACGCCCCAGTACTTCATACGAAGCACCGGCACACCGAGCGACTCGGCCGCCCACGGGTTCTCGCCCGCAGACCGGAGTCGCAAACCCCATGCGGTGCGCCAAAGCAGCCACCAGGATGCGGGAATGAGCAGAAGTGCCCAGAACGTCAGCCACGACACACCCGTCGTGAGCCCGGCGAGGATCCCTGCCACATCGGAGAAGAAGAACCAGCCCTTGTCCGAGAGCGCGTTGAACCAATCCGATAACAACGGAACGCTGAATGTTCCTACGAAATCCTGGATACGGGGGCTTTGAGTCGCTCCACCCCCGGTGTCCGCCGTGTACAACACAGAGGAGAGGAATCGCATCGACCCGAGGGCGAGGATGTTGATGGCGACACCTGACACGATCTGGTCGACGGCGAAGGTGACGGTGGCGACTGCGTGAATCAAGCCGAATATCACGCCGCCCGCAATACCAAGCCAAACGCCGGCCCAGGGGCCGTACTGCCATCCGGCCCAGGCTCCGAACCACGTGCCTGCAATCATCATGCCTTCGAGACCTATGTTGATCACACCAGATCGTTCCGAGTACAGACCGCCCAACGCGGCGAGCATGATGGGAATCGTGAGACGAAGCGCCGCACCCCACGTGCCCGGTGCGGTGAGCTGATTCGTGCCTTCGAGCACCTGGACGACCGACAGAATGAACAAACCACCGACGAGTAGCAACGTGTACTTGCGAGCCGAGGTCATCCGGGGTTTCTTCGGACCGGTGTCCCTGCGGAGCTCCTTGGTTTCGGTCGTCATGCCGTCACCGCCTCGGGTTGTCCGGGCGAGGACGACTTGGTCGCATCACTGGCTGCCTTGATCTCACGGTTCTTGATGAACCGTGCCACAACCTCGTAGGCGATGACGACCGCGAGCACCACGACACCCTGGATGATCTGGACAACCTCCTTGGGGATGTCGTTGAGATCGAGTATCAGGGCCGAGCGCTCCATGAAACCGAAAAGCAGTGCACCGAGTGCCATACCCACGGCATTGTTTCGGCCGAGCAGGGCAACGGCAATACCGGCGAAACCGAGACCGCGAGGAAAGTCCTGCGTGTAGGCGTTGAGCTTGCCGAGCATCGTGGACAGCCCGACCATCCCTGCAATACCACCAGAGATGAGCATCGTGTAGAGGATCATCTTCTTCGGGTTCACACCCGCCATCCGAGCGGCACCAGGATTCATACCTGAGGCCCTGAGCTCGAAGCCGAACCTCGTCTTCCACACCAGCAAGTGGTATCCGACACCGATCAGGATGGCGATGATCAGGAAACCCTGTAGTTCGGTGCCGCGTGGCTCGCTGAATCCGAGAGATGTGATGATCCAGTTGAGGCCGGGGAGCTGACCGGACTCCGGCAGGGGCGGCGTCGATTGGTTCAGCGCTCCACTGTCGACCGAGAAGAAGTTCCCGAGGAAGAAACCAACAACCGAAAACCCAATGAAGTTCAACATGATCGTGGACACGACCTCGTTGACACCTCTTGTGACCTTCAGGATGCCCGAAATACCCGCCCATATCGCGCCCACTCCCGCCGCGACAAGGACAATGACGAGGATGTGCAGAGGTCCCCACAGGGCGATGCTCCCCCCGACCCATCCCGCAAAGATCGCTGCAACGAGATACTGGCCTTCGACACCGATATTGAACAACTTCATCTGGAAGCCGATGGCAACGGCCACGGCAGATACATACAAAGGAATCGATCGGTTGATGATCGAGGCAACGGACGTGGATGTTGAGGCGAAATCCCACATGAGCCCGAACGCCTCAATGGGGTTGACGCCAACCGCAAGAAGGGCGAGCGCGGCAACCGCAACGGCAAAGGCGAACGCAAGTACCGGTGCAAGAAGCGAAAGTCCGATCTTCTTGATCATGACGCCTCCTCAACCGCGACACCGGTCATGTAGGAGCCGAGCGTCTTGGGGGTGACCTCAGCCGGGTCGAGTTTCGCCACGATCTTTCCGTCGAAGATCACCAGAAGCGTGTCGGAGAGTCCGATGAGTTCCTCGAGATCAGCGGAGATCAGGAGCACAGCAAGACCTTCTCTGCGAGCCAGCCTCAGCTCATCCCAGATGGCTGCCTGCGCCCCGACATCGATGCCTCTGGTCGGATGCGCCGCCACGAGTACGGACGGGTCAAGAATCATCTCTTTCCCCACAATGAGCTTCTGCTGGTTCCCGCCGGAAAGAGCAACGGCGTTCACGTCGACGCTCGGTGTTCGAACGTCGAACTTCTCAACGACCTCCGCGGTTATCGCGCGTCCACCTTCCTTGTCGATCCACGGACCCTTCACGAAGGGCTTCTTGTTCTGATGGCCCAACATGACGTTCTCCCAGAGGGGCGCATCGAGGAGTAAGCCCTGTCTGTGCCTGTCCTCGGGAATGATCCCGATTCCCTCGCTCCGCCTCTTCTTCGTGTGATACCGAGACAAATCATCGCCTGCGAGGTAGACAGTGCCGGAGCTCGTCTCGCGCACGCCGAGGATCGTGTCGACGAGTTCGGCTTGCCCGTTCCCTTCAACACCGGCAATACCAACGATCTCACCCCTGTGGATGTCAAATGTGATGTCTTCGATTGCCGGGCGGCCGTCGGAACGGAGGCTCGTCAAGCCGTCGACACCGAGCTCGACGACATCGGTCACCGTCGACGCCGTGGTATGTGGGGTCGGGAGATCGGACCCGACCATCAGCTCTGCGAGCTCGTGGGCCGTCACATCTGAGGCCTTGACTGCCGCAACGGTGCGACCGGCACGCATCACGGTGATGCCGTCAGAGATCGAGAGGACCTCGTCGAGCTTGTGGGAGATGAACATGATCGTCACACCCTCGGACTGGAGCTCCCTGAGCGAGTCGAACAGCTCATCGACTTCCTGGGGGACGAGCACGGCCGTTGGCTCGTCGAGGATCAGAATCGTTGCCCCGCGATAGAGGACCTTCATGATCTCGACTCGCTGGCGTTGGCCGATCGCGAGTTGCTCCACGAGAACGCCCGGATCGAGCTGCATTCCGTATTTGTCGGACAGTGAGACGATCTTGCTACGAGCAGCCCCAAGATCGAGCATCAGCCCCCTTTTCGGTTCAGACCCGAGAATGATGTTCTCGAGCACAGTGAGGTTGTCCGCAAGCATGAAGTGCTGATGCACCATGCCGATCCCGTGCTCGATCGCGTCCTTCGGCGAGCGAAAACGCACGTCCTCGCCCCGCACTCGGATCGCTCCGCTGTCGGGCACCTGCATCCCGTAGAGGATCTTCATGAGGGTGGACTTACCTGCGCCGTTCTCCCCGACGACTGCGTGGATCTCGGCAAGACCAACAGAGAGGTCAACCTGATCGTTCGCCAGAACACCGGGGAAGGTCTTGGTGATGTCGACGAGTTCGACCGCGGGTTGAGGCTCGTTCACCGGTCGGCTCCTGTTCTCATCGGCATTGCTATGGATACAGTGAGGCCCGAGGCTAGCGCCTCGGGCCTCGCTGTATTGAGAATCGGTCGGAGAGCTACTCGGAAGGAACCTCGAGTTCGCCACTGACGATCTTCAGACGAAGATCGTCGAGCTGGCCCTTGATGTCGTCGACAAATCCACCGGAGGTGGAGTAGCCGACGCCGTCCGCTGCGAGGTCAAAGAGCACAACGCCGGACTGCTGACCGCCGGTAACGAAGTTGTTCGTGGTCGAGTAGATCGCAACATCGACACGCTTGAGCATGGAGGTCAGGATGTACTCCTGGACTTCTGCGCCTGCGGTGTTGTACTGGTCGGAGTCAACTCCGATTGCCCAGACCTTGGTACCACTCGTCTCAGATGTCTCCTTGGCAGCCTCGAAGAGACCGGCACCGGATCCACCGGCAGCGTGATAGACGACATCTGCGCCCTCTTCATACATGGCAAGAGCGGCTTCCTTGCCCTTGGCTGGGTCATTGAACCCGGCGAAGTCAGGGAACTCGGTCAGGTACTGAACGATGATCTCAACATCCGGGTTGACCTGCTTGGCACCGAACTCGTAACCGGCCTGGAACTTCTCGATGAGGCCGAGACCGGCAACACCACCGATGAAGCCGATCTTGTTCGTCTGCGTCTTGAGTGCAGCAGCCGCACCAACGAGAGCGGAGCCCTCATGCTCGGCGAAGACGAGTGATGCAACATTCGGCAGCTCAACGACGGAGTCGACGATCGCGAAGTTCGTATCACTGAAGTCCGTTGCTGCAGCCGTGATGCCATCAGCAAACGCAAAACCGATACCGAAGATCAGCCCATTACCGGTCTCAGCGAGAACGCGGAGGTTCTCCTCACGGTTCTCGCCACCGGCTGATGGTTCGAGCTCCGTTGCCTCGATGCCGAGATCAGTGACCGCACGGTCGAGACCCGCGGCAGCGGAGTCATTGAAGGACTTGTCACCACGGCCGCCGATGTCGTAGGCCATGCCGACCTTGATACCTTCACCAGGTTTCGGAGCCGCGGTTGTTGTTGTGTCATCGGCACCGCTGGCTTCAGTTGTGTCAGTGGACTCGCCGCTACTGCATGCGGCGGCGACAAGAGCGAGAACGAGGAGCAGCCCGATCACGGCTCCTTTTCTCTTGAGTAATGAGCGCATCACGCACCCTTTCATTAGTCGAATATCTTCCCCAACCCAGAACGAATGGGGAACCCACCAATGATAGCTGTTCCTCGATGGCAAACTCTTGCGACGGACGCCATCGATGACAAAGAGTCGTGCGCCGTGAGCGAGACCGGTCGGCGGTCGTGTGCCGTGGAGCGAAGCGAGGTGCCGAGGCAGTTCACTTCGCGGTCTGAGAATTGACGAGCTTCGTTCGTCAGTTCTCTGCCAGCTCCACCGGCGGCTCAGCGGGCGCCTCGATTGCTTCGAATGC
>CAZWMX010000154.1:0-5454 GCA_964635205.1 uncultured Acidimicrobiaceae bacterium | reverse complement strand
TAAGCCTTCCCCGCATTCCCGCGAACCCAGGGTTCTAGACCGGAGTGAGTCCGGTCTAGCGCCCAGAGAACGCTGTCGGCCGAATATGTCACGACCACATGACACATTGGTTCCATGAATCCTCAAAACGTCATCCTCCACATAGCGACTCAGCAAGGTGGTGTCATTCGCCGGGATCAAGCCACCGAAGCCGGCTTCACAAAGAACCAGATCGACTGGCGCGTGTCGAGCGGGGAATGGAAGCTTGCAACGAAAGGCGGATATCGACTCATCGAGATGCCGGGTCGCCTCAGCCTCCTGAGGGCGGCAGCAGCCGTGCTCCCGAATGCGACCGTCTCGCACTACTCGGCCGCGGCATTCCACGCCCTGCCGAGTGTTTCTCTCGAAGAAGTATCAGTCACGGTTCCGTCGAAGACGACCCACGCATTCCCCGGCGTGCGAGTGTTTCGAAACGACGATCTCCACGACGGGCATCTGTCGACAATTCGTGGGCTTCGAACGACCACGTTGGAACGAACGATCGTGGACCTTGCTGCGACGTTGTCGCCGAGACATCTCGAGTACGTCGTGGACGATCTACTTGCGGATCGCCGCTGCAGGATCGCAGATCTGCGGTCTGTACTCGACTCCGTCGCTCGCCGGGGCAAGCCGGGCGTCGGAGCCATGCGGACGATCCTTGACGACCGATCCGCCGTCGACGAGAACCGCACGCAGCTCGAACGAGCGGGGAATGCACTGCTGGCCGAGGGAGGCTTCGTCGGCTTCCACAACGAGTATCCGATTCCTTGGGCACCCGGCCGACGATTCGATGTTGCCTTCCCGGCCCAACGGATCGCGATCGAGTGGGACTCTGAACGATGGCACACGCAGAAACAGGCCTTTCAGACAGATCGCGAGCGTGACCGTCTCGCGATCGAGCACGGGTGGCGAGTTCTCCGGTTCACATGGCGTGACCTGCACGACAACCCGGACTCGGTAATCGAGACGATTCGCGTTGTGCTCGCAGCGGAGAAACCCGTCTAGAACCCTGGGTTGATGAAATCCGGTTCTCTGGGCTGTAGACCGGACTCACTCCGGTCTAGAACCCTGGGTTCGCAAGATGGGTGGGTTACGCGACGACCTTGTAGCGGTTGCGGACGGAACGGTTGTAGGCGATGGCCACACCGATCACGAGGGCAAGGGCCGTGACGACCAGGAGGGGGATCAGGAAGCGGGCGGTCCAGGGTTGCTCGTATTCCTCGATAGCCGGGGGTGGTATCACCACAGCGGGTTCGTCACCCGCGGAGATCGGAACCGCTGTGACCGTCGTGTCGGTGGTGTCTGCCTCGTCCCCTTCGGCGTGGTCGGCAGCGAGCGCCGGAACAGCAAGGGCGAGAGCGAGAACCGCCGTGAGGGCGACAAGAACGATACGTTGGATCCGGATCATGGTCGACAGGATAGGCACTGCGGCGACCCGACGGAATTCAACTCGCCAACGAGTAAGGCGCCGGGGTCGCCGGCGCCTTACTCGTTGTGCATGAATCGCGCTAACTCAGGCTTCCGCCTTCACGATTCGACCACGCAAGCGTGGGTACTTGGTTGGGGCGTGGGTAAAGCAGTACTCCCGCTTGTTGTACTGGCTCAATCGGGTGTCACAACCCTTGCTCGTACAGGTGCGGGACGTTGAATATGTTTTCGGCGCACGGGTCGAACCCGTGAACTTGTGACCTTTGAGTGCAGTCTCCTGCATGCTGACCTCCGTGGACGAACTCTGGTCGCGTCAGCAGTCAGAGTTCCCCGTATTGCGTTCTTGTTGTATCAACGCTCGAAGGGTGTCAAATAGTTCCGCAGGAGGTTCGGTTTTTCCGCCGGCTGCGATCCTTTCCTTGAGTGACGTCTCGAACTGGAACGCGCTGACACAGTGCCCGCAACGCTTCAAATGCCACTGGATACGAGCTTTCCGGGTGACCGTCAGCTCGTCATCGATGTACTGATAGACGTATTCAACTGCGTCTTCGCATCCGCTCATTCGTTTGGCTCCACTAGTCCGTGCTCCACTGCCAAGTTCCATAACTTCCTTTGGAGCCCTTTTCTTCCCCGATGGAGTCGTGACATGACGGTTCCGATCGGAATATCGAGGATCTCGGCGATCTCCTTGTAGGAGAAACCCTCCACATCTGCATACAGGACGGGAAGTCTGAAGTTCTCAGGCAGGGACTCGATCGCCTCGATGATGTCCTCGTCGACGAACATGTCAAGCGCCTGACTCTCTGCACTCACCTGTGCGCCGGACTGCTCGCCGAGGCGCTTGTACAGGTACAGATCTTGGAGTTCCCCGAGCTCGACCTCACTCGGCCGCCGCTGCATCTTGCGGTATTTGTTGATATAGGTGTTCGTGAGGATCCTATACAGCCACGCCTTGAGGTTCGTGCCCTCGGCGAAGGAGTCGTAGGCGCGGTACGCCTTGAGGAATGTTTCCTGGACAACGTCCTCAGCGTCAGCCGGGTTACGTGTCATCCGCAGCGCAGCTGAATAGAGTTGCCCTGCGTACTGCATTGCGTCTTGTTCGAAGTTCGCCTGATCCGCCATCGGGAGGCAGGGTAGTGCAGGAATCGGTTGTCGGGTATCAGATGTCAGCCTTTGTAAAGGCTCACGAAGGGGAAGGCCTTACTCGCTCCTGTGTAGTCCTTGACAGTCACCGTGAACGATACGTTGTACGACGCTGTCGGGAATTCAACCCTCACACTCCATGTGCCATCAACGTCAACAGCCGCTGTTCCACCTCCGTGGGGCGACGACACCGTCACCGTGGTACCCGGCTTGGCCTTTCCACTGAACACGTCGTACGGCAGGGGTTCGGAGCACGTCCCGTACTTCTGGTTGGCCGTGAACACCCATTCGGCTGCGGTAGTCGTTGTTGTCGCCGGCGGTTCTTCGGCATCGAGATGGACCGTTAGGCGAACCTCCGATTCGTTGCCGGCAGGATCCAGGGCACGGAACACCACACCGTTGGCACCGGTAGCGAGCACAAGGTCGATGGACCATGAACCGTCCGAGCCCACGGCCGCTGGGAACTTGCCGCTCGCCATCACAGTTGCGTCCGTCTCCGTGATACCGGAGAACGTGACGATCTTCGTGCTGAAGCGATCACCATCTGAAGGTGAGGTCACCTCGAGTAGCGGAGGCGTGGTGTCCGGAAGCTCGCTCACGGGTTCCTCGCCGTCGTCCTCGGGAACGGGTGCGACCGGCTGGGTCTCCTGTGGCTCAGGGATGGTCGTCGGCGCAACGGAAAGCTCAGGAATCGTCGTGGGTACAACCGCGTTCGTCGTCGGTGCGAAGTCTTGCGCCGGCTCGTCGGCGGTCGGTCCCGCGATGAGAAGAGCGAACACGACCGCTGCACCTGCTGTGGCTCCGGCTACCGCGTACCCGGCAATCCGCCAGATCGCCGCTCCCTGCGCGGCGGCCGCGATGCCTGCGACCGGCACACGCACATCCGAGACACTGTGGTGGATCGCCTGAGCAGAGTTCCGTGCGAGCGTGTCGAAGGTGGTCATGCGTCGCCTCCCATCTGGATGCCGAGCCGTTCGGCGAGTTTCTGTCTGCCCTTGTGTAGGTGCACCTTCACCGTGTTCGGTGAACATTCGAGGATCTCTGCGATTTCTGCTACCGGGCGATCCTCGAGATAGTGCAGGGCGATGACCTGCGCCTGACGCTTCGGGAGCTTGCGTACCTTCGTCCAGAACTCCTCGGCCTCCACGGGAAGCTCCGGCAGAGTTGCGAGCTGATTGCCGAAACCAGCGAGTCGGGTCAGCGCCTTGACCTCGGTAGCCCGTCTTCGAAACCGGGACACCGAGAGATTCGAAACGACGCGTCGGACCCATGCTTCAGGCTTGTCGTAGCTCCCGACCTTCTCCCAGTTCCGATGTGCAGCGATGAACGCCTCCTGTGCCAGGTCCTCGGATGCCGCACGACTGCCGGACAGCGCATATGCGAGGCCGACCACCGATCGATACTCCCGTTCGTAGAAGCGATCGAACGGCTCCGTGGCGCGCAATGCACCAGACGAAGGCCTGTTCGCCTCGTCTGCGGTAGCACCGCGGGGTCGTGGTCGTACGGTCATCAGTCACCTGTTACACGCCGGTTGCGTCGTTGAGGTTTATCGAGATATCGGCAGATCTCCGGGACCACCCAAGAAGTTCGGTAAACCTGGTCGGTCACTACTGCGTGTTACAGGCAGGGCAGGACTAGGCAGGCGAGGGCATCACCAATCGATTGGGAGAGGACCACCACCCATGAGAGGAAAACCGTTTCTCGTAGCGTTCGCAGCGTTCGCCATCGTTCTGATCGGTGGTGCAGCAATGGCAGGCATCGGAACATACTGGAACATTGGAAGCTCACCGACAGTGTCGGCCGAGCCGGACGATGTACAAGTAACGCCGACAACGTCCGTTCCGAAGGCGACGACCACGACGTTTGCTGCCAAGGAACCCGAGCCTGAACAGGTCACGAGTGACAAGCCCGTCCAACAGGAATCTGACGTGGCGAAGGAAACCGAACCCGTGGATGCGGACGACACCGACAAGGATGTGCAGGAACCAGCGCCCGCGTTCACACTCACCCATCCGGAGGACGGGGCGCGCTTCAAGTCCAAGGTCGTCGCCTTCGGTGGGACCGCCGGCGAAGGTATCACCGTTCATCGTGGCAAGTACGAGGCGATCCCCAAGGAAGGCGAATGGGTGATGGAACTCGTTCTCTCCCCTGGGAAGAACTACGTCTCCTTCGAGGGCATTGATGCAGACGGAACGGCGACCGTTGCATCGGTCACCGTGTACTACGACGCACCTGTCGACAAAGGCCAAGATGAAACGGCCGCGTTCGTCGCCCATCAGAAGTACGGATCCTGTTCCGAGGAGATCCCCTACGACGTGTTCTACGGATCTGCGGAGCCGGGGGCAAAGATCACCGCAAGCTCGGCGTATGGGGGCAACTCCACCGTCGCGAACAAGAATGGCAAATGGGAGATGACGGTCAAGTTCCCAGATGCACCATCGGGCAAGACGTTCAATGTGAAGATCAAGGCAAGCACCGGCCAGTCCAAGACCTTCTCATTCACGAACACCGGCGGCGGCAAGGACGGCTAACAGGGCGCTTCCACTGACGAAGCAAGGACCGCACGGGGTTGCCCACCGTGCGGTCCTTTCGTGTCACAGGCACCCGATACGTTGGCACCAACGGAGGGTGATTGTGACCACACACGAAGTTCTCACATCCCTGCTCTGGCTCGTCGCAGGTGGTTATGTGCTGTACCTCGCGTGGTTCCTGGCACGAACGATCCGGGAACGTCGAATGCGAAGGATCACAGGAACCGCCGACAGTTGAATGCTGACGGCTGACGGCTGATGGCTGACGGCTGATGGCTGATGGCTGTTTGTGGAGCCGGAGGCGGGATTCGAACCATATCCACCACCGAACCAC
>CAZWMX010000153.1:0-5462 GCA_964635205.1 uncultured Acidimicrobiaceae bacterium | reverse complement strand
ACGACGACTGTGGCCGTCCGTCGCGGCGCGTTGTCAACAGGACACCACGATGGCGGGGTTGAACGAACGCATCGAGCTCGCCACGCTCGACGATCCGGTTCGTTGCGATGTTCACCATGGTTGCTCGTCTCCGATCTCTCGACGGTCGGGCTCCGTCCATGTTCGCACACACTGGGTGCGAGTAACTCTCGTCCGTAGACTCCGACCATGTCCCGTCCGTTCGTCCCTGCCACCTTCACCGCCCCGACCACATTGCAGGGCCCGGGGTTCCGGCTCGAGCCGCTCGGACCCCACCACAACGAGCGTGACCACGAAGCGTGGATGTCGAGCATCGACCACATCCGTTCAACGCCGGGTTTCGATCCGGACGGCGACTGGCCGGTGGAGATGAGCCTCGAGGCGAACCTCGCCGACCTCGACATGCATGCGCGGCACTTCGTCGAGCGGAAGGGCTTCACCTACTCGGTCCTCGACAGCGACGACGTAATTGGCTGCCTGTACATCTACCCGACAGATGATCCCACCCACGACGCTTCGGTGAGGTCGTGGGTCCGGGCGAGCCAAGCCGAGATGGATGCGGTCGTGTATCGCTCCGTGTCACGCTGGATCGAGGAGTCGTGGCCGTTCGAGAACCCGAAATACGCTCCTAGGGGGATCGCTCGGTAGCCCGCCCCGGCAGATCATCGTCACACGACCGCACGTTTGTGTCAGACGTGCGCGACGTCGTCGATGTGCAAAACCTCGGTGAACACCACTCGATGCGACCGGTGGCGCGGTATCCGAGCCAGCCGACACAAGCGACGAGCCCACCGCCCACGATGACCACTGCCCACAACGATCCACATGTCCGAACTCCAGAGGCGGGCCACACCATCAGTGCCTCGCGGATCGCCGACGACGCCATCGTCGCCGCCATCGTCACCGCCCACCTCACGGCCATCAACCCTACCTGGGCCGCCGTCCTGGGTCATCGCCGATCCGATCAGCGCCACACTGAGGAAGGCCAGGAACATGGCGACGGCGACGGCCTCGACCATCTCGGAGCCCGGGTTGCCCGGCCGCGGCTGTGCCATCTGGAAGAACGTGTCGACGGGCGGCACCATCACGACAAGAGTCGGGGCAGCCACAGCCAACAGACCGACGGGACTCAGCCATCTCTGGGCGTGCCCGCTACCTGCTCGGATCAGCACGATCGCCGATGCGCCCAGCGCCGGCCAGACGAACAGGTAGCTCGCGCCCGGCATCGCCGCTCCAGTGATGAGCGCGAACACGAGCCAGATGAGAATCACTCCCCCGGCCATGTCGACCGCAGCGAGTCTTCGATGAGCGAACCAAGTCGTCAGCGCCCAGATCCCTCCGACAAGCACAACGAGACCAACGAGGTGACGGGTGGGAGCGGTGGATCCAGTGCGGAGCCGGTGGTACCCGATCCTTGCCCGACTGGACGAGCGGCTGCGTGAGATCGATCCCGACTATCAGGTCCACCAGATCAAGGAGAAGTTCGGCACCCTCCGCTTCTACTGGGCAGGGCACAACCACGACATCGGCGAGAAGGCCGTCGCCCACGCCGAGGCTGAGTCCGCGCGAACCTGCGAGCGGTGCAACAGCCCCGGCCGCCTTCGGAGGAAGCACGGCTGGCTGCGAACACTGTGTGACGACTGTGCCAACTCAGACGGCTACGAGGACCTGCCGGACGACGAAGACGGGTGACACGACGATCCGACCACTGCCTCACCCCGTGACCAGGATTCACCCGAACATCCCGAGGGCCGCTCACCAGCCCCGCTTACTCCGGACGCGTGAGGGAGAAAAGCCCGTCTGCCGTCGTGCAGTACCCAGAGCCGGCGAACCTGCCTATCGCCTTGAGACGTTCCGGGTCGACACGCGTCCCGTCGAGGAGGTCGTCGGCAACGTGGACCACGCGCACCTCTGCGATGACGAGCCACGAGCTCGGCGGCTCCCCGAGCGGCAGGATCTGGTTCACGGCACACTCGAGGGCGGCCTTGGCTTGTGCGACGTACGGTGCGGGGACGGTCGTCCCGACCACCGCGGTGAGCCCCACCTCGGCGAACTCGTCGACGTCCGGAGCGAACTCGGCCGACGTTTCGTTCATGGCCTCAGCCACCTCCTCGGTGACGATGCTCACCGTGAACACCCCGGTGTCCCGCAGGTTCGAAAGGGTGTCCTTGGGCGCACCGGCTCGGCTCCCGGTGCCGACGACGACCGTGGGAGGTGTTGCGGCGACACAGTTGAAGAAGGAGTACGGCGCAAGGTTGCGGACACCGTCTCGATCGACCGTGCCGATCCATCCGATGGGCCGGGGCACGATGAGCCCGGTCAGGAGCTTGTACCGGTCGACGCCGGCAAGGTCGGAGAGTTCGAACGTCGCCATAGCGCGACACGGTAGCGCTCACGCCAGAAGCTCACGTCTGTGACGGCGTGTATCGTGCGGTGCACCGATGGTCGACCCGAATCTCCTCCGCTTCGACACGCTCAGCCTCCACGCAGGCCACGAGCCCGACGCGGACCATCGCGCCAGGGCCGTCCCGATCTACCAGACGACCTCGTACATGTTCGAGAACGTCGACCACGCCGCCGGCCTCTTCAACCTCGAGCGTCAGGGTCACATCTACTCCCGGATCTCGAACCCGACCGTGGCAGCGTTCGAAGAACGTGTCGCTGCCCTCGAAGGCGGCGTCGGGGCCGTCGCTGTGGCGAGTGGGCAGGCGGCAGTCTTCCTCGCGATACCGACCCTCATGGGAACCGGGGCGCACATCGTCTCGTCGGGCTCCCTCTACGGCGGAACCCACAACCTCTTCGCCCAGACCCTGCCCCGCCTGGCGGGGATCACCACAACGTTCGTTGATCCTCGCGACCCCGAGGCGTTCGCGGCGGCCATCCGCCCGGAGACCCGCCTGGTCTACGGCGAGACGCTCGGCAACCCCGCACTCGAGGTCCTCGACGTTCCCGCCGTGGCCGACGTGGCCCATGCCGCAGGGCTCCCACTGATGATCGACAACACCTTTGCCACGCCGTACCTGTTCCGACCGTTCGATCACGGCGCCGACCTGGTCATGCACTCGGCGACGAAGTTCATCGGTGGCCACGGCATTGCGGTGGGTGGTGTGCTCGTCGATGGCGGCACCTTCGACTGGGAGGCTTCGGGGAAGTTCCCGACCCTCACCGAGCCCTACCCGTCGTATCACGGTCTGCGGTTCGCCGACGAGTTCGGGACCCAAGCGTTCCTGATCCGGGCACGCGTCGAGGGACTCCGCGACCTTGGGGCCGCCATGGCGGCCCAGACCGCGTTCTACCTCATCCAGGGCCTCGAGACGCTTCCGGTGCGCATGGAACGCCACGTCGCAAACACCCGCAAGGTCGTCGCCTTCCTCGAACAGGCCCCTGAGGTCTCCTGGGTCGTCTACCCGGAGCTCGACGACCACCCCGACCACGAGCTGGCACAACAGCTCCTCCCCAAGGGATGCGGCGCCATCTTCCCCTTCGGCATCGCAGGCGGGCGGGAGGCTGGGCGGAGCTTCATCGAACGCCTCGGAGTTTTCTCCCATCTCGCAAACGTCGGGGACGCCAAGTCACTGGTGATCCACCCCGCCTCGACGACACACGCCACGATGAGCAGCGAGGAGCTCGAAGCTGCGGGTGTTGGTGAGGACCTCGTGCGCCTCTCCATAGGGCTCGAGGACCCGGACGACCTCATTTCTGACCTTGCCCAGGCGCTGCGGGCATCACAGCGCGGATGATGCCATGGACGTGAACCTCGACGGACTGCACGTTCATGCCTCGACCGGCGGGCGCGAGTTCGATCCATCGCTTCCAACCGTTGTGCTCCTCCATGGAGCGGGCATGGATCACACGGTGTGGCAGCTCCAAGCGAGGGCTTTCGCCTTTCACGGGTACGGTGTCCTCTCGCTCGATCTCCCCGGGCATGGGCGTTCGGACGACCCGGCGTGCCCGGCGATCTCGGAGTACACCGACGTGGTCGCTGCCGTGCTCGACGAGATCGGCGTCGATGCGGCACGGGTCGTCGGCCACTCCATGGGGGCGTTCATCGGTATCGAGCTTGCTGCCCGGTTCCCGTCCCTCGTCCGATCCCTGGTGCTCATCGGTGTTGCCGAATCCATGCCCGTCCATCCCGACCTGCTCGAGGCCGCCGAAGCGAACGATCACCTCGCATTCGACCTCGTGACCTCCTGGAGCCATGCCCGCACCGCGCACACGGGAGGCCACCCAACACCGGGCCTGTGGATGATGGGGGCGTCGGTGCGACTGCTGGAACGAAGCAGGCCCGGGGTCCTCCACAACGACCTCGCCGCCTGCAACGCCTATGACGATGCCACAGAGCGAGCCACCGAGATCGATGCCCCGGTTCTCGTGCTCATGGGCGAGCGTGACCTCATGACCCGCCCAAAAGGAGCAGCCGCTCTTGCCGAAGCCATCCCCAACTCCACGATCGTGATCGTTGCAGGGGCGGGGCACATGGTGATGGTCGAACAGCCCGACCCGGTGATCGACGAGCTGTTCTCCTTCTGGGAGCGATGCGACTCCGACACGTGAGGTCGTCGTCGGCGCTCGCCGGTCGTGTCGACCCCGGTCATCGAGCGCCAACGGCTCAGATCTCGATATCGACGATGAGCGCGTTGTGATCTGTGCCTCGTAGCCGGACTACGGAGGTGGTGACCGGTCGCGCTCCTGCAACAAAGGCGTGATCGATCCGCAACAGTCTCGGCCCCCACGTCATCGGTGCCCACGTCCTTCGAGTCGTGCTCGTGGCAAGGGCAACGTCGGTACCGAGTTCTGCCAGGAGCCTGTATTCGGGCCACAACGGGCTGGCGTTCATGTCGCCAACGATCACGCTCGCAGCGTCCCTCCCGTCAAGGAACGCACTGATCTGTGCGATCTGACGTCGCCTGGTGTCGCGGGTCGCCAGCCATGGACGATCGACGGGATTCACGAGGTGGACGTCGAGTACGTCCAGCGGTTGCTCCAGATTCGGCCACGCATCCGGATCGAGTCGAGCTACCCATCCCGGGCGCTCGTCGAGTGCCAACTGCTCAACGACAACGGGATACTTCGAGGCGATCCCCATGCCGAACAGGTCGTCCCGGGGATCGAGGTGACCATGACAGTGGGTCTCTCGGATGACGGATGCCGATCTGGTCCCCATCTCTTGTGTGACAACGACATCGGGACCAGCATCCGCGATCACCCGCCGGAGATCGTCGGGGTCGGCTCGGTCGACGAGCAAGTTGGTCGAGAGGATGCGAAGCGAGGTCATGGAACGGTGAGGCTACCCGTCCTCACGCGACAGCTCAGGCGGTCCGGACCTCGGAGATCTGCCAAGCGGGTCTCGAGCTTCGAGGCACCGCTGGAGTGCTTCAGCAACACCGTGGAGCGAAATTGGAGGCGCTGGTAGTCTGACGAGTCCCCCGATCGGAGAATCCTGT
>CAZWMX010000152.1:0-5487 GCA_964635205.1 uncultured Acidimicrobiaceae bacterium | reverse complement strand
ACGACCTGGCAGGGCACAGGGAGGCAACCAGACGCGGCGGGTGGATACGCCCTCTACATGCTTCGTCTTGCTGACATAGGCTGCGGCAACGAATGTGTGGACCAAGCCAAGGCAGCCGTTCGGGCATATGGCGGCAGCGGCTTCGGTTTCTCTTACGAGACTCACATGACCGCAGCAGCGGCCCTCGCTGCCGCCGAATTGGCAGACCGAACCGGCGATGACACCTGGTTGGAGTACGCATACGGTCCCATCGCCAATCTGATCCGTCTCAGCTGGCTGCATGAAGTCGACTACGGACCCGCGGCGGAAGCACGCACGTTCTTCGGGTTGGCACCAACCCAGCAAGCCGCAGCCATCACCGCAAAGGAGCAGTACGAGGCGTGGATCTACCTCACCGAGTTCCTCCGCCTTGCCCACGACCGCGTCGACCCGGACGTGGAGAAGCTCGTCGCCGAATTCTCCTACAACACCCTCGTCACCCTGGCATCCAGCTTGCCGCCTCTCCTCCCCGACGGGGTCGCGACCGAGTTCCCGTCTGCATACTCGACGGTGGGCACGAATCGGCTTGATCTCTTCATACCGCTCGAGGACATGCGCGACGGGCGCGAACCTTGGGGTGCCATCGGCCAGGAGGTGTATGGCGCCGGAATGGCCCCTACCTTTGCTGCCCTCGCCTACTACTCGCCCGCGCCGGGCGTCACCATCTACAGCGGCTACCCGCCCGCTCACATGTCACAGGATGATGACACGATCCGGATCGTGTGGACGGGTGCACCAGGCTACCGGACGCCGGTCGTCGCATGGGGTGTGACCGGTGTCACCCTCGACGGTGACAGAATCCCGTCCGAGATCTGTGGCGATGCGCTCTGCTTCGATGCCGAAAGCGGCAAGACGTACCTGATGGAGGTGGCGTGAATGACTGAGAGAACAGGAACCTTCGAGCTCTTCGGGATCGCCTTTCGCCTTTGGTGGCGCGAGCTCATGCCCCTCGTCCTGCTCAACATCGTCTGGTTCGCTTTCCAGGTGCCGATCATCACGGCGCCGATCGCGACCGCCGTCGTGTATGTCGTCGCCAGGAGGATCGTCGATGATGAATTCGTCGGCATACGAGACGCCCTGGGTGCGATTCGCCGGGTGGCACTTCCGGCGTTGCTGTGGGGAGCGCTCAACCTGGTGGTTGCCATCATCGTCATCGGAAACTTCTGGATATATAGAGAGGAAGCCGGCGCGGTCTGGGCATTGGCACGCGTCGTTTGGGGCGGCGTAGGCCTTGGATGGTTCATCGTCAATCTCTTCTACTGGCCGTTCTGGCTGGCAGCCGAGGAGCCAAGACTGTGGACCACACTACGCAACAGCGCCGTGTTCGCCGTACGGCGTCCCACCGTTGGTCTCCTGAGTGTTGCGATCTTCGTTGTGAGCGCCTTGCTCACACTGCCCTTCGTGGCGGCGGCGATGACATTCGCGGCGTTGTTCGGACTCGTGGCGGTTGATTCCGATCTCAAGACCGTTCGTGGCAGGGGTGAAGGCAGGATCGAGTCGTGACACCGTGACGCTTCACCCATCGATCGGAACCTCTTCGGCGGGGGTGGAACAACCGTGGTGGCAGACGGCTGTCATCTATCAGATCTACCCGAGGAGCTTCCAGGACGGCAACGGCGACGGAATCGGCGATCTCGAGGGGATCATCGAGAGGCTCGACTACCTGGCCGGAGATTCCAGCGATTCGCTCGGAATCGACGCGATCTGGATCAGCCCATTCTTCCCATCACCCATGGCGGACTTCGGATACGACGTGTCCAACTACCGCGACGTAGACCCGACCTTCGGCGATCTCGAGACGTTCGACCGTCTCGTGGATGCTGCCCATCGGCGCGGCATCCGAGTCATTATCGACTATGTCCCCAACCACACATCCGACCTGCATCGATGGTTCACCGACTCGCGCAGCAGTCGGAACAGCGAGAAGCGTGACTGGTACATATGGCGGGACGCGCAGTCGGACGGATCGCTTCCCAACAACTGGGGGAGTCCCTTCGGGGGTCCGGCCTGGACATTGGACCCGACCACGGGGCAGTATTTCCTACACCAGTTCCTTCCGGAGCAGCCTGAGCTGAACTGGCGAAACCCGAAGGTCGAGCGGGCAATGTTCGACGTGTTGCGGTTCTGGCTCGACCGGGGCGTCGACGGCTTCCGCATGGACGTGATCGGCATGATCATCAAGGATGCCGAGCTCCGCGACAATCCCCCGAATCCGGAAGCCCCGGTCGACCTCCCCGTCAACGACATATTCGGGCGCCAGCGCCGTTTGCACAACGAGGACCAGGACGGTGTTCACGATGTGCTGCGTCGTATGCGGTTGGTTCTCGACGAGTACGATGGCATCTGCGGCATCGGCGAGCTCGGCTACTCGCTCGAACGGTGGGTTCGTTACTACGGTGACGACGACGAGCTCCATCTTCCGTTCAACTTCCGGCTCATGGAGCAACCGTGGGACGCAGCCGCGATTCGTACTTCTGTCGAGGCGCTCGAAGCCGCACTCCCTGCAGAGGCTTGGCCCACCTACGTGCTCGGGAGCCACGACCAGCCCCGCCTTGCGTCGCGGATCGGGACGGCCCAGGCGCGGATCGCCGGAATGCTGCTCCTCACCCTGCGCGGCACGCCGACGCTCTACCAGGGGGATGAACTCGGCATGGAGAACGGTGTCGTGCCAACAGATCGTCTTCGTGATCCCCAGGGTCTCCGCCTCGGCCCCGCGCGCAGCCGTGATCCGGTCCGAACCCCGATGCCTTGGGACACCGGTCCATTCGCCGGGTTCTCCGCCGTCGAGCCGTGGCTCCCCATCACGGAAGACTACGAGACTCGCAACGTCGCGGTCCAGGCCGGTGAGCCCGTGTCGTTGCTGAACCTGTACCGCGCTCTCCTCCGCTACCGCCGTGACACTCCTGCGCTGCTGTCCGGCAGCTACGAAACGTTCCCTGCACCAGGGGGCTGCTTTGCCTACGTGCGGCGCCATGAGAGTGGAGATCGTCTTGTTGCGCTCAACTTCACTTCAGAACCGTTGCACCTCGATACACAAACGATGCGCGGGTCGATAGCCTTGTCGACGCACCGGGATCGTGGTGGATCCTTTGTCGAATCGTTCAGCCTTCGCCCGGATGAGGGCGTCATCCTGGAGGTCGAGTCATGACCGTAGCTATGTCCGATCACCGCGTCCTGCTCCGTCCGGACGATCTTGAGCCACTCAGCCCCGAGCGCACGATCGTCGGCGTCTTCAATCCGGCGGCAACGAGGCTCGGTGACGAAATCGTTCTTCTCATCCGTGTAGCCGAGTGGCCTGCACCCGTTGGATCGGATGTGCTTCTATCACCCCGGATGGAGCCTCGCGACGGACTGCCGAGCTGGGTTGTCGACACCTTTCCCAGGAACGGCGCCGACACGCATGATCCCAGGGTGTTCCGGTTGCCCGACGGCCGCATGCGGCTCCCCCACCTGTCGCACCTTCGCGTTGTGCGCCTGGCACCAGACGGCGGCACAGTTCTCGACGTCTCCACAGTGCCAGAACTGCTCCCCACCGAGCCCTGGGAGGAACTCGGTATCGAGGATCCGCGCATCACACAGGTCGGCGACCTGTTCTATGTGACGTATGTCGCAATCAGCAGACACCTGGGAATAGCCACCGCCCTGATGTCGACGCGAGATTTCCGAACCTTCACGCGCCACGGGATCATCTTCACGTCAGAGAACAAGGATGTCGTGATGCTGCCGTCCCGCCTCGAAGGAGAACTGATGGCCTTTCACCGGCCGATGCCATGTTCTTCGGTGGGCGCTCCGTCGATCATCTCGGCCCGATCGCCTGACGGACTGCATTGGGGCAGGCATCGTCTGGTTCTGGCTCCCCGTCCCGGGATGTGGGACTGCGTCAAGGTTGGCGCAGGCGCACCGCCGATGCGCGTGCCGGAGGGATGGCTTCTCATCTACCACGGCGTTGACGTCGCCAGCTCCGGCAGCCCGGTCGGAACGTACCGAGCTGGGGCGGCATTGCTCGATGCGGAAGATCCCAGCCGTGTCCTGGCCAGATCAGACGGGCCGATGGTCGAGCCGGAGCGTGCACACGAGGTGTCCGGCTTCGTCCCGAACGTCATCTTTCCGACGGGTCTCGTTGCTGACGGCGAAGACGACATGCTGCTCTTCAGCGGGGCGGCGGATGAGGTGACGACCATGTCACGCCTCAGCGTAAGATCCGTCCTCGACCATTTGGGAGTGAGAACAACGTGAGGCTCCAGCGCCACGAGGCGAACCCGATTCTATTGCCAGATCCTGCGACTCCGTGGGAGGCCTTCAACGTCTACAACCCTTCCGTGATCCACCGGGACGGACTGTTCCACATGTGGTACCGGGCCCAGGGCGTCGACCGGATCAGTCGTATCGGATACGCCGTGAGCGCGGACGGTGTTCGATGGAACCGGCTCCGTCAGCCCGTCCTCGAGCCGAAGGGTGCGATCGACAGGCAGGGAGTCGAGGACCCGCGAGTGACCGAGCTCGACGGCACGTTCTACATGGGCTACACGGCGTTCGGCACCAACGGGAACCGCGAACAATCCACGACCCCGATGTTCGCTCGCAGCGACAACCTGATCAGCTGGGAGCCGATCGGTCCCATGGTTCGCGGCGAGGACAACAAGGATCACTTCCTGCTCCCAGCCAAACTGGGGGGCCGATTCGTCGCCTTCCACCGCCGTCCACCTTCGATCTGGCTCGCTGAGTCAGACGATCTCGTGCATTGGCCGGAGGAGGACATGCAGTCCATCATGTCACCGAGGCCCGAAAACGGGTGGGATTCGAAGCGTGTCGGAGGCAACGGTCCCCCGATCGAAACGGAGCACGGGTGGGTGACTCTGTACCACGCCTACGACGAAAAGCGCATCTACCGGATTGGTGTCTGTCTACTCGACCTCGAGAATCCCGCGGTTGTCATCAACCGGCCGAAGGAACCGATACTCGAACCAGAAGAGGAATGGGAGCTGGAAGGCGACGTGCCAAACGTTGTGTTCTCGGCCGCAAACCCGGTCGTCGACGGAACGGTCTACGTCTACTACGGAGCAGCCGACCACGTGATCGGGCTGGCCACAGTTCCGCTCGACGACATCATCGAATTCGCCCGATTCGGGTAACAAGATACGGAGGAAACCATGGCTGAAATCGTTCTCGAAGACCTGGGGAAGATCTATCCGGATGGGACACGGGCGGTTGGTCAAGTCAGTATGACGATCACCGACGCCGAGTTCCTCGTGCTTGTTGGTCCTTCGGGTTGTGGCAAGTCCACTGTGCTGCGCATGATCGCGGGCCTTGAGGACATCACCGAGGGGAAGCTCAGTATCGGTGACACGGTCGTCAACGACGTACCACCGAAGGATCGCGACATCGCGATGGTCTTCCAGAACTACGCCTTGTACCCGCACATGACGGTTCGCGACAACATGGCGTTCG
>CAZWMX010000151.1:0-5505 GCA_964635205.1 uncultured Acidimicrobiaceae bacterium | reverse complement strand
ACGCTCCTCAGGAGCCTTATCAATATCCTCAAACGGCGTGTACTCAGACTCGTTCCGCTCAGCCAAAACCTTCGTAATAGCAGCAGTCAACGTCGTCTTCCCATGATCAATATGACCCATCGTCCCAATATTCATATGCGGCTTCGACCGCTCAAACTTCTCTTTCGCCATGACTGTCTCCTATTCGCCTCTGACCTTGGCCACGATTTCCTGGGCAGCCGCAGTCGGAACTTCTTGATATGAATGGAATTGCATCGAGTAATTGGCGCGACCCTGGGTTCGGGACCGCAGATCGGTCGCGTATCCGAACATCTCAGCAAGGGGCACGAGTGCGTTGACCACACGGGCAGGTCCACGGGCATCCATCGACTCGATCTTGCCACGGCGCGCAGAGAGATCCCCGATGACGTCACCCATGTAGTCCTCCGGGGTTACCACTTCGAGTTCCATCACCGGTTCGAGGATCTTGATCCCTGCCACCTTCGCAGCTTCCTGAATCGCCATCGATCCCGCGATCTTGAACGCCATCTCGTTCGAGTCGACGTTGTGACTCGAACCATCGATCAGACGTGCCTTGATGTCGACAAGCGGGTATCCGGCAAGGATTCCACCTGCAAGGGCCTCACGCATGCCCTTCTCGACGGCAGGGATGTACTCACGCGGAACGTTTCCGCCTTTCACCTTGTCCTCGAACTCAAAGCCGGCACCGGGTGCGAGGGGCTCGAGGTCGATGACGACGTGACCGTACATGCCGGAACCACCGGTCTGTCGCTTGAACTTTGCGTCGATCTTGTTGACGGGACGCTTGATCGTCTCACGATATGCAACCTGTGGACGTCCAACATTCGCTTCAACCTTGAACTCACGGAAGAGACGGTCGACGATCACTTCGAGGTGAAGCTCTCCCATGCCGGCGATGATCGTCTGAGCCGTCTCATCGTCGGTGTGAACCTTGAACGTCGGATCCTCTTCGGCGAGGCGAGAAAGCCCGTTGCCGAGCCTGTCCTGGTCCGACTTCGTCTTCGGCTCGATAGCCACCGAGATCACCGGGGCAGGGAACGTCATCGACTCGAGCTGGATCGGCACGTTGACCGCTGAAAGCGTGTCGCCGGTCTTGGTGTTCTTCATGCCGACAGCGGCAACGATGTCGCCCGTCATGATCTCGTCGATGTCCTCCTGCTTTGCGGCATGCATCCGCAGAAGCCGACCGAACCGCTCCTTCTTGCCGGTCGTCGTGTTGATGACACCGTCACCTTTGTCCGCCCTGCCCGAGTAGACACGGAGGTAGGTGAGCTTGCCGACGTACGGGTCCGACATGATCTTGAACGCCAGAGCCGCGAAAGGTTCGTCGTCCGAGGCCTTGCGCTCCATCGTCTGTTCCTCATGCCCCGGGCGGAATCCCTCCATCGGAGGTAGGTCGACAGGGCTCGGAAGATATGCGATGACAGCATCGAGAAGCGGCTGGACACCTTTGTTCTTGAATGCAGTACCGAGCACCACAGGGACGAAGGCGCGTGCGATCGTGCCCTTGCGGATCACGGAGCGAATCTCATCAGGAGTGAGGTCCTCCTCCAGGAGGTACTTCTCCATGAGCTCCTCGTCCTCAGAAGCCACGATGTCGAGCATCTTGTCATGCCACTCGCTCGCCTGATCGACGAGCTCGGATGGGATATCGATCACATCGAACTCCGTGCCGGCACCGTCCTCGGCGCCTTCGTCGTCGTTCCAGACGATCGCCTTCATCTCGACGAGATCGACGACACCCCTGAACTCGGCCTCGGAACCGATCGGGATCTGAATGGCTACGGGGTTCCCGCCGAGTCGATCCACAATCGACTGGGTGGAAGCGAAGAAGTCGGCACCGACCCGATCCATCTTGTTGATGAAACAGATCCGGGGAACTCCGTACTTGTCGGCCTGGCGCCAAACAGTCTCAGACTGTGGCTCAACACCCGAAACGGCATCAAAGACCGCAACGGCACCGTCGAGCACACGCAGCGAACGCTCGACCTCAACGGTGAAGTCGACGTGGCCGGGTGTGTCGATGATGTTGATCGTGTGGTCATCCCACTGGCAGGTCGTAGCTGCCGACGTGATCGTGATCCCGCGCTCTTGCTCCTGTTCCATCCAGTCCATGACGGCAGCACCTTCATGAACCTCACCGAGCTTGTAGGTTCGACCGGTGTAGTAGAGGATCCGCTCAGTCGTCGTCGTTTTGCCCGCGTCGATGTGGGCCATGATTCCGATATTGCGAACGGTCTCTAGTGGGATGGTGCGTGCCATGTTCTCTTACCAGCGATAGTGAGCGAAAGCCTTGTTGGACTCCGCCATCTTGTGGACATCTTCACGGCGCTTCACGGCAGCACCGGTGCGGTTCGCGGCATCAAGGATCTCGTTCGCGAGGCGATCAGACATCGTGGATTCACGACGCTTGCGAGCGAAGTCGACGAGCCAACGTACGGCCAAGGTCTGAGCGCGACGCGGGCGTACTTCAACGGGAACCTGATATGTGGAACCACCGACACGACGGGACCGGACCTCGAGGGTAGGTCGCACGTTGTCAACGGCACGCTTGAGGATCGGAAGCGGCTCGGAGCCGGTGCGCTGCTCGACCGTGGCCATTGCGGTGTACACAATGCGACGGGCAGCACCCTTCTTCCCCTTCAGGAGAATCTTGTTGATGAGCTGCGTGACCAGAACCGACTGGTAGATCGGATCCGGATCGAGCTTGCGTACTTCGGCGGGTGCTCTGCGCATTACGAATCCTTCTTTGCGCCGTAGCGGGAGCGGGCCTGCTTACGGCCATCCACGCCGGCAGCATCGAGTGCTCCACGAATGACTTTGTAGCGAACACCGGGCAGGTCCTTCACACGTCCACCACGGACGAGAACGATCGAGTGTTCCTGGAGGTTGTGGCCCTCACCCGGGATGTACGCGGTGATCTCTGCCCCAGAGGACAGACGGATGCGCGCGACCTTGCGAAGGGCCGAGTTCGGCTTCTTCGGGGTAACGGTGTACACGCGCGTGCATACGCCACGTCGTTGAGGAGAGCCGGCAAGACCGACGGTCCTCTGCTTCTTCGGCTTTGGCTTCCGGCCCTGGCGGACCAGCTGCTGTACGGTTGGCACTTTTCTCTATGTCTCTCTCTTCGGCGCACTCCGACCCGGCACTCGGGTATCGGAGTTCTGACGAACGAAAAATCGGCCCGATGCGGATTGCACAACAGGACCGATCCCTTGGGTGATCCTCTCCCAGTACAACAGCGCCGCGGGGCGCCTCCGGGTACCGGCGGGATCGGTTTGGGATAACCAGATGCGAGTATAGGGACGTGCGGTTCTAACGCGCAACACAGGACGGCCATCTGGCCATCCACCACCTGGTTGAGAGGCACCATACCAGATGGTTCCTAATTGCGAAGTACGCATTACAAAGTACGACTCGGCATCATCGCATCAGGTTCGACGGGTGACCGGATGCGCCTGATGCAGGATGCGACACGGTCATCGGTCATCGGTTGGCTACGCTGCGCCTCGTGGCTGCACACCCCACCATCCCGACGGCCGAAGAGGTCAACGCGCACTTCGTCGAGATGTTCCCTGCTGCTGCCTCGACGGGCGTGCGTTGTCACTCCATTGAAAAGGGCAGTGCCACCGCACGGTGGTCCTTCGATGAGACGCAGCTTCGGCCCGGCCGGTATATCAGTGGCCCGACCATGTTCATGCTCGCCGACACCGCGCTGTGGTTTGCGGCGTTCAGTGTCATCGGCATCGAGTCGATGGCGGTTACGAATGAGATGTCGATCCGGTTCCTGCGTCCTGCACAAGATGGTGATCTCCTCGCTCGCGCATCCATCGACTCGGTGAGCAGCCGCCGCATCGTCGGAACGATCCAGCTGTGGATCGATGGTCATCCCGATCTCCTCGTCGCCGTGGCGCAGGGCGGCTACGCCCGGCCCGCTGAGTCTTCGTAGCCACACGCCGATACAACGGGCTCAACGATCGGTGGATGCTGTGGGTCCATGTCTGCGATCCGTTCCCGTGCGATCCACCAAGGGACGAAACAGCGATTGGATTGTGTTCCCTATCCGCGCGTCTGCTACGTGGCGTCGAACCGGACGAAGGCGCAAAGCTTCTCGACCTCAGTCACATCCTCGTATCCGACCGACCGATACAGTCGGTGCTGTCGCTCCTCGTCGTCGGTGATCAGCACCTTCTGGCGCACATGGGCGAACGTCTCGACGATGTGCTCGAGCAGTTCCCTACCGTGGCCCTGTCCTTGGAAGTCCGGGTGCACGATGATGTCCTGCAGAAAGAACACCGAGACGTCATCCGACAATCCGCGCACGATCCCAACGAGACGATCGCCTTCACGGAGCGTCGCGACGTAGGTCGAGTTGGTGACCGCCGTCTCAAGCCCCTCCGGATCGTCGGTGTACGCGCTCCATCCCACGGCGCCATACAGCTCTACCAGCTCTGCCCGGCTCGGCACCTCACGAGCAACGATTCCCATCATGCCCCACACCGTAGTTCCGCCCTGACGCCTGGCGCCTGATACCTGACTATATCGGGAACTCCGGTGGTGGCTTAGGCGGGGTCGGGTCTGCCGGTGGTGCGGGTTGCGGGTCGGCCGGTGGCCGCGTGGCAGCCTTCCTGCGGGCGATCGTTGCCCGGTACTCGCGCAACCCACTGAAGGCGAATACGACCACAAGGATTGCAGCAATGTCGTAGCCCTTGACCAAGGCGATTGGCACAACGATCGCAACGGTGATCCATGTGATCACCTGACTGATGAGAGGCGCCTTCTCCTCGTTCACCATGGATGCAAGATGCTGGACCATGTGCCCACCATCGAGCGGAACGATCGGCACCCAGTTGAGTACACCCCACACCAGGGCGGTGAAGATGAACGACTCGAGGAACACGAGAATCTCATTGGAGACACCGGCGAACGCTCCGCTGCGTCCAAGCAGGAACAGCGCTCCCCCTGCGATGATCCCTGCGGCAGATCCGGCAGCGGAGATGAGAAAGGACCGTCCGTGGCTCACGGCCGAACCATGGCTGTACGTCGTCACACCGCCGAGTCCATACAGCGTGACTCTGATGCCTTGCGCTCCGAACCTGCGGGCGGTGAGCGCGTGGCCCATCTCGTGCAACAAGATCGACACGAAGGCCGCTGCGGTCCATATTGCGATGTCAACCCCGCGATACCGGGGCGCACCCAACAGTGCGACGAACAGAAATGTGACGTGCACTCCGACGGGGATCCCGAACAACGGAAACTTCAGCATGGGCGGAACGTAGTACGTACTGCGGAGTACGAACTCACGGCTCTCGCGGTCCCCGTTCTGTGGGCTCTAGACCGGACTCACTCAGGTCCAGAACCCAGGGTTCAGCACGTGTTCGTTCTGTGGGCCACACCTCACGGAAACAGCGAACTGGAACCCTGGGTTCGCTATTCGTCGGCGTCGGCGTCTCCCGATGGTGCTGCCGACGAAGCTGCACCGAG
>CAZWMX010000150.1:0-5583 GCA_964635205.1 uncultured Acidimicrobiaceae bacterium | reverse complement strand
GGCGCTGTCGGTGAGCAGGGTCACCTGGTTCTTGAAGATCTGGAGGAAACCACCGTGGATGCCCGCCGCGGTGACCTTGCCATCGTGGTGGATCGTCACCGCTCCGGTTGCGAGCGCTGCCATTGTCGGTTCGTGGTCTGCAAGCACACCGATGTCGCCCTCGGTTGTCCTGGCTGAGACCATGTCGGCCTCCCCGGACCAGATGACCGCCTCCGGCGTCACTATGTCGACCTGGAACGTCTTGGCCATCAGATCGCCGCTTCGAGTTTCTCGGCCTTCGCCTTTGCGTCGTCGAGGCCACCAACCATATAGAACGCCTGCTCGGGCATGTGATCGCCCTCACCTTCAAGCACAGCCTTGAACGAAGCGACCGTCTCCTCGAGCGGTGTGAAGATGCCCTCCTGACCTGTGAACTGCTCTGCAACGAACATCGGCTGTGACAGGAACCTCTGGATGCGCCGTGCACGGTTCACAACGAGCTTGTCCTCCTCGGACAGCTCATCCATACCGAGAATTGCGATGATGTCCTGAAGGTCCTTGTAGCGCTGCAACACGAGCTGCACCTGGGTTGCGACGTGATAGTGCTCATCACCGACGATCTGGGGATCGAGTGCACGGCTGTTGGAGTCCAGCGGATCCACAGCAGGGTAAATGCCCAGAGCCGTGAGCGGACGGGAGAGCACCGTTGTGGCATCAAGGTGAGCAAAGGCCGTGTGAGGCGCAGGGTCGGTGATGTCGTCGGCGGGCACGTAGATCGCTTGGAGCGACGTGATCGAACGGCCCTTGAGTGATGTGATGCGCTCCTGGAGCATCCCCATCTCAGACGAGAGCGTCGGCTGGTAGCCAACTGCGGATGGCATACGGCCCAACAGCGTCGATACCTCAGAACCCGCCTGGGTGAACCGGAAGATGTTGTCGATGAACAACAACACGTCCTGCTGCTGCACATCACGGAAGTACTCAGCCATCGTCAGTGCAGAAAGCGCAACACGGAGGCGAACACCCGGGGGCTCATCCATCTGGCCGAACACAAGTGCGGCCTTTTCGAGAACGCCCGTGTCCTTCATCTCCAAGAAGAGGTCATTACCCTCACGGGTCCGCTCGCCAACCCCTGCGAACACGGACACACCACCGTGTTGTGTCGCGACACGGTTGATCATCTCCTGGATGAGCACGGTCTTGCCGACACCAGCACCACCGAACAGGCCGATCTTTCCACCTTCGAGATATGGACAGATGAGGTCAAGGACCTTGATCCCTGTCTCGAAGATCTTCTTCTGAGGCTGCACGTCCTCGAACGCCGGCGGATCCCTGTGGATCGGCCACCACTCACCCGTGAACTCGAGGTCACGATCGTCGAGGGCGACACCCCACATGTTGAAGATGTGACCAAGGGTCTGATCCCCGACGGGGACCGAGATCGGCCCTCCGGTGTTGCGTACGACGGCGCCGCGAACCAGTCCATCCGTTGGGGCAAAAGCGACGGCACGTATCTTGTCGTTGCCAAGCTGCTGGGCGACCTCACAGATAAGGGTGGTTTCCCTGCCCTCGACCTCGAGATCTACCTCAATGGCGAAGTTGATCTCTGGCAGGGCGTCTGGCGGAAACTCAACGTCTATCACCGGGCCCGCAACCTTGGTGATGCGACCGGGGGCCAGGGTTGTCACGCTGGTTGTCACACTCATGTGATGCTCTCCGTATTCCTATAGATCTATCAACCGTGGGACAGCGCCTCAGCGCCGCCGACGATCTCGCTGATTTCTGTCGTGATCTCCGCCTGACGTGCCTGGTTCGCCTCGCGAGTCAACAAGCGCGTCAGTTCTTCGGCGTTCTCGGTGGCTGCCTTCATCGCCCGCCGTCTGGCAGCATGCTCAGACGCTGATGCTTCCAGCAGCATCCCGAACACGGTTCCTTCGAGGTAGCGGGGAAGCAACCTTCCGAGGATCTCCTCCGGCGAAGGCTCGAACGTGTACCCGACAGGTTCAGATCGTGCCTCACCTTCGGCCTCAGGCGGCTCGATCGGGAGGACCGGCCAGAAAATGGCTGTCTGGGTCAGCGCCGAGATGTACTCGGTCGTGTAAGCCTCAACAGCGTCAACACGCCCGCTCGCGTACTCATCGAGCACAATATTGGCTATCGAACGTGCGTCCCCATACGTTGGGGTATCCGTGACGTCGAGCCAGGAATGATCGATCGTGTACTTGCGATACCTGAAGTACGCCTGAGCCTTCGCACCGATCGTGTACACACGAACGATCTTCCCTTCGGACTGGTGCCGCCGGATGGCGCCCTCGGCGAACCTGATCACCGACGTGTTGTATCCACCTGCGAGACCACGGTCAGATGTGACAACGAGTACGCCGATGTTCGTGACATCGCGCCGTTCAAGGAGAGGATGGCTGAGGGATCCGGTCGCCGCAGCGATATTGCGGATCACGTCGTTCATCTTGTCCGTGTATGGCTTTGCCTGTGCGACCCTCACCTGGGCCTTCCCGATACGGGCTGTCGCGATCAGCTCCATCGCGCGCGTGATCTTCATCGTCGACTCCACGCTCTTGATACGTCGACGGATCTGGCGAACTTCGGCAGATGCCACGGTCTTCTAGGCCTCCCCCACCGGTGAGCTGTGCTGCCCGTCGCGCATGACCTTGGCCGCCTCGGCCTCTGACTGCTGCACCGCGAATTCCTCGGTATCGGTATGACCGCCGGACTGCCATCCGTCCTTGAAAGCTGCGATAGCTGCAACGAGCTCGTCCTCGTGCAGGTCGCCTGTGTCTGCAATTGCGGCAAGGACCGCTCCGTGGCGACTACGTGCAAACTCACGGAGCCCGGCTTCGAATTCTGAAATCTCTGCGGGAGCGACGTCATCCATGTGGCCCTCAGTCACCGCGTAGATGACAAGTACCTGCTCTTCGACCGGAACAGGGTCATACTGACCCTGTTTGAGCACCTCGACAACCCTGCGGCCCCTGTCGAGCTGTGCGAGAGATGTCGCATCGAGCTCGGACCCGAACTCGGCGAATGCCTCGAGCTCACGGAACTGGGCAAGGTTGAGTCGCAGCGGGCCTGCGACCTTCTTCATTGCCTTCACCTGGGCGGCACCACCGACACGAGAAACCGAGATTCCTGCATTGATCGCAGGCCGGACGCCTGAGAAGAAGAGATCGGTCTCGAGGAAGATCTGACCGTCGGTGATCGAGATCACATTCGTGGGAATGTAGGCGGACACATCGTTCGCCTTCGTCTCGATGATCGGGAGACCCGTCAGCGACCCACCACCGAGTTCGTCAGAGAGACGAGCACAACGCTCGAGAAGACGGCTGTGAAGGTAGAACACGTCGCCCGGGTAGGCCTCACGCCCCGGTGGGCGACGAAGCAGCAGCGAGATCTCACGGTAGGCAACAGCCTGTTTCGTGAGGTCGTCGAAGATGACGAGGGCGTCCTCACCTTTGAACATCCAGTGCTGGCCGATTGCAGAACCGGCGTACGGGGCGTACATCTGCAACGCAGCAGAGTCGCCCGCCGATGCGTTCACAACAACGGTGTACTCCATCGCACCCGCCTCGGCGAGCGTGTCGACAACCTCGGCCACGGTCGAGTTCTTCTGCCCGATCGCGACATAGATACACTTCACACCGAGGCCCTTTTGGGCCAGGATCGTGTCTACGACGATGGCCGTCTTCCCCGTCTGGCGGTCGCCGATGATCAGCTCGCGCTGGCCACGACCGATCGGCGTCATCGCGTCGATGGCCTTGATGCCGGTCTGAAGCGGGTCCGACACCGGCTGACGCTCGACGACCGACGGCGCCTGCGTTTCGAGCAGACGGCGCTCAGTGGTGCCGAGCGGGCCCTTGCCGTCGATCGGTGCACCAAGCGAATCGACAACACGACCGAGGAGCTCGTCACCGACAGGGACCGAAAGGACGCGACGCGTTGAGCGAACTTCATCGCCTTCCTCGATTCCGGATGCATCACCCAAGATGACCGTGCCGATCGAGTCTTCATCGAGGTTCAGCGCGACACCGATCAACCCACCGGGGAATTCGAGCAGCTCAGATGCCATCGCGTTCGGGAGACCAATGACGCGTGCCACACCGTCGCCGACGGAGGCCACATAACCCATCGTCTCAGATTCAAGAGAGGGCTCCCAGCCCTCGAGGTTCTCCCGGAGCGCAGCGGCGATGTCTCCAGTATCGAGTGTTAGTTCAGCCATCGTGCATCAGCCCCATTGCTCTCGAAGCTCGGTGAACCGGTTCTGTACCGATCCGTCGAGCACAGTATCTCCAACTTTCGCAACCAAACCGCCCATCACGGCCGGGTCGATCACGACCTTGACCTGTACGCGCCTGCCCGTCGCGGACTCGAGGGCTTCTGTGAGGCGTTCGATCTGGGATGGATCAAGGTCCATCGGTGTGCGGATCTCTGCGACCACTTCACCCTCAGCCTCAGCGGCGAACTCCGCGAGCCTTGCGGCGATGTCACCGAGGTGCTTCGCCTCCCCGGCAGCCACAACGAAGTTGACCGCGGCAACCGTCACTCGGGAAGCTCGCTTCCCGATGAGGTCATCGACGATTCCCTGTTTCCGATCCGCAGGCACACGCGCATCGCCGAGAACATCGATGAGCTCGCTGTTTCCGGCCAACGCCTGTGCGGCCGTGTAGATCTCATCCGTGAGATCGACATCATCCCCTTCGGCGCGCGCGATATCGAGCAGCGCTGCGGCGTATCCATCGACCCGGCTTGCCTGAACGGTCGCGTTGTCCATCAGCTACTGCACCCCACCGAGTTCGTCGATGTAACGATCCACGAGATCGCGCTGAGCATCGACATCAATGCTGGAACCGACAACCTTCTGAGCCACGTCGATTGAGAGATCCGCGACCTGACGACGCAGATCTGACGCGACGCGATCACGCTCTGCGGCGATCTCCTCACCGGCACGGGACTTGATCTGGTCGGCCTCACCCTCGGCACGAGTGATGATGTCGGCCTTGACGGCCTCACCGGCATCTCGAGCATCAGCCACGATCTTGGATGCCTCGTCCTTGGCGCCGGCCACCTGGGTCCGGTAATCGGTGAGCAGGGACTCTGCTTCGACTTTCGCCTTCTCAGCAGACTCGAGTTCGGCTGCGATTGCGGCCTGACGAGCCTCGAGGGTCTTGTTCAGCGCAGGGATCGCCCACTTCCACACGAAGTAGAAGACGATCGAGAACGCGATGATTCCCGCGATCATCTCCTCGGCGACCGGGAGCAGCAGCCTGACGCCTCCCGTTTCTTCAACATCCACTGAGATGGGTTCTACCTCTTGTGCGAGGAGAACCTGTGCGAAAATGTGCATAAGCATCTGTTGCTCCTTGGGCTATGCCAGGAAGAAGAGCACGAAGCCGATGAGGGCGAGTGCCTCCGTGAACGCTATGCCGAGGAACATCGTGGTGCGGACCATGCCCGCAGCCTCCGGCTGGCGTGCCATGGCCTGAACGGCGTTCCCGGCGATGATGCCGATGCCCACGCCCGGACCGATGGCTGCGAGGCCGTACCCGATGAGGGAGATCGCTCCCTTGAGTTCTTCCATTGTTTCCCTTT
>CAZWMX010000149.1:0-5648 GCA_964635205.1 uncultured Acidimicrobiaceae bacterium | reverse complement strand
GGGATCCGTCATGGCGGCGAGCCTACCGTACCTCGCACCGTTCGTACCCGGTTTGCTGGTGGCTCTCCGTTCGTTCCCAATCAGCTGGTTCGCGGTGCGTCGGGCGCCACATGTGTTCCCCTGTTCGGCCTGTAGTTCGTCGCGGCGGTAGTGTCGGCGTGTGCAGAGCGACAGCGAAAACATACTCAGATTCCTTGGACCGCTCGAGCTCGTGGTGGATGGACGGCAGGTTGATCTTGGGGGGCCGAAGCAACGGGCGCTCCTCGCGTATCTTGTCCTCCACGCCGGCGAGCCGGTCAGCATTGTCACTCTGATCGAGGCGGCGTGGGGTGACGATGCGCCCGACGGGGCGATCCGGTCCCTCAGGACGTACGTGTCGAATCTGCGGCGCCTTGCGGGATCGGCCGTGGACGTGAGGGGCGAGCAGGGCACGTACACGCTCAGACTGCGATCGCTCGAAACCGATGTCGACCGGTTCCGACGAGGCGTCAGAGAGGCGGACGACGCGGAGCATCCGCACCAGAGAAGCACGATGCTCGAGTCGGCGCTCGATCTCTGGCAAGGCCCCTTCCTGGTGGACGTTGATCGTCCGTGGGTCCAGGAAGAGTCATCGATAGTCGAATCGGAACGCCAGCGCGCTGTTGCACGGTGGGCGGAGGCGACGATCGCCGCCGGTGATCCTGAGCGCGTGATCCCTGTGATGGAGCGCTCGGTCGCCGAGGCTCCCCTCGATGAGCGGCTGTGCGGGCTTCTCATGCGCGCCCTGTATCGGTCCGGTCGCCAGGCTGATGCTCTGGCCGTCTATCGGGCGCTGCGCACCCAACTGGCGGAGGAGCTTGGTGTGCAACCCGGGCCCGAGCTGGCGAAACTGGAAGAGCAGATCCTCCTTCACGAGGCTTCTACTGATGGAGTCGAGCCGCGATGGCTGCTGCCTGCACCGGCGTCGGACCTGGTGGGACGAAGCGTGGAGATCGAGGACCTGCTCGCACGGACGGAACAGGTCCGGTTGCTGACGCTCACGGGTCCCGGAGGCGTGGGAAAGACCCGTCTGGCCCTCGAGGTTGGTCGCCGGATCATCGATGGTGGCGATCAACCTGTGTTCTTCGCAGACCTGTCCGCGGTACTGGATGAAACCGCCGTTGACGCTGTTCTTGCATCCAGTGTGGGCGTTCAGCCCCATCCGGATGCAGGGCCGCTCGCGGGACTGATCGAGTACCTGCGACCCCGCACCGCGGTCCTCATAGTCGACAACTGTGAACATGTGGCAGGCACGGTGGCTCGTTCTCTCGCTGCCCTCGTGCGGGGTTGTCCTCAGCTCACGTTGGTGGCGACAAGCCGATCTCCCCTCTATGTCGACGGGGAGCTCGAATGGCGCACGCCATCTCTGTCACTTCCCGACCGTGTTGGTGGTCCCATCGAGGAGCTCAGACGGTGGCCGGGCATCGAGCTGCTGCTTCAGCGAGCGCCCAGGGCGTTTGACGTGACGGATGCCAACGTTGGTGATGTGGTGGAGCTGTGCAAGAGCTTGGACGGGCTCCCGCTTGCCCTGGAGCTTGCAGCCTCACGGCTGGGGTCGATGACTCCCGCCGAGATCTTGGCAACGTTGGGCTCACGGGTGCAGCTCTCGCGGGCGGACCCGTCGGACGAGTCCCGACACGCGACTCTCAGTGCCACCATTGGCTGGTCCTACGAGCTGCTTTCCGAACGATGCCGCGAGCTGCTTGTCAGCCTTGGGGTGATGTCGGGGCGGTTCCTCGTCCAAGACGTGCTCGCGGTTTGTGCACCTGAGGCAGAGTCCTCGGATGCTGTGCGGGATCAGTTGTCGATTCTGGTTGATCAGTCATTGGTGATGGCGGAAACATCTGGAACACGGACGCGGTATCGGCTCCTCGAAACGATCCGTCGGTTCGCCATCACCCACCTCGGTGAAGACGGGCCCGCGGTGCAGGAGCGTCACACACGCCACTTTGCGGAACTGGCCGAGGTCGAGGCAGCTCGACTGCTCACCGATGAGGAGGGTGACGCGATCGTTGAGCTCTCCTTGGCGCACGACAACCTTCGCAGCGCGATCAACTTTGCCATGGAGACCGGCGACACCGATTCGGCGTCCAGAATCGTGGCCTCACTTCCGGACGGCGGCTACTGGCGGTCCCGCAACGAGGTGGTCGGGTGGGCACAGTGGGTGTGGGAGAACATCACACCGAGCGATTCGTGGTGGCGAGCGGTATGCGGCAGCGCTGCTCGGGGCGCTTGGATGGAAGGCCGGTTCGATGATGCCCTCCGGTTCGGTAGCGGAGCGGCCGGCATTTCAGGCACAGTCATAGCGCTGTGCGCTCACCCAGAGGACGTCATTGCCGACATTGCGCTCTATCGCGGTGACACGCAGACGGCGCTGGAGCACTACTCCGCAGTGGCTGCCGAGGCGAATGAGCACGAAGACCGCCCCAGGGGAGTGTGGGCCACGTACTACGTTGCTGTGACAAATGCGGTGTTGGGACGCACGGCAGAGGCGAGAGATGCTGCTGGCAGGGCGCTCGCATGTGCCAGGGAGACGCGGAATCCGACAGCGCTTGCCTTCTCCCTCTATGCGAGCGGTCTCGTCGTCAAGCATCGGATGCCCGCCGAGGCGATCGCGATGTTCGAAGAGGCGGTGACGATGGCCGACTCGGTGGGAAACGACTGGTTCGGTGGCATCGCCCGGATGGAGCTCGCCTCCGTCAAGGTGGCCCACGGTGATCCGGATGGAGGCTTTCGGGATTTCGCAGGTGTGATCGATCACTGGCACCGTGCTGCGGACGACACGCAGTTGCGGCACACCTGGCGTTACCTGGCACGTGCGTTGGGCGACGTCGGACTCCACGATGAGGCGGCAGTTCTCACAGGCGCCCTCCTTGCCGATACTCACTCGACCCTGACCCACCCACACCCACGGGTAGTGGAGGATCTCGCCGATGTGCTGGGCGACGCCCAATACACACGGCTCACCGTACGGGGCTCCATCATGTCGGTGCCGGAATTGGTGATCGTCAGTCTCGACGCCATCGATCGAGTGCTTGAAGAAGGTGAGGGGTTGACCGTTCCTTGAACTCGTCTTGACCTGTGGGTGCAACGGTACCGACGTAATTGCAGGTCGAACGAGGAGGATACCGATGACCTGGAGCGTGAAGGGACAGTACTTCGAGTCATGCAACTGCGAGGCTGCATGTCCGTGCATATTTCTGAGCCCACCAACAGAGGACGAGTGCACGGTGCTCGTCGGGTGGCACATCGATGAGGGTGAGTTCGACGGAACGAGCCTTGACGGGCTGAACGTCGCATTGGCCGTGCTCTCTCCCGGACATATGGCGGAAGTGGAGTGGCAAGCTGCCCTGTACTTCGACGACACGGCATCGCAGGCCCAGATGCAAGCGCTGGGGGCGATCTTCTCGGGGCAGGCCGGGGGACATCCAGCCCGCTTGGCGAGCCACATCGGCACGGTGCTGGGAGCCGGGCCCGCGTCGATCACGTTCGAGACATCTGGCAAGCGGACGTCGATGGCGATCGCCGGTGTTGCAGAAATGGCAATCGTCGGCGCCACCGGCCAGGGCGAAGGCGACATCACGGTTGAGGGTCACCCGCTGTGCATCTCACCCGGATTCCCTGCTGCCGTGGCGCGGTCGGAGAAGTTGACCTACCACGACCACGGGATGGAGTGGAACCTGGCGGAGAAGAACGGGCTTTACTCACCTTTCGAATACGCGTCGTGACCACTTCGGCGACAGTCGCAATCGGCCGCGCACGGGGTGCGGTTGTCGCCGGCCTGATCGGGTTCACCGCGGCCTCATGGGTGTACCTGGCGTATGTGGCGACCCAGATGGGGGATGTGTCATCGGTGCTCTCGATGCCGATGACGGCGGCCTGGACTCCGGTCCAGGCCGCGCTGATGGTGGCGATGTGGGCGGTGATGATGGCCGCGATGATGCTGCCGTCCGCGATTCCGATGGTCCTCGCGTACGATCGCATGGACCGGGGGTCGGCCGGTGAAAGAGGCGGCTCAACGCCCCTCTTCATCACCGGGTACATCGTTGTGTGGGGCGCCTTCGCCGCCGTGGCAGCAGGCCTCCAATGGGTATTGCACACCATGGCGCTCGTGAACGGCATGGGTGTTGTGACGCAGGGCTGGTTCGCCGGCGGGCTTCTCATCGGTGCAGGGGCGGTCCAATTCTCACCCGGCAAGATGCGGAGCCTTGGGGCTTGCCGCACACCGATGGGTTTCTTGATGACGTCGTGGCGAGAGGGGAGGGCGGGTGCGCTCAGGATGGGTCTGCATCACGGGAGGTTGTGCCTCGGGTGCTGCTGGTCCCTGATGATCCTCCTGTTCGTACTCGGTGTGATGAACCTCGCCTGGGTAGCGGTACTCGCCGTCTTCGTCCTCGTGGAGAAAGTGGCTCACCAAGGTGAGGTGATCTCGAGGATCGGCGGATTGGTTCTGATGCTGTGGGGTGTTGCCGTGGTCCTGGCGCCGGTCACGGCGTTCGGAGGTTGATATGGCTTGGAAAGTGAGCGGCTCGTACTACGAAGCCTGCAATTGTGAAGCGGTGTGCCCCTGTCGGAGCGAAGGAGATCGACAAGGCGGTGAGTCGACCTACGACACCTGCGATTTCGCCCTGTCGTGGCAGATCGAGGACGGTCACGTGGATGGTCGCGACCTGTCGGGCCTGTCGGCCGTACTGGTGGGCTCCTACTCCGATGACGAGCCGGGGAGCCCTTGGCGAGTTGCTCTCTTTGTCGACGAGAACGCAGACGAGGCTCGCCGAGGAGATCTTGCAGACATCTTCCTCGGCAGGATCGATGGTGATACGCAGCGGCTCTACGGCCGGGCGATTCGAGAGGTCACCATGGTGCGGCCGGCTGCCATCGAATTGCTTCACGAACCCGGTCGGTGGCGAATAGGCGTTCACACGTTTGTTGAGGTCCGGTCCACCCTCGAGGCCGATGCGGATGGTCCGGTGACGTGTGGGATCACCGACCATGTCGGGGGCACGGAGATGATCTCCGACGTACTCACCGTGGCCGCGCCCCCTTTCGAGTGGAACTACCGAGAGCGATGCTCCTTCGAGTCCTCGTTCACCTATCGGGGATAGGTGGGGGACCTCGTTCTCCACCACGGAGCTCTCGTTATGCGGTCGGTGCGGTGCCGGGCAGCATCTCGAAGAGCAGGTCGAAGTCGATGAGTGCACCGAACATCCTTTGGAGGCCGGACACGTCTCCTTCCACGGTCGCTGCGCCGGTTCCTACCTGATCGATGAAGGTTGTGGCACCCACGATGACTTGTTCGAGATCTGAGCGGGTGATGGTCACCGTGACGTCGGGATCGGGGGCTTGGAACCCCGATTGGGTCGTGAGTGTCGCGTTCGACAGCTCCAATACGAGCTCTTCACCGGTGTCGGGATGTTTGATGTTGGCGACGAACTCGACATCCTCGACCTGTGTGCTGTCCATACGGATGGCGAGGGCATCGAAGAACATCTCGGTCGTGAGCGCCCGCATGAGATCGGGTCCCGATGCCGACGGCGGTATGCCATCGGGGATGCGAGAACGAAGCTCGTACGCGCCGCTCAGGAAGCTGTTGCGCACGCTCGAGCTCTCCTGCTGGTACCCGATCTGCT
>CAZWMX010000148.1:0-5661 GCA_964635205.1 uncultured Acidimicrobiaceae bacterium | reverse complement strand
ACTCGGTGGCAGAAGCACGAGCCGCCGGAGGTGAGGCAACCACCGGTGCAGCCCCGATGTACGGCATGGCGGCGACATTCCCTTCACGCACCGCGGTCAGGGAACTGATCACCCGCTCCATCGACAAGATCTATGAGATCGAGAACACGTAGGTCACCCGGCGCACATGGGATCGGTGCACTCCTAACCGGTGAGAAGCACCAGTGCCTGCCATGCGGCCGCCAGGGGTTGAGCGATGACGCCGATGGCCACAACGGCCACGGTGGCCACGCCCACAGCCCAAGCAGTGAGACCACCCATGAGCGGCCGTGGCACAGCAGCCGTACCGAAGTACGCGGGACCCATCACTCTGGCGTAGTAGAACAGCGAGATGACAGAGTTGAGAACCGTCAGCACGGCCAGCCAGGCATAACCCGCCTCGATGGCGGCGCCCATCAACAGCAGCTTCGCTGCGAAGCCTCCGAGTGGAGGGATCCCGATGAACGATAGGAAACTCACCACCATCGCTCCCATGAGCCAGGGATGAGCCGATGCCAAGCCGGCGTAGGACTCTCTCTTCGTGAGACCACGCAACTTCACGACCACCCCGAAGACCGCCATGTTGCCCATCGCATAGGCGGCCAGGAAGAACAGCATCGCCGGAATCGCGAGATCGCTGCGGCCAACGGCGACAACCGCCAACAGGCCGTATCCCGTTTGTGACACGGACGACCATCCCAGCATCCGCCGAACGTCGTCCTGCCACAGCGCTGCCAGGTTGCCGAGCGTCATCGTCAGCGCAGCGATGACGGCGATCAGTGGTCGCCATCCCACGGCCGAATCGGGAAGGACATCAGCCAGCCTCATCAGAACGATCAGCGCCCCAACTTTTCCCGCCACGAGCAGGAACGCTGCTGCCGGCGCCGGCGCGCCCTGAGCCACGTCGGGCATCCATTGATGAGCAGGAACCGCTCCGAGTTTGAACGCGACTCCGAGGGCCACCATCCCGAAGCCGACGATGAGTGCAAGCGGGTCCGCATCCACAAGCCCCGAACGGAGATCGGCAAACGAGGTACCACCGGCCAGCCCGAACAGCAGTGCCACGCCGTACACCATCGCGCCGTTCGCCAGGGCACCGAGCAGGTAATACTTGATGCCGGCCTCAGTTGCCGCCCGCGACTTGCGGTGAAACGCGGTCAGCGTGTAACCGGTCACCGATGACAACAGCATCGCCACGATGAGCTCCATCAGATCCACCGCTCCGGCCAGCAACACCGCCCCGAGCGCAGACAGCAAGAGCAACACGTAATACTCGCCATGGCGCGCATCGGACTGGAACCACTCGACGGACAGAGCAACGGTGAGCACAGTCACGATCACGATGATGAGCGTGCCCCAGAGCCACGTTCGATCGGCGGCAAAGGTCCCGAAGAACGTGATGCTGGGCTCGCGGCCGAGATACCAACCGCTGGCGAACCCCGCAAGAGCCAGCACCACGGTGGCACCCAGCGCCGACCACACCTGCAACGCCCTGGACACGAACATGACGTAGAAGATCAACACGATTGCCCCGCCCGCGAATATCAGGGCGGGGAGGATGTCGATCGCGGCTCGGCCCATCTCTGCCGTCATGGACGCACACCTTGTGTCATGGACACGTACATCTCATCCCCGTGCAACGATCTGGGAGAAGGTGTCGATGATCCGAATCAGCCACGCGGGCATCACGCCGATCACGACCACGAGGGCCCCCAAAGGCACCAGGGCATACAACTCGACTTTCCGCAGGTCTTGCCATCCATCCCATCGGACGGGAAGATCTCCGAGGAAGACCTGTTGGATCATGCGAAGGAAGAGCGCCGCCGTTATCACGATGCCGAGCAGCCCGACGGCAGCCAGCCACGGGAACACGCCCAACGTTCCGGCGAATATCTGGAACTCGGCCACGAACCCTGCCAGACCGGGCAACCCGAGACTGGCAAACGCCGCAAGCATGGTGATCCCCGCCAGACGCGGCGCTCGCGATGCGAGGCCTCCATATTCGTCCAACTCGTAGGTCTTGCCTCGGGCGAGGATCGACCCCGAGATCAGGAACAGGGCTCCGGTGATCAGGCCATGCGCCACCATCTCCACAACCGCTCCGGTCATCGCCAAGGAGCGAGATGCCTCGCTGCCCATCCCGACTGCGCCGGCCGCTGCCACGCCGAGGATCACATACCCCATGTGATTGACACTCGTATAGGCGATGACACGTTTGAGATTGCTCTGAGCCAGGGCTACCAGCGCTCCATAGAGAATGCTCACCACGGCCAACACCCCGAGCGGGAACGCGAAACGCTCGAACGTTTCGGGGAGCATCTGTAGCGAGATCCGGATGAAGCCGTAAGTCCCCATCTTCAGCAGAACCCCCGCGAGGATCGTTGATGCCGGAGCAGGAGCGTCTACATGGGCGGGAGGGAGCCACGTGTGGAACGGAACCAGCGGCGTCTTGACCGCAAACCCGATGCCTACAGCGACGAAGATGAGAGTGGCAGCCAATCCGCCCACCGGCACCGGGAGAGTGGCGATGATCTCGACCATGTTGAAGGTCCTGGGTTCTGTGTAGAGATAGATCCCGAGAATGCCAAGGAGCAGAGCCAGCGAACCGAGGAGGGTGTAAAGGAAGAACTTGAGTGCCGAGCGCTGGGCGTCTCCGTGCCCCCAGACACCGATCAGGAAATACATCCCAACCAGGCTGAGGTCCCAGAACACGAAGAAGAGGATGAGATCGAGGGACAGGAAGACACCCAACGAGATCGCTTCCAGGAACAGGAACGTGGCGTAGTACGCGCGAGGTTTGCCGCGATCGTCGACGGGAAACACGATCGACACAGTGAACAATACCGCGGTGAGGGCGACCAGCGGGAGTGACAAACCGTCGATACCCACGGTGTACGAGATTCCAAGCGACGGGATCCATGGCAGTGATTCCACGAGCTGGAAGCCGGATCCGATCTCGAAGCGTGCCCAGGAGATCGCTACGACGATGAGTGGGACAAAGCTGGTCCAGATCGCCAACGTGCGCGCAAAACGTTCCTGCCGTTTGGGGATCACCAGAATGATCACCGACACGAACAGCGGGACGAATATGGCCAATGTCAACATCTGTGTTACCTCCAAAAGGCCGCGACGGCAATAGCCACCACGAGTCCGACCATCATCATTGTGTAGTAGTGATACGACATTCCGCTCTGTGTGCGACGGCTCTGGGTGCCCGCGATGCCGATCCCGGACGCCAGCCCCTCCACGGCTACGTCCACACCTCGATCGTCTGCCAAGCGGGATATCTCTGCTCCCCGAATCGTGCCCGTCCCGATGCCCCACACGATGGCGTCGATCGATCGATCAACAACCTGTTTGAGGGCCCGCGACACGAAGTCGCCGAAGCCGGCCACAGCGTCGGCGAGTCGCGCGATCACGTTGCGGTCGGCGGCGAAGAGCCATCGTGCCAGCCGGGACGTGGGGTCGACGATCATCACGCGAGCCGCGGTTGGAATGCCCCACCACCCGGCAATGAACTCGCGCATCCGCGGGGGCAGTCCGAATGACACCAATCGGCCCCGTCGCCACGCAATGGCCACCGCGGCGATTCCGAGCCCAACAAGCACCAACGACAGCACCGTCTCGCCTCGAGTTGGTGCGAGGACCGCCCCACCGCCGGACACACTCTCCAGGATGGCGTCTCCTCCAGGGAGCCACAGTGCTCCGAGGGCCAGAGAGAGTGCCGCCAATACCGCGAGAGCCGCCACCTCACCCCTTCGTGGTGGACCATGGATGTCATCCTTCGGGCCGGGCCCATACGCCAGCATGTGCAGTCTGCCTGCGTAGATGGTGCTCAACAGACCCGCCACAGCGGTCCCCAGTCCTACCCAGATACCTGCATGGAAGGCTCCTGCAAGGACGGCCTCTTTCGTGAACGCTGCTCCCAGCGGTGGCACCGCGCCGAGGGCGAGCGCCCCGATGCCGAAGAGCACAGCTACTCGCGGGAGGGCCGACCCGAGTCGCAACTTGCCAAGGTCGAGCGTGCCCCTGGCATGGAGGGCAACACCTGCCGCCAGGAACAGCAACGACTTGAACAGGGCGTGGGCCGTGAGTTGTCCCCCGGCGGCTGCCGTGAATCCGGCCCCCACTGCTATCAACATCAGCCCGTACTGCGCAGACGTCGAGCCGGCCAGGGCCTTCTTGAGATCTTGCTGCGCCAGGGTGACCATTCCGCCCGCGAGGGCCGTGACGAGACCGATCCCCACAACCACCGGGGCGAACCAGCTCACCACGGACAGCGTTGGCTCCAGACGAATGAGCACATACGCACCGGCCGCCACCATCGTTGCAGAGTGCAACAGCGCCGACACAGGGGTCGGCCCTGCCATGGCGGAGAACAACCACGGTGAGAACGGGACCTGAGCAGACTTGGCGGCTGCCGCCAACACGGTTCCTGCGGCCACGACTGCAAGCCATCCCGGTGTTGCAGATCCGAGGTCGGCGTACAAGACGCTGCCTGTGGCGGCGAAAACGGCGCCGGCAGCCACATAGAGGCCCAGGTCGCCGAACCGGGTTGTGACGAAGGCTTCGCGAGCCGACCGGGGACGGTCTGGGTCGCGCCACTCATGTCCGATCAGAACCCACGACGCTGCACCTACCAGCTCCCATCCGATGAGAAGCGTGAGGAAGTCCGCTGCGATCACAAGGAGCTCCATGGCGGCCACGAACCAGGTCAGAACAACCAACAGCTTCACGATCGCCCGGTCACCCTCGGAATTGGTCGCCGCGAAACCGATCACCGCCGCGGCGATCACCGGAACCAGGATCACCATGAGACGACCGAATCCTGTTACCGAAACGGCAAGATCGAGGCCACCGCCCCACGTCCATTCACCTGATGCCTGTGACGCCGCAGTTACAGCCGCCGCCACGACCGTCGCGACCATCACCACGACCGATGCCATTCTGGCGGCGATTTGTTGACGCCGCAGTGCCAGGATGACGGCGCCTCCGATCAGCGGCGTGAGTACGGGTAGCCACACCATCAGCTACGCAACCTCCTGAGCTTCTCGGTGATATCGGCCTTCCTCGACCGGTATACCGCAGTCACGAGCGCGAACCCGATGGCCGCCTCGATCGCCATCACCGCGAGGATCACGATCACCAACAGTTGCCCTGAGGGGTTCCCCCCCGTCGTCCCCCACCAGAACGTGACCACGACCAGCACTGCGCTGTTGAGCATCAACTCGAGGCCCATCATGATCATCACGAACGACTGCTGGCTGAGGGCGCCGTACACACCCACTCCGAATATGGCTGCTGCGACGACCAGGAGAATGTCGATCACGTCCGACTCCCTGTGTCGACTTCGATCTCCGGCTCCTGAGATCCTTCGTAGGCGTCACCGAAACGACCCCGCTTGGCGGCCAGGGCGATCGCGCCGATCATGACCGCAAGGAGGGCAACGCCCGCGGACTCGAAGATGAGCATCGAGCGTCCCAACAACTCCTCGCCGAGGGCGACCGTCGGATCTGCTGAGAGAGCGGGGCGATCCGGGAACTCTGCCATCACCCCTACCCACGCGAGAACGAGGAAGGACCCGACGCCCGCGATGATCGACGTCCGGTGCTGATGGACCATGGTCATCGGATTCAACCCGGC
>CAZWMX010000147.1:0-5665 GCA_964635205.1 uncultured Acidimicrobiaceae bacterium | reverse complement strand
CCGAGCTACGGGTCGATGGCGGAATGGTTGCGAATACGCTGCTGATGAGGTTCCAGGCTGACATTCTCGGACTTGACGTCGTAGTTCCGTCCGTCACCGAAACGACCGTGCTTGGGGCCGCCTTCGGTGCAGGTATCGCATCGGGTGTCTGGAGTGGCCCGGACGAGGTGTCTCGTCGGTGGCATGAGGCCGTCCGCTACCGACCGTCGATGGAGGACGAAGTGCGAGATCGCTTGTTGAGGGGTTGGTCCAAGGCAGTCGATCGCTCGTTGAACTGGATCGAGCCATGAAACCGGCTTCCCTTCCGTTCTCCCGATAGGCTGATGACCGATGTCCATCCCGAACCTCCTCGCAGTCCTGAGGCTGATACTGACGCCCGTTGCGATGTATCTCGTCCTGCAGTCACCGAACAGCCGGGCGTACGCGATCGCAGCCACCGTGGTTTTCGTCATCGCGGCTCTCACGGATTTTGCAGATGGTTATCTCGCGCGGCGGTGGCGGATCACGACAACGTTGGGTGCGTTCCTCGATACGGTCGCAGACAAGGTTCTGGTGGCCGGAGCCCTTCTTGCACTCGTGGAGATCGGTTCGACCAGCAGCTGGGTAGCTTTCATCATCATCGGCCGAGAGGTGTCGATCATGGGTCTGAGATCGGTTGCAGCCCTTGACCAGTCGACCGTGCCACCATCGATCTGGGGGAAGTCGAAGGCTGCGATCCAGTTCACCGCTATCTCGTTCGCGATCGTCCAGTTCGACATTGCTCTGGGTGGATGGCGGCTGGACCAGTGGCTCATGGCACTGGCTGTTGTTGTGACCGTCGTTTCAGCGGGCGACTACTTCTCTCGCTTTCGCGCAGTGCTCACGCCGAGGGACCGTGCAAGCTGAGGCATTCCTCACCGGCGGGAGTGGTCTCCTCGGTGGTCATCTGCTCGCCAGGCTCACGTCCAGCGGTGTCTCGGTTCGAGCGCTTGCCCGAAGCGATCGTGCTGTTGAAGCCGTATCCGAACATGGGGCGGAGCCTGTACGCGGAGATCTATTCGACGCATATGTGCTGGAGAAGGGCATGGGGGGTATCGGAGTGGTGTATCACCTAGCGGGTGTGAACGAGATGTGTTCTCGAGACCCAGGATCCATGGATCGAGTCAACATCGATGGAAGTGTCGCCGTGGTCCGTGCCGCCGCTGCCGCGGGTGTTCGGCGGGTCGTATGTACGTCCTCGGCTGTCGCGATCGGGGAGCGCGAGGGAATGATCGGTGACGAGCACACCGTGCATTCAGGCGAGTACGTGTCTGCCTACGCTGCGAGCAAGCATCTCGCAGAGATGGCTGCGTTCGAGGAAGCTGATCGTCTCGGAGTCGACCTTGTTGCCGTCAATCCGTCATCCGTGCAGGGACCCGGTAGGGCGACAGGCTCGGCGGAGCTCCTCCTCCGCTCGTTGAACACCCAGCGCCCTCTCCTGGTCGACACGACGTTGTCGATCGTTGACATAGAGGATTGCACGACCGGTCACATCAACGCGGCGGAATACGGCAGGGCGGGGGAGCGGTACATCCTGTCGGGGGCGACACTGTCGATCGCCGAGGCAGTTGTTCTCTTGTCTGAGGCCGTCGGCAGGGAGATCCATCCTCGATGGTTGAGCAGAGGCCTCGTCCGTACTGTCGGAATGACCGCTGCCCGACTGGCCGCCGTCGTGCGTCCATCGCTTGGTATCTGCCCGGAACTGATCACCACGCTCCTCCACGGCCACCGCTTCGACGGCTCCAGGGCCAGCACCGAGCTGGGCTTCACCTATACGGAAGTTTCAGACACGATCAACCGCACCGTGAGGTGGTTTGAGGAACAGGGCCTGATCACAGTTCATTGACCGGGTCATGATCATCGATGAACGCCATCAGCCGTTGCAGGTCGGCCGTTCGCCAAGCCCGACGGTGAGCGCTTGTGTTGTCGAAGAGCACGGTTGCGGTGACCGTGATGAAGAGTTTGCTTGCGACGGAGACGATGTAGTCGGCCCAACATTGATCGAGGGTGTAGCCCTCGACCCCAGATTCGATGAGGTACCTGTGATAGATGCCGACGAGTCTTCTTTCTGACTCGCGGCGGTCTTGGGGGGACAAGGAGCTGATCAGGAGGTAGGCGATGTCGCTGATTCCCTTCCCACGTCCCGCGGTCTGCCAGTCGACCAGGACCACGGACGGATCATCGGGGTGGGACCCGAACAGGAGATTGTCCACATGGATGTCCTTGTGGACACAGGTGAAGGGGGCGCCCTCGATCCGGTCGAGAATCAGTGGCATGTCCGTCGCGAAACGGTCACCGAACTCGAAAAGACCGCGCGAAACCTCGAGCTCGGGCAAGAGTGTCTTGATCTCCTGCGGGTACTGCGCCCACCACTCGGCGAAACGGGTATCGCCGATCGAGAACAGCCAATCCATGCTCTCCAGCCTCGGATCGTTCCACCACATGGCATGGATTGTCGCCAGCGCCCTTACCGCGGCCTCTGCCTCACCGGGAGTACAACCGTCCGTGAACCCTACGGTACGGAGCCGACTCAGATCCTCCAACAGCATGACACTGGCTCCGGTCCGCGTGTCGACCTCGCCGTAGTAGCAGACGGGGATCGGGAAGTCTCTTCCAGCGGCGATCTCGCGGTAGAACGGGACTTCGTGCAAGCCGAACACGTGGCTCGGGTCGGGTGGGGAGAACTTTGCGATCAGCGAAGAAGGGGCGCCTTCGACGGGTTCGGAGTAGGAGAGCTCGAAATGAGCCAGTACCCCCGTCCATCCCTGCTCCTCGCCCACTCGCTCCACTCGGAACGACGTGACGGCCGCGTCGCCACCAGGCCCTCCGACACCCAACGCCTCGGTGAGCCATTCCGCAGTAACCGACCGAACATCCACAGGAATAGACATGAGCGTCAACGCTAATCGGTGCATGCGCTCTGTGGACGATCGTCCGTCCCGGCCGAACATGGGAGAGGTTGGTGGCAGAGCTTGGGACGATCGGCAAGCTCTGAGTGTCGAGCCGCAGGAGGCGAATCGAGGGCTGTCTCGATCATTCCCGCTGCCCGAACAGCCCGGGGCTCAATTGATGTGAGCGACGGCGCGGCCTGAGGGATCGAACAGGTGGAAGCGGTGTGGCCAGATCTCGAACGTGTCCCCTGCGGTAGGGCGTTCGTTGTCGAAACGCATCACGATCGGATCGCTGCCGACGTCGACCTCGGCGAATATGTGGTCACCGTGGTTCTGGATCGACGTGACGACGCCCGGCAAACCCGCTGTGGGGACAACTTCCCAGTCGTGGGCGCGTACTCCTACGGTGACAAGCCCTTGTGGGGTCTGGGGAGGCACCGGTAGCGAACCGGCGCTGATGTGTACCTCGGAACCTGAGACGTTGCCGGGCAGGAAGGCCATCGGTGGCGATCCGATGAAGCCGGCAACGAATACGTCGGCCGGTTTGCGGTAGATCTCACCGGGTGTTCCGACCTGGCGGAGGAGGCCTTTGTCGATCACGGCGATGCGGTCGGCGAGGACCATCGCTTCTTCCTGGTCATTCGTTGCGTAGAGCGTCGTGACGCTGTAGCCCCGCTGGAGGAGGAAGATCTCGGAACGCATGATGCGGCGGTTCGCCGAATCCAGGCGTGCGAGAGGCTCGTCGAGTAGGAAGACGGATGGCCGGCGCACGAGAGACCGCGCTGCCTGAACGAGCTGTTGATGTCCGGCAGCGAGACGTTCGGGCATCCTGTCCAAGAATCGGTCGATCGCCATTACGCGGCTCTGGGCGAGGACCCGTCGTTCGATCTCGCTGCGTTCGACGTGATGCATCTCGAGCGGGAAGGAGACGTTCTCGCGAACCGACTTGAAAGGCATGAGCGTGTTGTCCTGGAACACCATCGCGACGTCGCGTTTGGCAGGGTCAACGCGGGTCACAACATCGCCGTCGAAGAGCACGTCGCCGCTCACGGGCACGTCGAGTCCGGCGACGGCGCGTAATACCGACGTCTTACCGCTGCCGGAGGGCCCGATGAGCACGAAGAACTCACGATCCTCGATGGCGAGTGTCAGTGCACGGATCACCGCGACACCGGAGCGCTCCACCGTTACACCGTCGAGCAAGATGCTCGCCATGACATCAGCGTAACGCCACGCACCGCTCGATTCTCCAACAGGGCTCCATCTCGGCGCATCCCACCCACCGGATAGGGCGTCAGCCCTCTGCCCATATCGCCGCGAACGCGCTGCGAATGGCGAAACCTTCGAGGACGGCGCTCTCACCTACGGCACCGACAACATCCCCACCGTCCGAGCAAGGCGGCCGCGGATATCGACCGTCCGGCGGCTCGCGATGTGCGACTTCAGGTCGCGACGGCAGCCTCGACCAGACCATCGATGGCGAGTCCTCCAGGGATCGTTCCGAACGTCCTGCCCCAGTCGCCGCCGATCCGGGTCGCCAAATAGGCATCGGCGAGTTCAGGTGTCCCGTGGCGGACGACGAGTGACGCCTGCAGCACAACGGCCATCTCTTCAACGACACGCCGGATCTCGCTTTCTGGAACATCCGAGGCAAGGGTTGTCTTCAGGCGATCTGTTGCATCGTCGAGTCGCCTATCGGTGTTGAGGGAGGTTTCGAGTTCGGTGACGAATGCCTCGACGGCGTCTGGGTCTCTCGTCATCACTCTCATGAGATCGAGCGCGATGACATTGCCGGAGCCTTCCCAGATGGCGTTGAGCGGAGATTCCCGGAACAGCCTGGGCATCATGGATTCCTCGACGTATCCGTTGCCTCCGAGACACTCGAGAGCCTCGGACACGACTGCGCTGCATCGCTTGGTCGTCCAGTACTTGGCGACCGGGGTCATGATCCTCTGGAGCAGAGCCGAGGCTTCGTCGGTTTCGGCCCGGTCGAAGGTTGCGGCGAGCCTGACCATCATCAAGGTTGCCGCTTCGACCTCGACCTCCAGGTCGGCGATGACGGCTCGCATCAGCGGTTTGTCGATGAGGAGGCTGTCGAAGGCTGAGCGGTGCGTCACATGGTGCGCTGCCTGGGTCACCGCTTGGCGCATGATCGCGGCCGAACCGATGGTGCAGTCGAGTCGTGTGCCGTTGACCATGGCGATGATGGTCTTCACACCCCGCCCCTCCTCACCGACCATGCGCGCCCATGCTCTGTCGAACTCGATCTCACCCGAGGCGTTGGACCGATTGCCGAGCTTGTCCTTGAGGCGCAGGATGTGGAATTGGTTGACCTGGCCGTCGGGCGTCCATCGCGGAAGATAGAAACAGGAGAGCCCACCTGGGGCCTGGGCCAACACGGCGAAGCCGTCGCACATAGGGGCTGAGGTAAACCATTTGTGCCCGGTGAGCATGTACTCACCGCCGGGGCCGCCCGTACCGATCGGCTCAGCAGTCGTTGTGTTGGCGCGTACGTCGGACCCACCCTGCTTTTCTGTGAGCCCCATCCCCAAGAGGATGCCGGTCTTGTCGGCTGCAGGTGCGAATGAGGCGTCATATTGGCGCGATGTCAAGAGGGTCTCGAGCTCCTCGGCAACCTCGGGTTGGAGCCGCAGCGTGGCGATAACTGATGATGTCATCGAGATCGGGCACCCGTGGCCCTGCTCCATCTGGCTGTCGAGATACATGAGCGCCGCCCGCGCCACATGACTGCCCTG
>CAZWMX010000146.1:2681-5688 GCA_964635205.1 uncultured Acidimicrobiaceae bacterium | reverse complement strand
TCTGAGCAAGGGGCACGACGCTGTCGGCTGATCCTGCCACCACGAGGACGGGGACGTCGATCTCACGTAGTCGCTCCAGGTTCGGGTAGCGGTCCCACAACAGGACAGACGTTGGCAGGAACGGGTAGTGCACAGATGCGACATCGGGAAGCGACGTGAACGGCGAGCGCAGCACGAGAGCCGCAGGTGGTCGCTGTTCCGCCACCCCGATTGCTACCGCCGCACCAAGGGACTCACCGAAGTAGACCAGCCTGTCGGCATCAACGCCAATGAGAGTCTCGAGGTAGGCAACGGCAGCTCTGCCGTCTTGAAGAAGGCCGTCCTCTGAGGGATTCCCCTCATTCCCTCCATATCCGCGGTAGTCAACGAGCAGCACGCCGTAGCCCCGTTCCGCCAGCGCCTTCGCGAGCGGGACTCTGCCACCGCGGTTGCCTGCGTTGCCGTTGAACACCACAACGGTCGCGCCGTTCGCATCTCGGGTAGCAGGCACCAACCACGCCGCCAATGTCAGCCCGTCCTCGGTGGGAAAGGTCACCTCTTCGACACTCGGCATAACTGCATACACATCTGGCAGGGCCTGTGAAGGGAAGTAGATGAGCCGCCGTTGGGAGACCCACAGCACGGCGACTGCCAACGACACTGCCAGAACCGCGAACACGGCAAGCCTCACGAGACTTCGCACACTTGTTGTTCCCAGCACGATCGCTCCGAACGCATGACGAAAGCTTGGCAGGTCGGCTCCGGGCCACCAACTCGCGAGCCACGGGCCGGTGTGCGAGAGTGCCTTTTTGACTCTGTCCCGACTCGATGGGCTCCTCTACGCTTGTGCCAACGGAGGTGAGGCGCGTGAAGGGTGGATTGCGGCGAGTGTGGTTGCCCTGGGGCGCGGCTGCGGCACTCCTGGCGCTTGTTGGAACACGTATTGCGGTGCGTTGGGGAACACGCTGGGGCTCCACACCTGGAGAACAGGTCATGTCCCTACCGGGCGACTCGTACCTCGACGGGGGTCCTGCCGCCCGCGTTGCCATGACCCGAGCAGTGTCCCTCGCTGCGCCACCGGACGACGTGTGGCCCTGGTTGGCTCAGCTCGGTCGCGGCGCAGGCTGGTACACCTACGACCGGCTCGACAATGGATCGCGGGATTCGGCACGCCACCTCGTGTTGTGGGTCCCTCCTCCCGAGGTTGGCGACGCCACCGCCATTGGCTACCTGCGTCGTCTCGACACGGGCCGAGCTCTGACGTGGTGGCTTCCCGGTGAACGACTTCTCGGGGCCTCCATGCGGATGGTCTTCGATGTCCACCTCACCGCCGATGGTGACGGCTCCAGGCTGGTCGCTCGCGTCTCAGGTGATGTGACAGGATCTTGTGGACGGCCGATCATGTTCCTGTTCGAGGTGATCGACTCGATCATGGCACGACGCCAGTTGCTCGGTCTCAAAGAACGCGTGGAGGCCTACAGCACGCGCAGCCACGACCCCGACCGCCCCGAGACCGGAGCTCACGACGAGTTCCAGCTCTACGAGGTGATCTATGCCTCAGGCGAAAGTGCTGGAGTTCCGGGACGAGAGAAGGCCTCCCAATGGAGAGCGGCCGCGATCGAGGACGGCGTCCTTGGATTCCAACCGTCGAGCGTCGAATCGCATACCGGGAGCTCGGCCTACTCGTAGATCTTCTCCTCGAGAGCGTCCGCGTCGAGAGCGTCGGCTTCCAAGTCCCGGCCCGGAGTGCCTCTTGCGTGGCGTTGTGCGTACTCGGCGTACCACTCGTGGGCAACGATCATGCTCATAACTTCGTTCGTCCCCGTCCAGATCGACGCCAGGCGGAGATCGCGGTAGTGGCGCTCCACAGGGAAGACCGAAGTGTATCCAATGCCACCCATGACCTGCATCGAGTTGTGAACGACTGTCTGGCAGGACTCGGTGACGAACTTCTTCGTCTCGCTGATGAGCCTCCGGACCTGCCCCGGCTCCTCGCCCGCGTCGACTGCCCTGGCCGTCGTATAGACCATGGAACGAGCAGCATCGAGCAGCATCGAAGCCTCCGCGACCTGAAAGCTCACACCTTCAAAGCGGTTGATGACCTTGCCGAAAGCCTTGCGTCTTGTCGTGTAACCGCCGGCAACCTCCAACGCTGCCCTGGCGGGACCAATAGTCATCGCTGCCGTCCCGAGACGCTCGGGGATCATCATCGTGTTGAACACTTCGGCTCCGCCGTCCACCGTCCCCACCACGTTCTCCACAGGCACCTCGACGTCCTTGAAAACAACCCGACCCGCTCCCCCACCCCGCGTGCCCATCAGGTGGTACAGGTAGTCGACGGTGAGGCCCGGTCCGCGCTCGACGATGAACGCCGAGATCCCGCTACGTGCGGGAACGTCAGGGTTCGTCCTTGCATAGACGAGGAAGAAGTCTGCCGCCTCAGCGCCGATGATGAACCGTTTCTGACCGTTGAGCACATAACGATCGCCATGAAGCACCGCCGTGCTTGTGGTCCCGAAGAAGTCTGAACCACCGCGCGGTTCTGTGAGGGCCTCAGCAGCGAAGAGCTCGCCACGTAGCAGGGGGCGTACGTAACGCTCCTTCTGCGTGTCGGTGCCGTGAAGGGCGATGGCATCACAGACGAGGTCCGCACCGACACCGAACGTACACGCAAAGCTGTAGCCGAGCGTCCCGATCTCCTCCATCACCATGCAGCTACTGACCCAATCGAGGCCTCGGCCTCCCAGGCTCACGGGATGTCGGCAGCCGAGCAGATTGCGTCGCCCCGCCTCGCGTAGGAATTCCTCAGGGAAGTGGATCTCGTCGCGGTCCATCTTGACGATCATGTCTCGAGGCGTCCAGGCAACGAAGTCTCTCACCTCCTCGCGGAGTTGGAGCTGCTCTTCGCTCAAAAGGAAGTCGTACATGGATCCCATCCTTCCACCGGTTATGTTCGGCAGCCCGGGAAGGTGTGTTCAGCAGCCGAGGTGACAGCTATAAGTATACGCCCACGACCGACGACACCCTG
>CAZWMX010000146.1:0-2581 GCA_964635205.1 uncultured Acidimicrobiaceae bacterium | reverse complement strand
GTTCTTGGGTCGCTATTCGCGTCCGGCAGCCTCGCGCAGTCTTCGGTGTGCATCCAATACCTGTTTTCTCACCAGCCTCTTCCCTATGACGAAGTTGAGGACACGTCCGGCGTAGCCGTATCGGAAGGTGTAATCCACCCTTTCGCGGGACATGGTTGCGTTGCCTTCAGCGATGAATCGATGGTCGTACCTGAGCGACTTGAACAGCGGGTCCTTGCCGATCAGCTCGGCCGACATTCGTGCGTTCGGGTTCAGCACCAATACTCGATAGGGCACCCAGGTCTTCGAGCCTCTTTGACGCGTGTGATACGTACTGCCAACGGCGAGCGGCGAGTCAGAATCAAGCTTGAAGGAAACCGATGGGAAGAACTCGGTGAGGCCCTCAATGTTGGTCACGAGCTCATACAGTCGCTCCCTCGATGCGTGAACGGCTACAGCTACCTCGAAGAAGTCGGCGAACCCATCCATTGGCTGGTTGTCACCGGAAGGCATATGTTCTCCTTCAATCTGGACGGACGGGCAGCGCGGTCTCGGCGCCGGTAACTGTTCCGCCACTCGGCGAACAACCGGACTCCTGGATCCCGCGATGCTCCACATGGGAACTGATCGAGCGATTGTATCCCGACCAAGCCGCGTCCGATACGCGTGGCTGGAAACGACTGCGGTACGATCGTGTCGATGACTGTCCGCATCGGTGAATTCGTGATCGACTGCTCAGACCCGGTAGCCGCCGCAGAGTTCTGGTGTGAAGCCCTCGGCTATCGCATCACGGACCAGGATCACACGGGCGTCGCGATCGCTGGCGATTCCGCCGCACCGACAATCCTGCTGATGGCGACTTCCGATGTGAAGGCGAATAAGAATCGGCTGCATTTCGATGTGTGCCCCGTCGACACATCGCAGGAAGAGGAAGTCCGTCGTCTGGAAGGACTCGGTGCTCGGCGTGTCGATATCGGCCAGGCCGACGACGTTTCGTGGGTGGTCATGGAAGATCCCGTCGGTAACGAGTTCTGCGTCATGGGCACGGTCCTTCCTCCTGAACCGACACCGTTCCACGACATCGAAAGCCCCTGACCCTGCCGCGGGTATCGATCAGGCACTCATGCGTTGCTCATGTGCCGGCAGTGGAATAGTGCTGCGACCCTCAAGTGCACATGGACGTGGATTCAGGTGCTGTGGTTCAAGAAGAGCGCTCGAACCGCTATCCGTGTCTTGGCGCGATGCCGTGTCGACATGCTGAGACACCATCGCTCACCTCATCAAGTCGGCGCGAGACCTCTGCGCGACGGTCGGGTCTCACGGGCGGAACCCACCCGCGTGTCCCAAGGGTCGACCACGGCGGTATGGTCTCGTCATGCGGATCTCTGAGCACTCGCGCTCCCGGTTCCTTGCTGATCATCCCATGTGGGTACTCGATGGGGAGACGATCTCGCGCACGTTCGTGTTCAGCGGCTTCCCCGAAGCGATTTCGTTCGTGATCAACTGCGCAGATGCGGCCGAGGAGCTCGACCACCACCCGGACATCGACATACGATGGAACAAGGTCACGATGGTGCTCTCGACCCACTCGGAATCCGCCCTCACATCCAAGGACACTGACCTCGCCGCAACGTTCGATGCGATCGCCGGAACTTCGGCCCCCTCACGGCACGAGACGGACCAGACGGAAAGGACACCTCGTGGCTCTTGACAGCGAACTGATCAACAAGGTCACGTGGAAGATCCCGAACGCTCTTGTGTTGCTCGGATCTCGATCCGACGACGAGTGGAACGGGATGACGGCGTCGTGGGTCACCCAAGTGGCACAGGACCCGGTGTTGATCGGGGTCGGTGTCGACACCGAGGCGGTCACCCATCGACTGATCCGTACAGGAGGCTCATTCTCGGTGAACCTTTGGAGCAGCGAGAACACGCGCCCTTTCGTCAAGTTCTCAAAGCCCGCGACGAAGGACGGCATGGCGTTGAACGGGTACGGAATTTCGGAAGGAGTGACGGGTGTTCCGATCTTCGACGACGCGATCGCATGGATGGAGTGTGTTGTCAAACAGGAGATCGACTGTGGCAGCCACACCTTCTTCATCGGCGAACTGATCGCTGCTGGGGTGAACGACGACGAAGCGCGTCCGGCGTCGATGGCAGACACCAGGATGAAATACGGTGGAACCCGACGAGGTCACTAGCCCACGACCCAGGCGCCCTGTCGAACCGACACCCTCTGACGTCCTCGGCGACCCGAGCATTGCGCAGGGAGGACCCGTTTCTTGGTTCAGACGTAGCCCCGTTAGGGAACCTCCGTTCACACATGAGGGCACCTCTTCGTTCCAATGATCGCTGCAGTGCCAGAAATGTGATGGTGCAGCGCCAAGCACTGCACCGTCTCCGGACCGACCTAGAGAACCCCACGCTCGCAGGGATCCGAAGAAGCCTCCGTGGCGTCTGAACGGCCCAATCGGAGCGGCGTCTCGAGCGATCTATCGCCCACGACGAAGCGCAGCGAGGCGTGGGCGATACTGGGATCGAACCAGTGACCTCTGCAGTGTGAAGGTTTCTAAAGGCAGTTTCGCGCGCCCGCAGAATCGGG
>CAZWMX010000145.1:0-5698 GCA_964635205.1 uncultured Acidimicrobiaceae bacterium | reverse complement strand
TCAGCGGTCCTCCTTCGCTTCGTCGTAGTAGTCGAGGCGGTCGAGGGGCTGGACGAGGGAGGTGAGCACGTTCATGATGTGCGCGGTCGTACGCTTGAGGAATCGGAAGTAGAGGGCCCTCGCGACAGCGTCGGAGGTTTCTCCTTTTGAGTTGTACGCAGCCCTGACCTGGCCGTCGTATTCATCGAGGAAGGCGTCGGCCTTGCCGATGAGACGCTGTGCGGCACTCGCATCCTTGGCTCCGAACACGTCGGCGGCGTCGAGGATGAGCTGGCTCACCTTGTCTTTGTATCTCCTGAGGTCCTCCTCGTCTGCTGCTCCCGCGAAATTGGCGCCGTATTTCACCAGGTCGTAGATGTTCTTCGAGTAGTCACCCACTCGTTCGGCATCCTTGACGATCGAGGCATACTGCAACACGAGGGGCAGGTCCGGTCCGTTGACCGCAGCGTGAATCATGAGTTTGCGGCGAATGTCCTGTTGGGCTTCATTGATGCCCCGGTCGGTCGTGCGGACTTCGCGCTTCGTCTCCTTGGACTTGCCGCCGCCGAAGAGAGCGTCCGTCGAGGTCGTGAAAACGTCGTTCCCGTCGCGGAGCATGCCGACGATGCTCGCCTCGACCTCGTCGAGCTCGTTGCTCGGCCCACCTCTGAAGAATTCCATTACCACGGTTGCCTCCTAGCTGAGAACCAAGATACCAACGATCGGTATGACGATGAACACGATTCCGGTGTACGCCACAGCGATCCACTTCCTCGCCACAGCGATCTCGGCCAGTCTCTCGGCGAGGATGACGGGAATGTATCGGATCTTGCTCCATGGGTAGATGATGAGGATTCCTACGACGTTGAAGAGCAGGTGCACGAGGGCGATCGTCATGCCATCGACCGAGCCGGTGGCGAGAGCCGCGATGAGAGCAGTCACCGTCGTGCCAATATTCGCTCCAAGTGTGATCGGATAGGCGTTGCGAACGAGGAGCATTCCCGACGCGACGATTGGGACAAGGATCGATGTTGTGATACTCGACGACTGCACAGCGACCGTGACGAGGATGCCGACGGCGATTCCCACCAGCCCACTCTTTGCGAGGGCGGCATTGACAGATCGCTCGATCCTCGCCGCGATGAGCACCCTCATGTTCTTTGTGATGAAGGTGAGCGTGACAAAGATGATCGCGATGCCGACCACGATGAACGTGATCCCGAGAGCGGTCTCGGACGACACGAAGATTTTGATGACCTGTTGAAACTGGCTGGCTCCCCACTTCACGGCACCCTTGATGGGGGAGTCGAAGCTGGCGTCTGATCCTCCCGGTAGAAGGCCTGCCATCCAGGTGGCGGTCTTTTGCATGAACCCGGTCGCGAGTTCGAGCGGCAGCAGGATCGCAACACCAATGAGGTTGAAGAAGTCGTGCATCGTCGCGGCGGTGAATGCGAGGCGGAACTCCTCGTCGCGTCTGGCGTGAGCAAGTGACACGATCGTGTTCGTGACCGACGTGCCGATATTGGCACCCATGACCATCGGTACGGCGACCTCCATCGGTAGCTGGCCGGCAGCCACGAGTCCGACGATGGTTGCTGTTGTTACCGACGATGACTGAACGAGGACCGTCGCCAGGATCCCGACGAACAGCGCCGCCAGTGGATTGGTGATCCCGTCGAAGAGTCCGCCGGCCGTCTCGTCACCGAGCCCCTTGACACCCGACTCGAGGAGCTTGACTCCCACGAGGAACATGTACAGGAGGAAAACGACCAGAACCGCGCGCGCTGCGGGGGGCAACGCTCGCTTCGGCGGCTCGACGATCGGGGAGGTGTCGGGCGGCAGTTCGGACGGATTCATGCGCGGCGAAGCACCATTCGCTCAGGGATGTCGGTCATGTGGACAATAGTCTCGTGCGCGTGTCTCCGATCGTCCGGCGAGGGAGGCTTCCGACGTGGCGCTCCAAGCCGCAAGACGTTGGCCTTCGATGGCCCGACTCCGGATACGTCTCTGGCTGATAGCTGATAGCTCATTGTTGAGAAACCCAGCTTCGCTCCTCGCGCCTCTCCCGCGGAGGGAGAGGCCAATCTTTGCGATCTTCGCCCGCGCCGTTCCCTCTCCGCGCACCTCAGGTGCGCAGAGAGGGTGGCTTCGGCTCGTCAGAGCGCGGACAAAGCCTCACCGTAGAGTTCGTACTCACGGGGCGTCCCGAGGGAGTCGGTTGCGATCACGTCGCGTATGACGCCTTCGGCATCGAGGACGTAGGTCACGCGATTGGCGCTGCCCGTGGTGTCGTTGAACGCTTCGTACGCCTGTGCAACCTCACCGTGGGGCCAGTAGTCGGCGAGGACAGGGAACTCGAAGCCGTTCTCCGATGCCCACCTGGCGTTCGTCGGCACAGCGTGGGTTGTGATGATCACGACCTTTGCATCGAGCTTCTCCAGCTCGGCGAGCCCGTCACGAAGCTGGCAGCCTTCGTTGTCGCAATATCCCGTGAACGGAAAAGGGATGAACACTACGAGGGTGTTCTGGCCCCTGAGGTCATCGAGAGAGACCGGGTGCTTGTCTTGGTCGTAGAGCGTGAAATCGGGTGCGTGTGTACCGACGGTGAGTGGCATGGGATCTCCTGTGGTGGTGGGAGGATTCTATGGCTTCCCGGTCGGTCGTAGTACGTACTACGACGAGCGGAGCTCGTCAGAGCGCGGATTCGTCGAGGAGGACCCGTGCCGCCCACCCGATCGGATCCGTGAGCTCCTCGAGCCTTGGCATGTTCTCGGGAGCATCCCACACACTGTTGAGAGCGTCCTCGCCCCACCGATCGACGACATCGTCGCAGAACTGGGAAGCGTCGGTCGCGCGCCATCGTTCGAGTATTAGGCCGGCGAACTGCTGGAGGAACTGCTCGGTCCTGTCGGGTTCGTTGCGACGTCGGTTGTATGCCTCTTCGATGCGGTCGATGTTCGGGAGCAATTCTCGCCCTGCGATACGAACGATTCGATCGGCGTATCCCTCGATGAAAGCGGTGAAGGCCTGTACGTCGGCAAGACGTTGCGGATCGGCTGTTGCCTGGATCAACCCGGCCGGATCCTCGGCCTCTCCGAGCATCTTTTGCAGCTCCATCGGGTCGCTCATGCCTGTGAGCTTCCCGAGTAGGTCCGACGTGTCGATCTCGACGCTGTCGTAGAACGCAGTGATGAGCTCGACGAAACGTCCTCTGACCCACTCGACAGCCATGATCCGGTGGAAAGCGACCTCATGGAGTGCACCCCAGAGCCGAATCTGGCGGTGGTCGATTCCGTGGTCGATCGCAAAGTCGTCGAGGTTCGGAACGATCACGTACGGCCGGTCGTGGTCCATGGCTGGGATCCCTGTGTCGAACTGACCGAGGGCTCGATGGGCCATGAAACCAACCATCGTCCCCGCCTGCATCCCGAGGAGAGCCGGTCCGAGGGGAGCGAGCATCGCGCCCATGTCACCAACGCCCGGCATGCCGCCCATGTCCGTGAGGTTCGAGAGCTTGTCGCCCAGTGGTTCGACGAGCACGCGGAATGACTGCTGGTTCTCTGCTGCCCATGTGGCTCGGTCCGTCGGATTCAACTCGCCCGGCTCCGGGGAGGGAAGTTGTGTGACAGATGAGATTCGCACTTCCGCAACATGTGCGAGCTCGCGGTACTCCTCCGCCACAGAGGGGTCTATGGGCTGGGGCTGGCCGGCAAGGCTCTTGGTCACCTCGCGAGCGAGCTTCCAATTGACGGGACCCGATGACTGCAACATCTTGAAGAGCTGTTCGAAGAGCCCTTCGTCATCCATCCCGTACATGTGTATCAGCCCTGGTATTCAGCGGGGCGTTGTCCCAACACAACAGTGAAGGTCATCGTTTCGCCTTCTCTTTCGGCGACGAATTCGACTTCGTCACCTACACGGTACAGGCGCACAGCAAGGATGAGGTCGGTTTGATCCCTGATCTCCTTGCCGTCGATCTCAACCACCACATCGCCCGGCAGGAGGCCTGCCATGCCGGCTGCCGAGTCCGTACCGGTGATCTCATCGATGATCGCCCCCGCGGGAACGGTCGCTCCGTCTGGTGCCTCCTTGAAATAGTTGCCGATCTGCACCCCCATGAATGGGTGGGCAATGTCTCCCGTCTCGATGATCTCGGCCGTGATGCGGTCCACCAATTCGATGGGAATGGCATAACCGATGCCCTCCGGGCCTGCCTGGGAGACACCGATGGCGCTTGTGATGCCGATGAGGTTGCCCTCGGCATCGAAGAGCCCGCCTCCTGAAGAGCCGCTGTTGATCGCGGCGTCGGTTTGGATCATGCCGGACAACGAAGTCTCATCTGAGAAGTCGACCCTCCGGTTGAATGCGGAGATGATCCCGACGGATACCGATGCCCCACCCTCCTGTCCGAGAGGGTTACCGATGGCAACTGCAGGATCACCGACTTTGAGGGATTCGGATGACCCGAATTCAACCGGCGTGAGGCCGGATGCATCGATCTGAAGGACTGCGAGGTCGGTGAGGTCATCGGTGCCGATGAGCCTCGCGTCATAGATCCGACCGTCCTCGAACTCCACTTCGAACGTGTCTCCGCCATCGACGACATGATCGTTGGTGATGATGTAGCCCTCTGTCGACATCACGACGCCGGACCCGGACCCGACGTTGAGGGCGGGAGTGCCGTCGTCTGCTCCTGAGTTGGCCACCTTGATTGTGACGATGGAGGGAACCGCCTTTGTGGCGACGGCCGTCGGGTTTATTGCTGCGCCGAGATCGTTGATGATCTGTGCCGGTGGAATTTCAACCGGCTGGGTTGCCGGCTCTCCGGTCACCAGGGTGGTGGGAGGTGCTGCCGCTACGTCTGGTTCGTCGAATGTGCCGGTTGCGGCGATTATGCCAACAGTCAGAACTGCGCCAAGGATCCCTGCCACCAGAGTTCCGACCAGGAAGAGTGCTGTGCCCGGTCCTCGCTTCTGGGGAACCGTGTTGATGCGAGACGAAACGGGCTCGGGACGGAACTCTTTGATCGGCTGGGGACTCGGATCGTCGTAGACAAAGGAAACAGGTTGCGGATCGGATGACTCGAGGGTTGGTTCCCACGTCACGGTGGGTGGTTCCGAGCCCTCGGGTTCCGGGAGGGAGTCGGGGGTTTCAGAGATGTCCGTATCGGGTGTGTCTGTTGAATCCATGTCCCTTCCAACGCCGACAAGGTCGTCTTCGTTCCGCTCGGGTATGAAAGGAACATGAGAATCCGGTGTGGTTCCGTCAGGAGTATCGTCTTGCATGATGGTGATTGTATGAATGAAAAAGCTCTAGCAGCGTTCGAATCCGTCTGGATAGATGTCACGGGCGAGCAGATCGACACGCATGCTCTCTCAGCGTTCGTGGCCGACCCGGCAGCTGGAAGCTCCGTTGTCTTCAGCGGGACGGTTCGGGACCATTCACCCGGCCGGACGGACGTGAGCCGTCTCGAGTACGAGGCTTACGGTGAGGTTGCCGAGGAGAAGATCGCCGAGATCGTGCAAGAGGCATATGAGCGCTGGCCGATACTGAAGGTCGCCGCTGCGCACAGGGTGGGTTCGCTCGATGTGGGCGAGTCGTCCGTGTGTGTTGCAGTATCGAGCGCCCATCGCAAGGACAGCTTCGATGCGTGCAGATACGTCATCGATGAGCTCAAGTCCCGTGTCCCCATCTGGAAGAAGGAACACTGGCCCGGCGG
>CAZWMX010000144.1:0-5707 GCA_964635205.1 uncultured Acidimicrobiaceae bacterium | reverse complement strand
GTGCTGCCATCGTCTGTCGTCGTGAACGTGACCTTGTGGTCGGACTCGTGACCCGGCGTAAAGCTGCCACCGGTGGGCAGACCGGTTCCTGCGTCACGGCTGTCGCCGATCGCCACACTCTCTATGTTGCCGAACTCGTCGAGGACCACATCAAGAGCAAGAAAAGGTACTCCCGGAAGTGTCAGGGTCATGCCACCCGTGTTGGCTATGGCCTCGGTGGTGTTGGCAGCCGCGACTCCCGGCAACGCCCCTACGAGAACGACGGCGGCCACAAGGCCGAACAGTCGTTTGCGATATCCCATCTGCTGGTCTCCTCTGCTATCAGCGGTCGACGCTTCTGACCCAAGTCCAAGCTTGCAGCCAACATACAATGCCGTTCATTAACCCTGCGATAAACGGGCCCTAACCGCCGGCCAAAAGTGGCTCACTACCATCGATTCCAGGCGAGGGAGACCGGAATGTGCCGGCTCTCGGTGTGTGATCCCATTGGATGTGTGCCGAAGAACTGGCCGAGGATTCGAGGGGATCGAGGCTCAATCCTCTTCTGAGATCTCAACCTCGAGTTCACCGTCCTCGATTTCGGCCTTGAACTCGATCTTCTCGTCGTCGTCCTCGTTCCGCTCGAAGTGCACATCTACTTGCTCGGGCCCGCTGTCCTCGAGTTCGACTTTCCATCCGTCCAGCGCCCAGGCACCGCCGAAGGTCACCGATTCCCCTGAGACGATGATGGTTACCTCACCCGGCAGCCCTGCCTCGGTGCCGTAGGTCTTCGTGTAGCTCGCGCTTGTTGTTGTGGTGACCGGCGGTGCGGTCGTTGTGGAAGTCGAATGGGTTTCGGTATCAACAACTTCGGTCGTGGTCGTGGTCTCGGTGTCATCGGTCTCGTCCACCGTCGTGGTCGTCGTCTCCGGTGGTGAGAAGGTTGTCGAGGTCGTCGAGGTCGTCGAGGTCGGTTCTTCCTCCGTGTCGGGTACCGACGTGGTCGTGATCGCGGCAATCGATGATGCACCCAGAGCGGATGGAGCGTCTGTGACCTCGCTTCGGACACTCCCAACCGCGGCGGCGGCAATAACTATCGCGACGAGCGTGCCCGCGACCCATGCAGCGGCGAGACCTGTGATTCTCTTCATGCCCCCATTCTGGAACAGACGTGTCGGTATTGAGCTAACGCAGGGTTAAACGCCGGTCATTGGTTGGCTAAGTGTTCCGGCTCACGTGGCAAGAGTTGGTATCGTGGCTGCAGATGCCGTCGATTCTGATCATCGAAGATGAACAAAGGATTCGCGAGTCCCTTGCGACTCGCTTGTCTGAACGCGGTCACGACGTCGAGACGGTAGCCAGAGCCATCGACGGGGTTGAGCGAGCAGTGTCGGGAGATTTCGATGTGATCGTGCTTGATCTCGGTCTGCCTGATCTCGATGGTGTAGAGGCGCTGAGGATGATTCGCGCCGTGAACCAGGTCCCGGTGGTTGTCGCCACGGCGCGTGACGACGAGGCCGACATCATCAGCGTGTTGGATGCCGGCGCCGACGACTATGTCATCAAGCCGTTCTCTGCCGATCATCTCGCAGCGCGTATTCGAGCGGTTCTTCGACGAACCAGCGACGTATCTGGGGAAGACACGGTCGTAGTTGCCGGACTGCGGCTGGACCTCGATGCACATGAGGCGACCCTCGACGACCGCAAGCTCGAACTGACCGCGCGCGCCTTCGATCTCCTCGCCTATCTCGCGATCCGTCCTGGAAAACTGATCAGCAAGCGCGAGCTCCTCGCCGAAGTATGGCGTCAGCCATACGGTGGTGCAGACAAGACCGTCGATGTTCACATCTCATGGTTGCGAAAGGAACTCGGCGAGACGGCGGCCGAACCGAGATACATCCACACGCGTAGAGGCGTGGGTATCCGGCTCGTCGATCCCACAGGGTGAGACGTCGTCTCATCCTCCTGACCGGTGCCGTCACCGCGATGGTTGTCCTGGCATTCCTTGTCCCACTGTTCATCCTGGTGAGCGACCTTGCGCACGATCGAGCGATATCAGCCGCGGAGCGCGACGCCGAAAGCCTCGCTCGCGTCCTTTCCGTCCTCACGGTCAACAACGACCTTCAGACAGCAGTTGGTACGGTCGGTGAGAATCGCATCAGGTCGGTCAACGGATCGGTGATCTTCCCCGATGGAACGGTTGTCGGCCTCTCCGTTCCGCCCGACGAGGATCTGACGCTTGCACTTGACGGAAGTTCGTTCATCGCTGCTGTTGACGGCGGTAAAGCCGTGTACATACCGGTGATTCAACCGGACGGGTCGACATTCGTCGTGCGCGCATTCGCTGCGGACGAGGCCATAACCTCGGGCGTGAAACGCAGCTGGCTCGTCCTCGCTCTCCTCGGCATCGCGCTTGTGGTGATGGCGGCATGGGTCGCCGACCGATTGGGTCGCTCGATGGTCGTACCGATCAAAGACCTCTCAGCAACCGCAGGAAGGCTTGGCCACGGTGATCTCTCGGTACGCGTGCAACCAGCCGGTCCCCCCGAGATCGAGGAAGTTGGCCTCGAGCTCAATCGGCTCGCCGACCGTATCGGCAGGCTCCTGCAAGCTGAACGCGAGTCGGCCGCTGATCTTGCCCACCGCCTCCGGACGCCGTTGACTGCGGCAAGGCTCAGCGTCGACGGTTTGGCAGAGAGTCCTGAGAAGGACCGCCTCAACACTGACCTCGACGAGTTGCAGCGAACGACCGACTTCGTCATCCGCGAGGCGCGGCGCCCGGTTCGCAGAGAATCCGAGGCCTGGTGCGACCTCGCTGCAGCAGTCGTCAAACGAGTCGAATTCTGGCAACCGCTCGCTCAGGAACAGGGGCGCACCGTCGACGTCGACGTCGCGGATGCTGCTGCTCCCGTTGCGATCCCCGACGGAGACGCTGAAGCGATGATCGACGCACTCATCGAGAACGTCCTTGCCCACACACCAGAGGGAACACCGTTCCTCGTTCACGTCGATATCGGATCCGACATCGTCCTCTTGTCGATCGAAGATGCCGGTTCGGGCTTCAGCGATGGATCAGTGATCGACCGCGGAACGTCGAGCGCCGACTCGACCGGTCTTGGCCTGGACATCGTGAGAAGAACGGTTGAGGGAGCCGGCGGCACCCTGGCCATCGGGGAGTCCCTCACCCACAGCGGTGCAGGGATCGTGATCCGGCTTCCGCTCACCTCCGAGCAATAGATCGGCGTTTTCGCCAACGGTCGGGCCACGTCTGGCGCCCCGTTGTCGAGCGTCGATGCGTGGTTGGGTCATCAAGAACCCGATGAAGGAGGGAATATGTCCGATCGAGGACCATCCCGTGTATGTCGGGGACCGGTCATCGGAAGGCGCGGATCTCTAGGAAGTCCTTCCAGGACATCCCTAACCCAGGCGTGCCGGGGATCGTCGCAGAACCGCCATGCTCTCTCGGGTGATGGGCCGGCCATCACATTGAGGTAATACATGTTGTGCTGCGGAGCGGCTGCAGCCGGACCGTGAAAACCCCGCGGGACCAAGTACACATCGCCGTCACACACCGTCAGCGTGTCATCGATCTCGCCGTCGCTCGTGAAACACCTGAAGAAGCCAAATCCATTCTCACCGTCGATCCGGAAGTAGTAGATCTCCTCCAGCTCGATCTCCGCCTCCGTCGTCTCGTCGTGCTTGTGCGGCGGGTAGGACGACCAGCTTCCCTCGGGCGTCAGCACCTCGACCGCTATGAGTTTGTCTGCGTCGGCAACGTCCGCGCTCAGAAAATTGTTGATCTGGCGTGTCCCTGCGCCTCCTCCCCTTACTTCGACCCGAACGTCCTGTGCTGCGACTCGGTACGGGTCGATGCGCCTGGTTGCTTCGGCTGTGCAGAGAGCGACCTGCAGCGGCCCTTGCGCTGTTATCCGAACAGCTACATCGATCGGCACGTAGGCGAAGTCAGTAACTGCGTCAAAGACGCCGTCTCTGCCCTCGAGGCGGAAGGAGTGTGCCTCGACCTCGACAGTCAAGCCGCCCGAGAGCGGGAGTATCGCCATCTCGGTGGTCCCGGTCGCGAACTCATGAGTTTCGCCCGCCGTCATGCTCAAGATGCGGAGGCCCGAGTACCGCCACCCTGCCAGGTTTACGGTGATGTCCACCATGGCCGCTCCGCTACGACTGGATCCCCCGGGATAGAAACGCCTATTCAATGCCTGCTCCTTCGAGTGATCCTTGGTGGGCGATGCGTGTGCCATCGCATGATGTTGATCCGTCACACTGCGTCACGCATCAGCCCTCGCACTTCTTCTTCGGTCGGCATCGCGTCCGCACAGGCCAACTGTGTTGCCACATAGGCGCCTGCCGCATTTGCAAAATTCAGTATCGCGACGGGGTCCCAGCCAAGCAACAGCCCATGGCACAGGGCGCCGCCGAAGGCATCCCCGGCTCCCAACCCACTGACGACGTCAATGTCGAGGGGAGCGACCCGCTCGGCGCCATCCGACCAGGCAATAAGGGCCCCGGCGGGACCCATCTTGACCATCGCGAGTTCGAGGCCAAGATCGATCAGTCGAGTCGCCTGTTGTTCAGGCGTGCCGGGCCCGACGGCGACTGCACACTCTTCCTGATTACCGACCGCCACTGAGGCGAGACCCAGGGCAAGCCGTTGGTACTTCGCAGCATCCTCGGGCGAAGACCAGAAACTCGGTCGAAAATCGAGGTCGTGGATGGTGTGTTCCTTGCGTTCGCGCTCTTCCAGAGCCGCAAGCGTGGCGGCACGGCTCGGCTCATCGGACAATCCAGTGCCGGTGGTCCAGAAGATGTTTGCGAGGCAAATCGCGTCGAGATCGAGACCCTCGGCCACGATGTTCATGTCCGGCGCCTTGGGTTCCCTGTAGAAAAGGAGCGGGAAATGGTTTGGCGGATAGATCTCCGCGAACACGAGTGGGGTTCGCAACACAGGGTCGGTGCCTACGTACCTGTCGTCCACTCCAAAACCGCGAAGGGCAACGCGCACGTCCTCACCGAACCCGTCATCACCGACGCGAGTGAACACCGCGCTTGAATGGCCGTAGCGTGACGCGGCCACGGCCACATTTGTCGCACTTCCGCCGAGGAACTTGTCGAAGGACGTGACCTTTGACAGCGGCAACCCGATCTCCGGTGGATACAGGTCGACGCCGACCCTGCCGATCGTCAGTACCTCAAAGGCATTGCCTGTCACCTGAGGGACCTTTCGATCTCGGTCAATGCGGGCCACCCGCAAGATGCTCCAAGAAGGTGAAACTCTCAGCGGCGGCAACGATCGGTCCCCCACCGGATTCGGGCTCGGTGTCAAGCGCCACATCCTGCTCGATGACGTACCACCCTCCGTATCCCTGGGCCTCGAGAGCAACGATGAAGCCCTCAATGTCCACGCTACCGTCGCCGAGCGGAAGGAACAGGCCATCGATCACTGCCTGACGGAAAGCCAGGTCGCCGGAGCGAACCTGTCGCGCCAGGATCTCGTCGAGATCCTTGAGGTGGACGTGAGCCACCCGACCGGTCGCGGCTTTCGCTATGGCCACTGGATCAGCACCGGCCAGAGCGAGATGTCCGGTGTCGATGCACAGATCCACCAGGGAGCGGTCGAGCACACGCTCGACGTGATCCTGGCGCACGACCGCCATACCCCAGTGGGGGTGGAGCGCGGTCTTCAACCCATGTCCCGCAGCAATCTGGATCG
>CAZWMX010000143.1:0-5742 GCA_964635205.1 uncultured Acidimicrobiaceae bacterium | reverse complement strand
GTGGATGCTCCACGAGAGCGGCAAGGCGTTCCGCGAGGGGCCACCAGTCGAAAGCGTCATTGATGTTCGACGCGTTGTACTCCACGAGCCTTCGTTCGGTGACGAGACCCGGCAGCTCGTCGTCGAGGATCGCTTCGATCTCGTTTCTGAACTCGTCAGAGGTCGAGCGCACGCCGTCTTCTCGGAGTCCGATGTCGGGGCGCAGACGCACGACCATGTCGTAGGTCGCCGACCACCTCGCCACGAGCGGTCCCACGTCGAACAGGTCCTCTCCACCGTTTGCCCGCAGGTAGTAGGCGTAGTTGTCCATGACTCCGCGGTCGAGCACCAGCACCTCGGAGTTCAGGGAGAGACTCAGCTCCTGACGAATCTGGGACACGATCACCCAGAGCTGCGCCTCACCGGTCGCGGACTCGTTCATGCCGAGAGGGTTGTCTCGAACAACCTCTCGCCCGTGTTCCACAGAGCGGCCTGCGCGTTGCATGGTGTTCGCAAACGCGTGGACCGCCGTTGTCTTTCGAATGCCGTGAGAACCGATGAACGCAACCTTGGCACACTCCGACCAAGTACTGCTCACGCGTTCACCTCCAACACGGCGACACCTTCCGAGTCGTATTACCTACTACGTAATACGTACTACGTCCTCAAGCGGATCGTTCCTCGGGAAGATCGGCATCAGCAAGGTCCTGAATGGGTACCAACGTCGGATTGACACGCTCGCGAACGACGTCACCGTCGATGACCACCCGGGCCACGTCGGTCCGGGAGGGCAGCTCGTACATCGTGTCGAGGAGGACTTCCTCCATGATCGCTCGAAGACCGCGAGCCCCTGTGCCACGCTTCATCGCTTGTTCGGCGATCGCTTCGAGGGCATCATCCGTGATGACAAGCTCGACGCCATCCATCTCGAAGAATCGCTCGTACTGCTTGACTATCGCGTTCTTCGGCTCGGTGAGTACGCGGACCAGTGAATCCTTGTCGAGGTCGGCAACTGTTGTCATCACAGGAAGGCGACCGATGAACTCGGGTATGAGCCCGTATCCGATGAGATCCTCAGGCATCACCTGATCGATGATCTCGGACGGGCGAATCTCTTGCTTGGACCGTACGTCCGCTCCGAATCCGACAGACTTGTCACCGACTCGTCTCGTGATGACTTCCTCGAGTCCGGAGAATGCACCGCCAACGATGAACAGCATGTTGGTTGTGTCCACTTGGATGAGTTCCTGGTGCGGATGCTTGCGACCGCCCTGGGGTGGCACGGACGCAACCGTTCCCTCGAGAATCTTCAGCAGAGCCTGCTGGACGCCTTCGCCGGATACATCGCGAGTGATGGAAGGGTTCTCGGCCTTGCGCGCGATCTTGTCGATCTCATCGATGTAGATGATGCCCTGCTCTGCGCGCTTCGTATCGAAATCTGCTGAGGTGATGATCTTGAGGAGGATGTTCTCGACGTCCTCGCCCACGTAACCAGCCTCTGTGAGCGCCGTTGCGTCTGCTATGGCGAACGGCACATTGAGGAGCCGGGCAAGCGTTTGAGCCATGAGCGTCTTGCCCGAGCCCGTGGGCCCGATCATGAGGATGTTGGACTTCTGGAGCTCAACATCGTCGTCGGTCGACCGCTGCCCTGCACGGACTCGCTTGTAATGGTTGTACACGGCAACCGAGAGCACCTTCTTCGCCTGGCCCTGTCCAACGACGTATTCCTCGAGGAACTCGTAGATCTCGTGCGGCTTGGGGAGCTCCGTGAAATCGACCTCTTCGGTGTCGGAGAGTTCCTCTTCGATGATCTCGTTGCAGAGCTCGATGCACTCGTCACAGATGTAGACACCTGGGCCGGCAATCAGCTTTCTGACCTGCTTCTGGGACTTGCCACAGAAGCTGCATTTGAGCAGTTCGGATCCTTCGTATTTCGCCAAGCTATCGCTCCCTAGCTCTCGACGGCTTCGAGCTGACGGCCCGTGAGTACAGAGTCGATGACACCGTACTCCATTGCCTCCTCGGCTCCGAGCCAAAAGTCACGCTCGGTGTCTGCCTGGACAACTTCAAGCGGCTTCTTCGTGTGCTTGGCGAGGATCTCGTTGATGTCTTCCCGCGTCTTGAGAATCTCACGTGCGTGGATCTCGATGTCCGTTGCCTGGCCACCGAGACCAGAGATGTGTGGCTGATGAATCATGAACCGGCTGTGTGGCAGAGCGAACCGCTTGCCGTCTGCACCCGCTGCGACAAGCACGGCAGCTGCCGAGGCTGCGAGGCCCATACACAGCGTCGACACTTCAGGCTTGATGTACTGCATGGTGTCGTAGATCGCCATGAGCGCGGTGGTGGAACCACCGGGTGAGTTGATGTAGATGTTGATGTCCTTGTCGGGATCTTCACCCTCGAGGTGGAGCAGCTGCGCCATGATGATGTTCGCCACGCCGTCGTCGATGGGCGTTCCAAGGAATACGATGCGGTCCTTGAGAAGGCGGCTGTAGATGTCGTAGGCACGCTCCCCACGCGGGGTGTTCTCAACGACTGTTGGGACCAGATAGCTCATCCTTGCTCCTCAGACTCATCGGCGGCATCTTCTTCAGTATCGGACACCTCGGAAGTCTCCTCAACCTGTTCGGCTTCGGGTTCTTCCTCGTTGTTCTCTTCTCGTGTGTTCGCTTCTTCGGGCTCGATCACGACCGGGGTCAGATCGACGGGGTTCCCATCAGCGTCGACCGCTGTTGCGGAATCGACGAGGCTGGCGAGGGCCCGTTCGCGGAGGATATCACCGGTGAGCGCCTCTACTTGACCATCTTCCCTCCAGCGGTCCACGACCGTGGCCGCTTCCTCCTCGGAAACGTCGAGAAGTTTCACGGCGTGCTCGACGAGCTCGTCGTCTTCGACCTCCCAGCTCTCGATCGCTGAGATCGACTCCAGGATGACTCTCGTTGAGAGCGCTTGATCTGCCTCTGCGCGAGTACTTGCGATGAACGTCTCCTCGTCCTGACCTGTGATCTTGAGGTAGTCCTCAATGGAGATGTCGCTCTCCCCGAGACGTGCGACGAGACCCCTGACACGAGCCTCGACCTCCGCGTTGACAAGCGCTTCAGGAATATCGAATTCGACTTCGTTGACAACGTACTCCACAACCTTGTCCTGGAGCGCAGCTCGCTGGGTATGAACCTTGTAGGCACGCATGTTGGTCTCGATCGCTTCGAGCAGTTCGCTCGCAGTCTCGAATTCGGTTGCTTCCTCGACCATCTCGTCTGTCAGTTCGGGGAGGTTCTTCTTCTTTCCTTCTTTGATGGTGATCGTCAGCGTGACGTCCTCACCACCCTTGTCGGAGTACCCCTCCGGGAGGGTCCCCTCACCGGTCACGGTTTTCCCAACGGCCGCATCGGCCAGAAGGACATCGACGCCCTCGATGAAGGACTGGGAACCAACCTCATACATGAGGTCCTTTGCACCTGCCGACTCGACGGCTTCACCTTCGTGCTCGACAGCGATGTCGATGAGCGCAAAGTCGCCGTCGGACAGGTCGCCTTCATGGTCAACAAGCTCGGCGAACTGCTCACGGAGTGCGTCGACCTGTTGCGTGATCTCCTCATCCGTCACGGACGGGTCTTCGACCTCGATCTCGATCTCACCGAAGTCGGGGAGAGCATCGAGAACGGGCCAGAGTGTGACAACGATGTCGATCTCAACGGTGCCGTCCTCGTTGTCGTCTCTGATTGCCGAGACCGATGGCACGGTCACCGGTTCGAGGCCTGCCTCGTCGATCGCCTCGGGAACGATGTTCTGGATGGCTTCCTCGACGGCTTCTGAGCGCAAATAGTCAGCACCGACGTGACGTTCGACGACCTGAAGCGGAGCTTTGCCTGGTCTGAAACCCTTGATCTTCATGTTGCGCGAGATCTTCGCCGCGGCCCTCTTCATGGCAGTGGCAAGCTCGTCGTTCTCGAGTTGGACGGTCAACGTCCTCTCGAAGCGTCCGGATTCCTTGACCTCGGTTTGCACTGTTTCTCCTCGACATTGTGAACGCCTGCTCTCCCCCTCTGTTGAGGGGGAGGCAGGTTTCGGGTGGCCGACGGGATTTGAACCCGCGACTTCCTGGACCACAACCAGGTGCTCTAACCAGACTGAGCTACGGCCACCATGTATGCGCGAGCAAGCTCGCTGCACCCCCGGCACGACTCGAACGTGCAACCTACGGATTAGAAGTCCGTCGCTCTATCCGGTTGAGCTACGGGGGCTCACCTGATGGGATTCTATGCCACCGGTCGAGCGGGTGACGGGAGTCGAACCCGCGTGACCAGCTTGGAAGGCTGGGGCTCTACCATTGAGCTACACCCGCTAACGCCGCCGTAGGGTACCGAGCTTCCGACTTCATTCATGTTGTCGCTCGAGTGATGCTTCGAGCACCGAAATCCACGGATGGTGCGCGGTTGTTCTCTCGACTGCCTCTGTCAGCCACGTCCGTTGGTCCGCCGTCATCCGGTGGAGGCACCGAGCGAGGTCGACATCGTCCTTTGTCCGCGCCTGCTTGGACTTGTACAAGAGCTGAACCTCTGGGGTGCAGTATGGGATCCCCTCCGCAGTGGTTCTGATGAGCTTGTCCCCGGACATCGTGATGGAGGGTTCTCTCCGGAATCGCCACTGGGCGCGGTTCCCGCCCGCGAGCATGATCTCGAGCTTCCACGGATCGTTGGGTTCAGGTCGAAGCCAGACGCCGAAGACGCTGTCGTCGAGCTCCTCTGGGTCGCTCCACGGCAGGAGTCGGCCATCGGAGGCCACATGGAGATCCCAGCCCTCGAAGATGTCGAAGAGGGCTGCACGGTCCGATCGGAACATCTCAACATCGAGATCGGCGTGTGGCCGGGTCTCCCATCCAAGGAAGAGATCGATGGCGTGGCCCCCCGCAATCCACCAGTCGGTCCCGGCAGGGGCGAAGCGCTGCTCCACCTCAGCGATCGACATCGGTTCCCAGTGGTGTTCCATCTCGCCATTGTGCCCGCACGGAGCGTCGTAAGGTTCGGGTATGGACAATCATGAATGGGATACCCGGTACGAAGAGGAGGAACTCGTGTGGTCGGCAGAGCCGAACCTGTTCCTCCCCCCGATAGTCGAACAGCTCGAGGTAGGGACTGCTCTCGACCTTGCCTGCGGTGAGGGCCGCAACGCGGTCTGGCTGGCACGCCAGGGTTGGGATGTGACCGGGGTCGACTACTCGTCCGTCGGCATCGACAAGGCGACGAAGATCGCGGGAGACACCGACGTCGACTGGGTGGTTGCAGATGTCACGACCTACGAGCCACGCACCACGTTCGACCTGGTGATCATCGTGTACGTCCACCTCGACCCCGATGGCATGCGCTCGCTCTTCGCAAACGCAGCTCGGGCGCTTGCGCCCGGCGGAACGCTCATCGCCATGGGTCACGCGTTGCGAAACCTGACCGAGGGTGTCGGCGGTCCCCCATACCCCGAGATCCTCTGGACCGAGGAGAAGATCGCGCCGTTGCTCAAGAGCCTCGACGTAGTCTCGCTCGGCGAGGTCCTGCGCCCCGTCGACGGCTCCGACGTCGACGCCATCGACATCCTCCTCCACGCCAAGAAGCCGTAGGACGCGAACCCAGGGTTCGATCGATCACGCCGGAGTTGCGAAGCAACTCCCAAGGAACGCGAAGCGTTCCCGCCCACAGAACGAGAACGGCCCCCGCACGAATGCGAGGGCTCGTCTCCGTCGGGCTGGTCAGATTTGAACTGACGACC
>CAZWMX010000142.1:0-5746 GCA_964635205.1 uncultured Acidimicrobiaceae bacterium | reverse complement strand
CTAGCGCCAACCATCGCCATCAGCCCAGCGAGGGCACCGCCTATCGGCGGGCGATAGGTATGCGAGGTGCCTCCGATCGGGCGCAGACGGCGAGCGTATAACCGGCTGGGTGTGTCGCAATGCGATGATGTGGTCCCCCTCTGCGGCACTCGGTTCCGAGTTTCAAACGCCGAGGATTGCGAGGGCCTCTGTTGCGGTGAATTCTCGGTCGTTCTCGATCAGGCCGGAGACGCCAGGGGTCCGGCACACAAAGCCACCCTCGATGAGAGGTTGGAGAGCGGCCATGAACCGTCTGAGCTTGGGAGGGAGAGGAAAATACTCGTCTTCGAATGTCACCCGTACCGTCTCGATACCTTCGGTGGGTGCAACACGCTCTATGACCTTCTGCACGCGTTGATCTGGTGCAGAAGCTCCCGCAGTGACACCAACGACGTCGACGCCTTCCAGCCATGCAGGGTCGATATCAGCGGCACTATCAACGCGGTATGTAGGCACGCCGGCGTTCGTCCCAACCCTGACGAGCGCTTGTGTGTTCGATGAGTTCTCCGAGCCGACCACGAGGAGCGCATCCGATCTTTCGGCCAGTTCCTGTATCGCAGACTGTCTGTTCGTGGTCGCATAACAAAGGTCGCTTTTCCGTGCGGTCCACAAGTCGGGGAATCGTTCCTCGGCATCAGCAAGCACACCATCCCATTCGTAGAGCCCAAGGGTCGTCTGGGCAAGGAGCGCAACTTTGCCTCCTCCGGGTGCGCTGAACATGTCAAGGCCGATCCGAGGGTCAACGAGTTGAGCAGCTTCGGGGGCCTCTGCCATGGCACCTATCGCCTCATCGTGGCCCTCGTGTCCCACGTAGATGATGTCGTAACCCTTGTCGGCCATCCGGCGCACCTCATGGTGGACCTTGGTGACCAACGGACAGACCGCGTCGATCATGACGGCGGCACCTTCCTCGGCAGCGACCACCACGCCTGGAGCGGAGCCATGGGCGGAGAGCATCACCGGTCTACCCCGAGGAACCTCGGCGATGTCGTCGACGAACACTACGCCTGCCTGCTCGAATGCCGCAACGACAGCACGATTGTGGACGATCTCGTGGTAGCAGTACACCGGAGGTTCAAACACCCGAACCATCCATGTGAGAGCCTTGATCGCCATCTCGACGCCTGCACAGAAACCTCGCGGTTCTGCCAGCAGTACTTTGGTCGCCATCCCATCAGGTTAGAAGGTGCGAGCCGCTGTTTGGGGGTGGCACGGTATCCTCGCGGGATGTCCCTGCCAACTGTTCTCGAGGTGATCCCAGGCACACCTGCCGAGGTGTCTGGTCTTCGTGCGGGCGACGAACTGGTGTCGATCAACGGTGTCATCCCCAACGATGTCATCGAGTACCAGCAGCTTGTCGACGACACCGATCCTCTCTTTTCGCTCCGGCGCGATGGCATCAACTACGAAACGATCGTCGTCAAGACCGCAGGGGCTCCGATCGGACTGCGGCTCGGTTCGTCGATCTTCGATCGCGTACAGACGTGTGACAACCATTGTGCCTTCTGCTTCATCTATCAGCTGCCCCCCGGGATGCGAAAGTCGCTGTATCTCAAGGACGATGACTATCGGTTGTCCTTCCTGTACGGCAACTTCACGACACTGACACGGTTCACAGAGCTCGATCTCTCACGGGTCGTGGAGGATCGACTTGGTCCGTTGTATGTATCGATCCACGCCACCGATCCCGATGTCAGAGCCGACATGCTTCGAAACAGGCGCGGTGCAACGAGCCTCCGATGGCTCGAGGCACTTCTTGAAAACAACATCACCGTGCACGGCCAGGTCGTGTTGTGTCCCGACATCAACAACGGTGAACTGCTCGAACGAACGCTGGCAGAGACGATCACGCGCTTCCCCGATCTGGCGACTCTCGGGATCGTTCCTCTCGGACTCTCCAAGTACAACACCGAGGCGAACCTTCGTGTCCACACACCACAAGAAGCTGAACGAGATCTCGCGGTAGTCGACTTTTGGCGCGAGCAGGCACTCGCGACACTCGGAAGGCGGATATTCCAGGCCTCGGACGAGTTGTATGTCATCGCAGGAAGAGACGTGCCCGGTGCGGATGCCTATGAGGGATTCGAGCAACACGAGAACGGGATCGGCATGATCCGAGCGTTCTATGACGAGATCGACCGCATGGAGCACGGTTCCACCTCGACGGCCCCTATCGTCACAGGCGAGTGGCGATCCATACCCGCTGCCCCCGCCGAGGGTTACAGGGCAGTGCGGCATGATGCTCCGGATCCACATACCGGATCCGGACCCCTGGTCGTCCTGACGGGTATGTACGGCAGCGCCGTCCTTGAACCGGTGAGAAACAGACTGGAGCGTTTGGCGGGTCGCCGGATACGGCTCCTCGAGGTCCCGAACGATTATTTCGGGGGAAACACGGCCGTTGCGGGCCTGATGGTTGGAGAGGACATCATCAAAACGATCACATCCGACACAGAACCGGTCGGGGCCTACGTGATCCCTGATGTCGCGCTCTCGGGAGACGCATTCATCGACGACACACCTCTGTCCGCCGTCGCGACGGCAGCGACGGCAGCGATCGTGGTCGCACCCGCGACGGCTGCCGGTCTCGTTGGGGCTGCACGATGAGCAGGATGCCGATCGTCGTGATTCTTGGGCGCCCGAACGTCGGGAAGTCGACATTGGTGAATCGGATCGTCCGGTCGAGGGCTGCCGTTACCAACAAGGAAGCCGGCGTGACTCGCGACCGGAGACAGTTCGATGCCGAGTGGGCGGGCCATGAGTTCCATGTAGTGGATACCGGAGGGTGGGAGGCCCGTCCCCAGGAACAACTCACCGCCGACATCCGCGAGCAGGCTGAGGTTGCCGTATCGGGCGCAGATGTCGTCGTGTTCGTAGCCGACGCAACAACAGAGGTCACCGACGACGACATGGGCATTGCGCGGATCCTCCAAAGATCCGGTGTTCCGTATCTGCTCGCGGCAAACAAGGTCGACTCGCCGGCAGGCGAGTCCGATCTTGCCCATCTTTGGAGTCTCGGTCTCGGCAACCCGATTCCCGTGTCTGCACTCGCCGGGAGAAACACGGGGGCGTTCCTCGATCTGCTCGTTGACTCCTTGCCGACCGATCTCGATGGGGACGCCGATCCGGACACGATCGCGAGCCTTGCCATCGTAGGAAGACCGAACGTCGGAAAGTCCACGCTGCTCAACAGGCTCGCCGGATCCGAACGCGTTCTGGTCTCCGAGGTCCCTGGGACCACACGAGACCCGATCAACATGGTCGTGGACATCGACGGAGAGTTCTTCGAGGTCATCGACACCGCGGGGATCAAGCGGCATACGAAGATCAAGGACGATACCGACTACTACTCGGTTCTCAGAGCGCACGATGTCGTGCGACAGGCTGACGTCGTGCTGTTCGTCGTGGATGGCCAGAGGGGCGCTACCCACCAGGAACAACGCCTTGCAGAGGAAATCGCAAAGGCCGGGGCCGGGTTGATCATCGTTCTCAACAAGTGGGACGATCTTTCTGAGGATGAACGGCTCGAAACCGAGGATTCCGTCGCCGACCGGCTCGCGTTCGTGGACTGGGCACCTCTTCTGAGGATATCCGCCATGACGGGGGCACGAACACACCGGCTGCCGAAATACATACGTACGGTCCTCGAGCATCGCAGACAACGAATCCCGGCCTCAGAAGTCAATCGTCTCGTACGGGCACTCCAGGAGGCACATCCGCCTCCCGTGCGCAAGGGAAGACGGCCGAAGATCCTGTATGCCGTCCAGGCAGAGACCGAGCCACCGACGTTTGTGCTGTTCGTGCGCGGCGGCGAGCTCGGGACCGACTACATTCGTTTCATAGAGAATCGCATCAGGGAGACCTATGACTTCACGGGCACACCGATCAGGATCCGCACGAGGAACCGTCACTGATGGATGAGCGCCTCGCCAAGGCAACAGAACGCGCCCTGGGCGGTGGCCCTGAGCGTTATCACGACAAGCTGAAGACGCAGGGAAAGCTCTTCGTCCGCGACCGTATCGATCTGCTTGTTGATCCCGACAGCTTCGTCGAAGACGGGCTCCTCGCTCGAAACGATGATGAAGTTCTCTCCGCAGATGGTGTAGTCACCGGAAGGGCAAGAATCGCGGGTCGCGCCGTCATGGTCATCGCCAATGATCCAACGGTCAAGGCAGGCTCGTGGGGGAGGATCACCGTCGAGAAGATGATCCGCGCTCTCGAGGCCGCATACGACGAACTGCTCCCCGTCTTCTACCTCGTCGACTCGGCCGGTGCACGTATCACCGACCAGGTCGACCTCTTCCCCGGAAGAAGGGGAGCGGGGAAGATCTTCTACAACCAGATACGGCTGTCGGGGCGCGTTCCACAGATCTGCTGTCTCTTCGGGCCATCCGCAGCCGGGGGCGCCTACATCCCTGCGTTCTGCGATGTCGTGGTGATGGTCGAAGGCAACGCCTCGATGTATCTCGGATCCCCGAGAATGGCCCAGATGGTCGTGGGGGAGCACACAACCCTCGAAGAGATGGGCGGTGCGCGAGTGCACTGTGAGACCTCTGGTTGTGGTGATGCGCTGGTGTCATCAGACGAGGAGGCGATCGAATGGGCGAAGGAGTACTTCTCGTACGTTTCGGACAACTACCGGGTTCATCCTCACGAGTATGAGCCCGAACTGCCTCCAGCCACTGCCGACATCTCCGCTGTGGTTCCCGAGGACCCCAAGGGTGGATACGACATGGGGGACCTCATCAACGGTCTCGTCGATGAGGGATCGTTCTTCCACGTGAAGGAGCTCTTCGCCAAGGAGCTCATCACCGGCTTTGCACGCCTTGACGGCAAACCCATCGGGATCGTGGCAAGCCAGCCAGCGTTCCTTGGTGGTGTCCTGTTCGTCGATTCCGCTGACAAAGCAGCGCGGTTCATGTGGCTCTGTGACGCATTCAACATCCCGTTGCTGTTCCTCGCCGACGTTCCCGGCTTCATGATCGGGAGCCAGGTCGAGGCAGAGGGCATCATCAGACACGGGGCGAAGATGATCACCGCGATGGCCGAAGCGACGGTTCCAAGGGTGTCAGTGATCGTGCGAAAAGCCTACGGCGCGGGGCTCTATGCGTTCTCGGGACCCGGTTTCCGGCCCGAGGCAACGATCGCTCTTCCGACGGCCGAGATCGCCGTGATGGGACCTGAGGCTGCGGTCAACGCCGTGTACTTCAACAAGATCGAGAGCCTCGACGAGCCTGAACGGTCGGAGTTCGTCGAGGAGAAACGCGTGGAGTATGAAGAGGATGTCGATCTGATGCGTCTCGCCGCTGAAGACATCATCGACGCTGTCATCGAACCGGAGCATCTGAGAGAAGAACTCATAAAGCGGTATGCGATCGCAGGGCGAAAGGACCGCTTCTTCTCAGACAGGCGCCACGGCGTTCCACCGGTATGACCACGGAGCCCACCGAACGGCCTGAAGGCTCCTCCGAGGACGAAGAAGAAGTGGACCCGGGGTGGCCATGGAGTTTTCTGCTTCTCGTCGCTGCCGGAGCGCTCTACCTCATACTCCGGTTCGTAGCGATGTTCAACGAGTACGTGCTCAATTGAGGCTGCCCGATAGAGGGTGACCCGCTCCTACTCTTGCGGCGAGCGGGACGTGGCGCAGCTTGGCAGCGCACCAGTCTGGGGGACTGGGGGTCGCCGGTTCAAATCCGGCCGTCCCGAC
>CAZWMX010000141.1:0-5806 GCA_964635205.1 uncultured Acidimicrobiaceae bacterium | reverse complement strand
GCTGGTACCACCACCATGTTGCCATCCACGGCAACGGCTACCGAATCGACCCCGACACGCCACCCCAACGCCGAAAACTCATCCGAGGATCACCCCACGGACCAGACCCACCCTGACCCGCATGATTCAATCCCTATTCGGGTCTTGGTTCATATGACGGGTTCACGAACGGCCACTCGGCCGGGAGCCAGGCTGAAACCGTCCTCCAGACAGTGACATCCATGTCGGCCCTGTGCTCGCTCACCCATGAACGCACATGCGCGTCGTTCGCTGCTGTTCGCGCGGGATAGATGTACAAACAGCCGATCACGTCATCACCGTCGAGAATCGAGAACGTGAACCCTTCGCGTTTCTCGAAATCCGTTGCGTGCCCGACCAAGTCCGAAAGGTTCTCCTGAAGGCTCATCGGTGTCGGCCAGTCGGAATCTCCAAACCCGGGGGTAGCCCTGATGTGGTCAACGCTCGACATCCAGGCGGCGTGGTCTCGTTCGTTGTGGACAGGTCCCAGCGGCTCCATTCGGAATCCCGGACCCTCGAATGTCAGGGGTATCTCAAAGTCTGCAGGGACGAAGGCAGTGGACATCGTGAGAGACTACAACGGACAATGAGCGCAGAGGCTGGTGGACAGGGCAGTAGCCCTCACGAGCCCGGTTGACGTACAGCGTGTTCCATGGTCGCGAGCGGTGCCTGGCGACCCGTGAACAGTTCGAAGGCCTCAGCTGCCTGACCGACGAGCATCGTGAGTCCGTCGGCGGTGGGGAGTCCCAGGGCCAGGGCGTAGGCTACGGCAGGCGATCTATGGTCGCTGTATGTCATGTCGATGAGTGCGCCCGCACGCTCCACTACACCATCCGGAAGATACTCCCCTGCCATGCCGAGCGGCGTGGCGTTGATGACGGTGGCCATCTGCACAGCCGTTTCCCACGGGATCACCTCGGCCTCGACACCGACGCGTTCTGTGAGCATGTGCGCCTTCGCCTCGTCCCTTCCGGAGAGGTAGATCTCCCTGCCCTCGACCGCCAGGAGCGCTGCAGCGGCGGCACCACCGTATCCGAGAAGGAGAATCGGTGCATCGGCATCGGCCTCCACTGAGTGGAAGACGTAGAGGACCCCGGCAACATCGGTGTTGTGGCCGATGAGACGACCGTCATCAACTGTGAGTGTGTTGACGGCGCCTGTGCGTTGCGCAGTATCGGACCACTCGTTTGCCGCTTCGAAGGCGTTGTGCTTGTGGGGCATCGTGACCGATACACCGTCGAGGTCTCCCGAGCGAAGAGCCTCGACCACGACGTGGAATCCATCTGGAGGCACATGCATGAATTCGAATGTGGCATCGATGTTGAGAACCTGGAAAGCCGCGTTGTGAATCGCCGGCGAGCGTGAATGCTCCACTGGGTCCCCGACAACGGCAAATCTCACGGCAGGATCCCTGCCTTCTTGGCCGCTTCGACGTTGGCCTGGTGTTCTGCGTATGTCACTGCGAACACGTGTGTGCCATCATCGTTGCCGAGCACGTAGAACAGGTAGTCCGTCTGCACAGGGTTGACGGCAGCTTCAAGGCTTGCGGTTGAAACGGTACCGATGGGTGTTGGAGGAAGACCGTCGATGAGATATGTGTTGTACGGGGACTCGATCTTGAGGTGCTCCGCCAGCACGCGGCCCGGGTTGTAGCCGAGAGCGTAAATCACGGTCGCGTCGATCTGGAGTCGCATCGGCTGGTTGAGTCTGTTGTGGATGACCGAAGCGATGATCGGACGGTCGCTGTCCTCCCTGGCCTCCCACTCGATCAGGGAGCCCAGGATGAGTGCTTCGTACCGGGAGATCCCGAGTTCGCCGATTCGGGACCAGTCAACGTCCTCGAAGCGCCTCGTCATCTCGTCCGCCATCATCTGAAGGATCTGTGCGGGGGTGGCGCCTTCTGCCATCGGGTATTTCGCCGGATAGAGAAGACCTTCCCAACGGGTGATGGGATCCAAAGCATCGTCGGGTAACAAGGGTGATGTAACGGTGCCATCTCTGAGTGCCTTCTGGTACTCGGCACGCGAATAGGCTGTGGTGTCGGCGAGTTCGTCGACGATGCGATCGATGGTCCAGCCCTCGATCACCGTGAACGTGCTGCCCGAGACGACGTCTCCTCCTTCGACGAGACGCCGCACGACGGCGTCTGGATCCATGTCCGTCGTGAGCGAGTACGTCCCGGCCTGAAGGCGGTCTTCGACGCCTGCGGCTCTTGCGGCATCCTGCAGGTCACTGGAGCGCACCACTCCGGCGTCATGCATCGCTCGATAGATACTCGTGGCCGAGCTCCCTGGTGCAACGGTTACCTCAACCGGTTGACCTGCTTCGACGTCCCAGAAGTCGCCACCAGCGACGAGTCCGGCAACGAAACGTGCCCCAAAGAACAACAGAACGATGCCGACGACGGCAAGCACGGCGACCACGGCAAATCGAACCGTGGTGCTGTTCCCACCTTCAGGTGCCTGCGTCGTCTTCGTCTCCAAATTGATATCTCCGTCTGTCCAGGAACCCCTGGAGCATGATCGCTGCTGCGATCTGATCTCGCTTGTTCGTGCGAGCTCGTCTCTTCACACCACCTTCGAGTAGTGCCTGTTCTGCCGTCACAGTGGTGAATCGCTCGTCGTGGAAGCCAACAGGTAGTCCCGTGAGTTGCTTGACGAACGCACCGAATTCCCGCGACTTCGTGGCGGCTGGCCCCTCGGTTCCGTCGAGGCCTACCGGAAGCCCAACAACGATCTCGGTGATCTCCCACTCTGTGCAGAGATCGACGATTCGTTGCCCATGGTTCCCGGCCCTGCGGTCGATGAATTCCACTGGTGATGCGATGGTACCGGTGGCATCAGATACCGCTACGCCGATCCTGCGCTCCCCAGGGTCGAGACCGAGGAACCTATCGATCACAGCGCTGCCAGAGCCTCGCCGGCTGCCGACCTCATGAGCGTGATCGCCTCATCGATTCCATCAGCGTTCGGTCCGCCGGCCTGGGCAAGCTTCGGGTCGCGGCTCCCGCCACCTCCGAGCGCCCTGGCACCTGCGGCAGCGATATCTCCTGCAGAGATACCCTGGGATACGAGATCGTCGGACACGAACACGATGATGGCTGCCTTGCCGTCCGTCACCGATCCGAAGGCACCGATGCCTGAATCCAGGCGGTCGCGAACTTGGAACGCGAGGGCTCTGATGCCGTCCCCGCCTAGACCATCGATGCGTGCGGACGCCAGCGATGTGTTGTTGAGCTCTTCTACGCTCGCAAGGACCTTGTCGGCTGCTTGCGTTCGTTCCCTGTCCTCGAACTCACCGATGCGCTGCTCGGCGGCCTTGAGCCTGTCGGCGATCGACATCGCGGCGTCGACCTCCTTGCCCGGCTGTGCGCGAAGGATGCTGCCGATGTTCTCGAGGGTCGAGCGAAGCTCGGAGAGGTGTTCGTAGGCGGCGGATCCGGTCAACGCCTCAACACGCCGAATGTTCGATCCGACCGAACCTTCGCTCACGAGAACAAGAGGACCGATCTGGCCTGTCGAAGGCACATGCGTCCCGCCACAGAACTCGGTTGAGAAGTCACCCATCGTGACGACCCTCACTTCGTCCCCGTACTTGTCACCGAAGAACGCGATCGCACCCATCTTCTCGGCATCCTGCTTCGAGGTCTCAACCGTGATCACGTCCATGTTCGCGATGACCCGATCGTTGACTTCTCTCTCCACGGCGTGCAGTGTCTCGCTGTCGACACTCTCGAAGTGAGAGAAATCGAACCGCAGGCGATCCGGGGCGACGAGTGAGCCCTCCTGGTGGACATGGTGCCCCAGAACGTCACGCAGTGCCCAGTGGAGGATGTGGGTACCGGAGTGGTTCTTCCGGATTCGTTCACGCCTTGTTCCGTCGATCGATGTCTCAGCGTCCTGGCCCGCCTGCACGTGACCCTTGACGACCTTCCCTCGATGTCCGTGAACACCCGGTAGCGCCAACTGCGTGTCTGTGATCTTGACCATGCCGGTCTCCGTCGTGATCGTGCCGGTATCACCGACCTGGCCACCCGACTCTGCGTAGAACGGTGTGTAGCTCAGGAACACCTCGACTTCCTGGCCTTCTTCGACGCGCTCTGCCGTCTCACCCTCGCGAACGAGTGAGAGCACGATCCCCGATCCTGTGAGGTCGGTGTATCCGGTGAACTCCGTCGGGGCGATTCCGCCGAGCGTCCGACGATACATTTCGGTGGCGTCACCGTCGGCTGCGCCCTTGAACGCTGCCCTGGCACGATCCTTCTGCTCTGTCATCTCGGCGTCGAAGCCATCGCGATCAACCGTGAGGCCCCGCTCGGTTGCGATCTCCTCCGTCAACTCGATCGGGAAACCGAACGTGTCATGCAGCTTGAATGCCGTCGAACCGGGAATCTCCGTGCTGTCGCCGAGGTCCGTGATGGCAACGTCGAGCATCTGTTGTCCAGATTCGAGGGTTCTGAGGAATCCTGCCTCCTCGCGCTCGACGATCTCCCTGATGTGATCTTGTTTCTCGAGAATCGCCGGGAACGCCTCGCCCATCTCGACGATCGTCGCATCCACAAGGGCTGTTGTGATGGGCTCCGTCGCTCCAAGCATGTGAGCGTGGCGCACCGCCCGCCGAACGAGGCGTCGGAGGATGTAGCCGCGTCCCTCATTGGATGGCACGACACCGTCAGAGATGAGGAATGTGAAGGCTCTGGCATGGTCGGCAAGTATGCGCAACGACATGTCAGACCGGTCGGAGTCGCCGTACCCGACATCACCTGCTCGTTCACCAACGGACATGATGGCTCGCATCGAATCGGTCTCGAAGGCGGATGCGACGTCCTGGAGCACCATCGCCATGCGCTCGAGACCCAGACCCGTGTCGATCGACTTCATGGGCAGATCGCCAACAACGTGATACGGCTCGTCCTGGATGTATTGCATGAACACGAGGTTCCAGATCTCGACGAAACGCTCCTCGTCGACGATCGGGCCTCCATCGGGGCCGTACTCAGGCCCACGATCGTAGAAGATCTCGGAACACGGCCCGGCGGGACCGGCCACTCCCATCTGCCAGAAGTTGTCCCTGTCCCGGCGTTGTAGGCGATCCGGGTCGATGCCTACGACGTCCAGCCAGATCTGCGCAGCCTCGTCGTCGGTCTCGTGGACGGTGAACCAAAGCTTGTCAGGGTCGACGCCGTATCCCTCGGTGAGAAGCTCATACGCCAAAGGGATCGCTCGCTCCTTGAAGTAGTCCCCAAAGGAGAAGTTCCCGAGCATCTCGAAGAAGGAAAGGTGTCTGGCTGTCGTGCCGAGGATGTCGATGTCTTCGGTGCGGACGCACTTCTGCGAGCTCACCGCAGTGTCGTAGGGCGCCTTCTCCTCACACAGGAGATAGGACTTGAACGGGACCATGCCCGCGACCGTGAGTAGCAGAGTCGGGTCGACTGGGATCAACGAGGCAGATGGCACAACAGTGTGACCGCGCGAAGCAAAGAACTCGATGAAGGTGCTTCGGATCTCGTTGGTGTCCATGGCAGGCGAGGTTAGCCCGCCTTTGGCTGAGATGGATTGGGCTCCGAGGGGCTGGCCTCTGTTCGATTCGGGACCTCACGCAGTGCCGACCGCTGAAGCCGCACACCGACGGCTTCGATCGTATCCGCGGCGAGAGATGCCGATGCCCGCGCGACACCGTCAGGAGTGAGCCGCTCTTTCATCGTCCTGACTCGGTTCACCACGAACACGGTCGCACCGAGTGTCGCTGCGGAGCCAAGAGCGAACCAACGTGCACGAACGAACATGGT
>CAZWMX010000140.1:0-5979 GCA_964635205.1 uncultured Acidimicrobiaceae bacterium | reverse complement strand
AGGAACATGGCATCGATCCTCAGACGATTCGCAAGAAGGTCTCGGACATCCTCGAGTTGGTTTCAAGCGGGGTTGCACCATCGGCGGACAAGCGAGCGAACGAATTGCGACGCAGGGAACCCCTGGATCTCACGACTCCGGACCTGCGCCGGTTGATCCAGAGCCTTGAGGTGGAGATGAATGAAGCAGCCAAGGAACTTCGCTTCGAATACGCTGCGCGCCTACGCGACGAGATCCACGAGTTGAAGCGCGAGTTACGCGAGATCACCGACGGTGCAACGCAGCATTGAGTTGATACGTAGTGCCATGACGGCACTTGGCGGTACGGTAACGGTGTGACGCACACGGATTCGCCTTTCAGGCGTTACTGGCCATATGCAATTGTCGCCGCAGTCCTGATCGGAGCTCTGGCACCGATTGTGGTGTCGATGTTCTCGGCTGATGCTGGTAATCGGCTTGGCGGGGACTTTTCCTCGTTCTACGTCGCCGGCGAGATCGTTCTCGATGGTGACATCGATCGACTGTACGAACCAGCGAACCAGCAGGCTCGTCAGGCCAAGTATCACTCTGAACCAGGCGAGTACCTCTACTTTGCATACCCTCCATTTGTCGCCATGGCTTACGCATCGATCGCCTGGCTTCCCTATCCCGTGGCGTTCGCAGTTCACTCCATCGCATCACTGGCGGTTCTAGCCTTTGCCGTGTTGTTGATGATCAATGTTCTGACCCTCCGGACGAACTCAAGGCGAGCGAATGTTGTTGGAACCGCCCTGGCACTGCTGGCATATCCCATCGCCGCCGCCGTACTCGGTGGACAGAACACAACGTTCACGCTGACGCTCGTGCTTGTGGCGTTTGCCGTGATCCGATCGATATCGAGTCCGCTCGCGGGCATCGCCGCTGGCGCTCTCTTCTACAAACCTCAGTTCGGCGTTCTTGTGGTTGCGGCGCTCGCCGTCGGCCGCAAGTGGCAAACCGTTGCCTGGGCAGGTGTCACCACCATGGGTTTGTATCTGGTGGTTGTTCCCTGGCTGGGTTGGTTTTGGCCCGACGAGTGGTTCACGGAAGTCGTGTCTTTCAGTACTCAGAACCAGCAGGTGAACGGGTTCCTCATGGTCAACGCTCTCGGCTGGTGGAGCGTGGTCGCGCCGGAAGTCACGTGGGTTGCGGCTGGGGCTATCGCGGTAGTGACCATTCCTACGATCATGTTGGCGTACCACCGGGAGCTTCTGCCGTCTTCGATTGGACCGATGTCCGCCTGGCTGGTCATCGGCGCAGCTTCTGCGTTGTTCTACGACGCGGGGATCGCTCTTGTCGTGTTCGGCATGTTCGTGCTGTTGACCGGACGCCCTCGATGGTTGATACCCGCTGCAATCGGTGTCTCGTGGACGCAGTTGTTCGCTCGACAACTAGGTTGGAGCCCGCTGTTCGTTGTTGTGATAGCACTCTGGGCATACCAGGCCTTGTATCTCCTCCGGCTCCGTGGTTCCGTGTCACAGTCGATCGGTACACTCGCACAGCCGGGAAGGTGCGACACGGAATTGTGAGGACGAACAGTGGCGAGCGAACAAATCGTCATCAACGGTGCTCGAGAGCACAACCTCAAGGATATTGACCTGACGCTGCCGCGTGGTCGATTGATCGTGTTCACCGGCATCTCGGGATCGGGAAAATCTTCCCTCGCCTTCGACACGATCTATGCCGAGGGACAGCGGCGCTACGTAGAGTCCCTGTCCGCGTACGCTCGCCAATTCCTCGGCCAGATGGACAAGCCGGACGTCGACTTCATCGAAGGGCTCTCACCAGCGATCTCGATCGACCAGAAGACCGCGAGCAGGAACCCTCGATCGACGGTTGGCACCGTCACCGAGGTCCATGACTACCTGCGATTGCTGTTCGCCCGAATCGGCGTGCCCCACTGCCCGAATGACGGAACGAGGGTGTCGCGACAGACTCCACAGCAGATCGTCGACCGCGTACTCGACTTCGACGAGGACACGCGGTTCCAGATCCTCGCTCCAGTCGTTCGAGGACGCAAAGGCGAATATGACAGCCTCGTCGCCGACCTCGTGAAGGACGGCTACTCGAGGGCACGCATCGATGGTGAGATCCGTGACCTGACGGAGGATCTCGACCTGGCACGCTATGAGCAACACACGATCGAGGTCGTCGTCGATCGACTCGTGAAGAGACAAGGTTTGGAGCGACGTCTCACCGACTCGATGGAGACCGCGCTCGGACTGGGTGGGGGCACAGCGATCGTCGACATCATCGACGGACCTTCCCTCTCGTTCTCCCAGGCCTTTTCATGCCCGGTCTGTGGTCTTTCGTTCGAAGAGCTCCAACCTCGGAACTTCTCTTTCAACAGTCCGTACGGCGCCTGTCAGGACTGCTCGGGTATCGGCACCAAGTACCAGGTTGATGCCGATTTGGTTGTTCCACAATCGGATCTCGCGCTCGCGGAAGGGGCGATCGCTCCGTGGCGCGGCAGGCATCGCATGACCTACTACCAGAGGCTCATCGGATCGGTATCGCGGGTCCATGACATCGACATGGATGTGTCGTGGTCGGCTCTGAGCGAAGATGCCAAGACCTTGCTGCTTCGAGGGGGTGGGGACGAGTCATACACCGTCCGGTACGAGAACCGCTTCGGTCGTCAGCGGTCGTACGAGGCACACTACGAAGGTGCTCTGAACTGGATCGAACGCCGATACCAGGATTCGGAGTCGGACGGTGCACGCGCGAGCTATCAGCAGTACATGCGCGAGATCCCCTGTACACGGTGCGGAGGTGGGCGCCTCAACGAGGTGTCGCTTGCCGTCACGATCGAGGGCAGGTCGATAGCCGAGGTCTCGAGTACGAGCCTTCGTACCACCCATGAATTCCTTGACACAATCGAGCTGGACGAACGCGACGCAACCATCGCTTCGCCCATCCTCAAGGAGATCGGCGAACGTCTGAGCTTTCTTGTCGCGGTCGGCCTCGACTACCTCACGTTATCACGGTCGGCAGCGACGCTCGCAGGAGGCGAGGCGCAGCGGATCCGCCTCGCTACTCAGATAGGTTCGGGTCTGGTTGGTGTGCTCTACATTCTCGATGAACCTTCAATAGGTCTTCACCAACGAGACAACCGGCGGCTCATCGAGACCCTGCTCCGACTACGGGACCTGGGGAACACGCTGATCGTCGTTGAACATGACGAGGACACGATCCGAATTGCAGACGAGGTTGTTGACATTGGTCCAGGTGCTGGTGAGCACGGCGGGCAGATCGTTGCTCAGGGTGTGGTGGCGGATCTCGTGGCGGAACCGAAGTCGATCACAGGAATGTACCTTTCGGGTGCGCGAACCATCCCGATTCCGCAGGATCGCCGAAAGGGGCGTGGCGAGTCGATCGTTGTTGTCGGAGCGGCGGAGAACAACCTCAAGGACATCGACGTTTCGTTCCCTCTGGGAACGTTCACCGCTGTAACTGGTGTGTCCGGGAGCGGAAAGTCGTCCCTCGTGCAACAGATCCTCAGCAGAGCGCTTCACGCAACGCTGCACGGATCGCGGACGATGCCCGGCCGACATCGGCGAATCGATGGGCTGGAAAACATCGACAAGATCATCAACATCGACCAGTCTCCGATCGGTCGGACACCACGTTCGAATCCGGTGACCTATACGAAGGTGTTCGATGCGATCCGACAACTCTTCGCGTCAACCCCCGATGCAAAGATGCGTGGTTACAAGCCCGGCCGCTTTTCGTTCAACGTAGCGGGCGGGCGCTGTGAGACCTGCAAGGGGGACGGAACCCTCAGGATCGAAATGCACTTCCTCCCAGATGTGTATGTTCCATGTGATACCTGTGGAGGACTTCGATACAACCGAGACACCCTCGAAGTGCAATTCAAGGGCCATTCGATCGCTGATGTTCTTGGTATGTCGATCGAAGAGGCACTGACGTTCTTCGAGAACCAGCCGAGGATCTCTCGGGTGCTCGGCACTCTCTATGACGTCGGTCTCGGCTACGTGCGCCTTGGCCAACCCGCTCCGACGCTTTCGGGTGGTGAAGCTCAACGCGTCAAACTCGCATCAGAGCTTGGGAAACGCTCAACCGGACGCACGTTCTACATACTCGATGAACCGACGACCGGCCTGCACTTCGAAGACATCCGGAAACTTCTTGGCGTGTTGCAGCGCCTCGTTGACTCTGGAAACACCGTCGTAGTCATCGAACACAACCTCGATGTTGTCAAATCGGCGGACTGGGTGATCGATCTCGGCCCCGACGGCGGAGAAGGTGGGGGCGGCGTCGTGGCGGTGGGCACCCCTGAACAGATCGCCGATGTGCCCGAGAGCTATACGGGCAAGTTCCTACGAGACGTCCTCTCGTGAACTCGGCGGACGGCTCGCTGCGTCGAGCGCCCACATGACGGCAAGGAGGACAAGGGTGGTGTTCCTTGCGAGCACCAAGAGATTCCATCCAGGCGTGGATGGAATCCACAGAACAACCGTGCTGAGTGTTATCACGGCCACCAGGGCGAAGGTCCATTGACGACTGGCCATCAGGAACAACACGAACGGAACCAGCCAGAACAGGAACTGTGGGGAGAAGAGCGGGCTCGCGAGAATGATGCCCATGACGCCGAGCCCGATCGGACGAACGAGTTCGATGACCGTGTCGCGGCGGAGTACCTCGCGCATGGCGATTGCCAAGAGCGGAAGCCCGATGAGCACATTGAGCGCAACCGCCCACCGACCGACCGATACGTAGGTGGCACCCGCTGCACCAACGATTCGAAGGTCGGATCCAATTGCTCCGCGGTATAGGAGTACGAGATTGCCGACGATCGTCTCGGTGTGTATTCCGTCGAATGCTCGACCCTCCTGAAAGCCCGGAAGGATGGCAACGGACGCGATGGCGAGAATGGTCAGTAGTCCTGCCGTCGCCGCCAACCGCCTGCGTCCGAGTCGGAACGGCATGGCGAACAGAAGAAGAGGCCAGCCCTTGGTTACGGCAGCCACAGCTGTTGCAGCGGAGTGGCTGCCCCACGCTGAGCGGAATGCGAAACTCAGGCTCGCGGCTACCCAGAGCATCAGCCATGGCTCGACTCGGAACAGAACCAGTGGCAGCAGCGGGAGGGAGAGCAGCAGGAACCTGCGTCCGCCGCGTGTCCGCGTTGGGAACGAGTCCGTCACTGCCACTGTTGCAACGAACGCGAGTCCCATCACAAAGGGCCAGAGCGTCTCGAAGTTCAACCCCGTCACGCGTGAGACGAATCCAACCGCGACCATCGGTACCAGAGACCCCGGAAGGTGTTCGACGGGAAGATCGAGGTAGGGGATCGCTCCGTCGAGGATGGAAGCCGAGATGTCGGCGTACTGTGGAGGGTCGCCTGCTATCGGGGACTGGTTGCCTGCCGCGAGCGTCATGTCCAGGACCAGGAGTGTGGCAAGTATTGCGAGAAGTACTGCCCCTACAGCCAGACCGGCTGTGATGGCTCGACTTCGTCCTGAGACTCTGTCCACGTATAGCCTCCACCTCGACCTCTGGCACGCTACAGAACCATCGACCATTGAGGAAGAACCATGAGCGGCAATTGGGATGATCTCGCAGACTGGTGGTTTCGAGAAGTCGAGAACGATCAGGCGTACGCGAGCGACGTGCATCCGATCCTCCTCGAGCTTCTTCCCGACGATCTCGGTGTGGCGATGGATCTCGGGTGTGGAGAGGGTCAGGGGATGCGGACGGGCGGCGATGGTGTGTTTGGCTGTGACCTGAGTCTTGGCCTACTTCGCCGTTCCGAAGCGAACGGTCGAGTTGTGCAGACAAGGCTTCCCAACCTCAGGTGGCTTGGGGATTCCGTACTCGAGACGGCCTACTCGGTGTACCTGCTGGACCTGATCGAGGACCATGACGGCTTCTTCGCCGAAACCGCGCGAGCGGTGACATCCGGTGGATCGCTTGTGATTGTCATCAACCATCCCGTGTACA
>CAZWMX010000139.1:0-6062 GCA_964635205.1 uncultured Acidimicrobiaceae bacterium | reverse complement strand
AGTTAGCGACAAGTTCGACACAGTTGCGAGCTCGCTGAACGCGTAGTACAAGAAGCAGCAAAGAGAAGACGGCCGTGCATCATCGCCCGGCCGTCTTCTCGCGTTGGGCGAGCACAGCAATCAAGGTTCAACAAGCACCTTGAAGACCTCGGTCTCTACGACGGTCGACCACCCCTCCTCTACGAGGATCGATGTGAGGGGCCAGTCGGTGCGGGTGAGCGCAGCGTTGAACCCGTAGCGTGAAAACACCTCTTTGTAGCGTCCCTGTCTCGCGTCGTTGTACTCGAGAAGTCTCTCTGCGCCATACAGCTCGGCGCGGTCGTCGATGTACACAAGACGGTCCGGCCATTCCCGGTAGATGAGGAAACCACCCACAGCGTCGTCGTGGAAGATGTCGAGTCCGACGATCGCGTCCTGGACCTCGATCGTCGGGAAACGTTCATCGTCCAGAACTCCGAGCGGAGAAAGAACCATTGGTGACACGGTGACCAGTGCAAGCAGCACAAGAACCGCACCTGCGACCTTGCTGGACATCGAGGACCGGGCCACGCGGAGCGAAGGGATGGCAAGCGCCGCCCACGGCGCCACAATGATCGCTGCGGGAAACACAGCACGTCGAGATGTCATGCCGAAGAACAGGAACGGCAGGATCACGATCAGGTCCCTCGGCTTGAGCTTGCCGCGCATTCCGGCGCCGATGATGCCAACGACAAGCAAGAGATAGGGAGCTTGTACGATGTCGCCGAAATCGGGCACCTTCCACTCCTCCATCAAGGCCAACGCATCCTGTGCGCCGGCGAAGTCCACGAGGATCTGCCACACCCCGAGACCGTGCGCCGTCAGGACGGTCGCAACAAGTGCAGCCACACCAGCCTTGAAGACACGGCTATCGAACGTCCGAAGCCACTCGAGAACCAGCAGTCCTCCGCCGATCACCCATGATCCGTGCACTCCGGCCCATATCCATATGATCGGCACGGCGAGCCAAATCGCCTTTTCCCGATGCTGCAGGACGATGACAAGAGCGGCGAGCAGGACGTAGGACGCCAGGACGGGACGAGGTTGAAGAAACGGACCTGCGAGCCAGATCGTGGCGATCATTGCAAGACCCGTTGTCACAGGAGATCGTGTACTTCGGTACATCGACACCCCGATGAGGGCGGCGGTGAGTGTTCCGAGAGCGAAGATCCAGATATTTGCCCAGACGAGACTTGACGTCCATGCCTCTGCGACCCCGTAGACAAGTTCGACCAACCACGACTGGGTTCTCCAAGGTGTACCTTGCATGGTAAAAGAGAAGGGCTCGCTGGTTATCACGCGTTCAGCTGACAACTGAACCGTGCCCGCGCGAATGTGCCAAAGAAAGGAGTTGTCCTTGATCGACCTCGCCGCAATGAGGGCAACAATAAAGAGCGGGAGAATTGGGGTCGCGTGAATCAGGCGAATGTCGGGGCGGGCGCGGACATCCGGTTTCATATCACATGTCCGTCACATGCGTTACGTGAGGTTGCGCGAGATATTGATCACAGCCGGGCCCAGGATCACGATGAATATCGAAGGGAAGATGCAGGCGATCATCGGGAAGATCATCTTCACGGGCGCTGCAAAAGCCTTCTCCTGAATCCTTTGACGGCGACGCACCCGCATCTCCTCTGCCTGAACCCGGAGCATCCGGGAGATCGACACACCGAACTGGTCTGCCTGAATCAGGGAGAGAATGAACGAGTTCAGGTCGTCGACGTCCGTGCGGTCTGCCATTGCCTTGAGTGCATCATGTCTGCTCACACCGACTCGGGTCTCTTGCAGCGTACGGGAGAATTCCTTTGAGAGCTCACCAGGGACATTCTGAACGACCCTTCCCATGGCTGCCTCGAACCCGAGTCCAGCCTCCACCGAGATCACCAGAAGATCGATGATGTCCGGCAGCGTCTTCTCCATCTCCTTCCGGCGGTCATCGATCGCGCGATTGAGGGATGCTTCCGGACCGAAGAATCCGAGGAAGAGAATGAGACCGCCGACACCGAGCTTCATCATCGTGGTGTCGAGCAGCGGGGTGACGAGAATCAGCGCAACGACAGCGCCAACTAGAACGATAATCCGAATCGCGGCCCATGTATTGCCATCCATACGTTCGGCCCAGCCGGCGAGTACCAGCTTGTGCTGTGCGCGGCCGACCCAGCCGGTCGGGGTGAAACGGAGTGCGAAACGCCCTATGCCCTGCATGACAGGTGCGACCGCTCTCTGGGAGAAGTCCTGTTCGAGCACATCGTCCCTCGTTGACAGGCTGGCAAGACGATTGCCCGTGTTCTTCTGTGACCGAACAACACCATTTCCCACATAGATCGTGAGAGCGCCGACGGTGACGGCGACCGTGACAACGGCGAACAGCAGTGGGTCCATCAGGCATCTACCTTTACGATTCTCTGCATCCAGAAGATGCCGATCCCGATGAAGACCACACCCCCGGCAAGCACCGCGAGGCCGATCGTGCTTGTGAGCAGTGGTTCCATGTATCCAGGGTTGGCAAGGGATATGAACAGAAACAGACCCACTGGGAGAATCGACAGCACGATCGCTGAGATCCTGCCCTCAGCCGTGAGAGCCTTCATCTCCCGACGAAGCCTGTTGCGCTGAACCATCGTTTCTGCTGTCGTCTGCAAGACCTCGGCAAGGTTCCCTCCGACTTCGCGCTGGATCTCGATCGCAAGAACGGTCCACTCAAAGTCGGTCGAGTCCATACGAACTGCGATGTCACTCAGAGCATCATCCATTGGTCTGCCCAGACGAATCTCGGCCATTGCACGCCCGAACTCCCTCCTGGTCGGTTCAGGTGCCTCTTCACCAACGGCTTCCACCGCCTGGAGCAGCGAGTAGCCCGCCCGAAGCGATGTTGCAAGGAGGTTGAGCGTGTCAGGCAACTGACCTTCGAACCTCTTCCTGTGTCGGGCTGCAACGTTGTTGACAAAGAGCAACGCGAAGACGAGGACCAGCGACCCAGCGATGATCCCCCAAATCGCGGACTGCGTCACGGCGGTCAGCAGCACGAACGTCAGAATGGCCATCAGGATCGCAGCGATGATCGCCTCTCCCGGCTTCATCGGGATATTCGCTTGCTCGAGAGCAGTCTCGATCATGGTCGTTGCGCCCCGACTCTCCGCAGCGGACTCCGCCGACCGAGCAGCTTTTCGCAAGAACGCAAACCGGGAGAAGAACCCACCGGAGGACTGAGATTCGCCGCCGTAGACGCCAAGCCGGCTCTGCACACCCGTCGAGGACGATCGTCCCTTTCCGAACAAGATGATGATCAGGAGGAACATCGCGATCCCCGACGCAACAGCGGCGAGCATCACCATCAGCCGGCCGGAATCCGAAGAGCCCACGGTGTCCGACTGTGCGAAAGCTGGGGATGCTGTGACCAACAAACCGAGCAGCAATGCGAACGAGGAAAGGCGTCTCATCGGCGGACGAACGCCTCAGGATGGAACAGCTCGGCGGGCAGGTGAATGCCGTAGTTCTCGAGATGCTCCGAGAACGCAGGCCTGATGCCCGTTGCCTTGAGGTGACCGACGTACTTTCCATCCTCATCGACACCCATGCCGTAGTCGAACAGCATGAGATCCTGCAGCGTGATGATGTCACCCTCCATGCCGACGACCTCCGTCACATGTGTGATGCGACGTGTCCCGTCCCTCAACCGGTGGATGTGCACGATCAGATCAAGAGCCGAAGCCACCTGTTCGCGGATCGCACGCACGGGAAGATCCATCCCAGCCATCAGCACCATCGTCTCGATGCGGGCAAGCGTGTCCCTCGGTGAATTGGAGTGAACAGTCGTCAACGAGCCATCGTGGCCGGTGTTCATGGCCTGGAGCATGTCAAGAGCTTCCCCACCACGAACCTCACCAACGATGATGCGATCCGGACGCATGCGGAGTGTGTTACGAACAAGGTCGCGGATCGTCACCTCACCCTTGCCTTCGAGGTTCGGGGGTCTCGACTCGAGTGTCAGAACATGCGTCTGGTTGAGCTGAACCTCGGCCGCATCCTCGACCGTCACGATACGTTCGTTGGCGGGGATGAAGTTCGAAAGCACGTTGAGAAGTGTCGTCTTGCCCGAGCCGGTGGCGCCAGACACGATGAGGTTCAAACGACCCTCAACGGTTCGCTTCAGCAGACCGGCGACCTGCTCGCTCATCGAATCGTTCGCGACGAGGTCATCAACGGTGAATGGGTCAACAGCGAACTTTCGGATGGTCACGTACGGACCACCGATGGCCAGTGGATGGATGATGGCATTCACACGGGAACCGTCGGGCAGACGGGCATCGACCATGGGATTCGCCTCGTCGATCCTGCGCCCGACCTGACCAACGATCTTCTCGATGATGCGTTCAAGGTGGTTCGCATCGACAAAACGCGTCTCCGTCTTGGATATCCGTCCGGCACGCTCGACCCACACAGCATGCGGACCGTTGACCATGACTTCTGTGATTTCCGGGTCCGCCAGATACGGATCAATGGGCCCGTATCCAAGGACATCGTCTGCGATCTCCTGGAGCAGGGCAAGCCTGTCTGTTCTCGCCAACGGAACCGACTGCTCCTGTTCGAGTGCCCACTCGAGCATCTCCATGACACGGAGCTTCAGCTCGGCGTCGGACATCTGGGCGTTGTACAACGTCGGTCCAAGGCCCTCAACGACCTTGTAATGCAACTTCCGACGCAGGTCGGCCTTGACCTCTTCGCGTTGGCCATCGGCCGACGTGTCCGTCGTCCTGGCTGCCTTCACCCTGTCTGCGAGACTCATATGTCTGTTCCTTCCCCCGCGATCTGTCTCAATCCGTTACTTGAACCAGCCGCGCTTCTCCTCGGGTTCCTCGTCGACCGCTTCGCCGTCCAGTACGAGTGCTGCGACACCCCGTAGATCTTTGGCCACCCGGGATCTTGGGTAAAGCGACACAACCGGTTCACCCTCGTTGACGGCCCGTGGCACGAGCTTGTCGGACGAAATCGCTGCCTGGACCTCAAGGCCGAGCGACCGCTCCAATTCATTGATGTCCAGTCTGGCCTTCGAGTTCACGCGATTCAAGATGAGTTTGATCTTTTCGAATGGGAACTTGATCAGTTTCAGGGTGTCGAGTGCGAGTTTGGCGTTCTTGACGGCCGGCAGATCCATGTCGACAACCAGCAGCACGACATCGGATCGCTCAAGGATGGACAGTACGGGTTCGTCGAGGAATGGCGCTGTGTCGATGATGACGTAGTCGAACATCCGTTTCAACATGCCGAGCGTTCGAACGACGACCTGGGTTGAGACCTCGTCTGCAAGCGATGGCTCAAGTGGGGCGGACAGAACCTTCATTCCCGAGGTGTGTGTTGCGAGGAGCGACTCGAGCAACGGCTCGTCGAGTTTCTCGATGTCGCGCGCGGCGTCGACGATCGTATGCATCGGTTCGACCTGGAGTGAGATACACACGTCGCCGAACTGCAGATCTGCATCCATGATGATGACTCTGTCGGGCTTACCCGTCATCAACGCGAGGCCAAGGCCGACGTTGACCGTGGTCACCGTCTTGCCGGCACCGCCCTTCGGCGACATGATCGTGATCACTTTTCCGATCTTGGTCTTCGCCGGGCCGTCGCCACGGACGATCGACTCCGCCCGTTCGATGTGGCGGAGTATCGATTCCACTTTTTCCTGATCGAGCGGAGCATCGAGAACGTCTTTGAAGCCAACTCTGATCGATGCCTTGAGAACATCGGTTGTCAGACCATCGGCGACGAGCACGATCGGGAGCTGGGGCTGAATATCGAGGAGGAGTGAAGCCTCATTGACCCCGGCCTCGTGTGCGAAACCGGGTCCCACTATCGCGAGTTCGATACCCTCTTCCACGAGCTTGCGTTGGGCGTCAGAAACGTTCCGGACCTGATAGACCTTGTGTCCGTCAAGTAGAGAGACGGCGGATGCGAGCGCCCCTGTATCGGTGTCAACGATCAGGATCGATCGAGTCGCAGTGAGATCAGTTCCCGCTACCACTGTTCACCAGTCCCAGCTGTGCCTCGAT
>CAZWMX010000138.1:0-6165 GCA_964635205.1 uncultured Acidimicrobiaceae bacterium | reverse complement strand
ACTCCTTGGAGTCACTGCAGGTGTTGTTGAACCTCGTTACCCCACGTTCAAAGGCATCATGCAGGCGAAGTCGAAGCCTGTCGACACATTGACGGCGGCCGATCTGGGAGTCGAACCACACGTCGGCCAGACCGTGACGAGCGTCACAGACGTAGCCGGCAGAGAAGCCGGTGACATCGTCGAGGACGAGGGCGAGGCGTACCTCAAGATCGTTGAACTTCTCGAACAAGTGAAGGTGATCTGACATGTCGGTATGGGTATTCGCAGAGGAAACCGAAGGATCACCCTCCGACGGAAGCCTGGAGCTGCTCGCCAAGGCAAGAACGCTCGGTGACGTCTCCGTGTTCTACGTAGGGACCGGATCTGAAGCTGCATGGGCGACACTCGGAGACCATGGCGCCGCGAAGGTGTACCACCTCGACCCGGGTGACGCACTGCCGTCGGCTGGAGCAGCGGCAGCATTCGCAGGGGTTCTCGAGTCGGACGGTGGGGATGTCGTTCTGTTCGGGGCCGGCAACACCGACCGCGACGTCGCAGGTCGCCTGGCCGCCCGTCTTGGGAAGCCACTGGTCGCCGGTGCCCTCGATGTCGATGTCTCGAACGGCGTATCAGTCACATCCGAGATCCTCGGCGGATCGAAATCTGTCACCACAGCGGTGACCGATGTTGCGCCTGCGTTGATCGTGACCCGTCCGAAAGCATTCTCCCAGGAGGCCGTCGGCGGTGGTGCACCGGCGCTCACGGAAGTTTCGATGCCGGATGCCGGAAGATCAACGGCAACGATCACCGAACGTCATGTCGAAGTGTCCGAGGGCCCGGATCTCGAAGCCGCTGCCGTGGTCGTATCCGGTGGACGTGGACTCGGTTCAGCCGAAGGATTCGAGATGATCAACGAGCTCGCAGGACTACTCGAAGGTGCCGTCGGCGGTACCAGAGCCGTGGTCGATGCCGGTTGGGTTCCCTACTCGTATCAGGTCGGCCAGACGGGCAAGACCGTCAAGCCGAATGTGTACATCGCTTGCGCCGTCTCGGGCGCCATGCAGCACGTTGTTGGTATGAAGGGCTCCTCGACGATCATCGCGATCAACAAGGATCCCGACGCACCGATCTTCGCGCTTGCCGACCTCGGTGTCGTTGGAGACGTCCACAAGGTCGTTCCGCAACTGATCGAGGCGCTGAAGGCCCGCTGAGCGTTGCGGTACGGTGAGAAGATGAGAGTCCTCTCCGTACCGTACTTCGTCGGACGTTTCATGGACGGCTTCGACGTGCCGGCGCCCGACGAGGTGCTGACGCCGGATCTGCCCGGTGATGCCATGGCATACGACACGTCGATGGCGACGACGCCGGGTGGCCGGGCACAGCAACGAATGGCAGCCCTCTACAGCCACCTGGCGACGAGCGTTGCCACCGGAGGGCCGACCCTGATCTACTCGGGCGACTGCTTGTCGGTGATTGGAGTCCTCGCCGGGCTCCAGGCAGGCGGCATCGATCCGACGCTCTACTGGTTCGACGCACACGGTGACTTCCACACCTGGGAGACGACACACTCGAAGTTCCTCGGTGGTATGCCCCTTGCCATGATCACGGGACGAGGCGAGCAGACGATCGTCGAGGCGACGGGGATGCGACCCCTGGCCGACGACAGGGTCGTGCTCGTCGACGCCAGGGATCTCGATGACGGCGAGGACGCTGCTGTTGCTTCGTCCGGCATGACGGTCATGTCCGTCGAGGAGGTCACGGCCACCGACCCACGCCCCGGGCCGATATATGTCCACGTGGACGTCGACGTCGTCGACCCGCAGGACCTCCCAGCAGTCAACTACCCGTCCCCCGGCGGACCCTCGGCCGAGTCGGTGCGAGCAGCCGTTCGTCACCTTGCGGCCTCAGGGCGTGTTGTCGCCGCATCGGTCTCGTCGTGGAACCCTCAGCTTCCCCATGCCGAACGAGCAGCAGCGGTCACCCGGTCGGTGATGGACGTGTTCATCGACAGGGAGAGCTAGGAAAGCGCCTCGGGACCGAACGACATAGGGAGAAGGTCGCCGAGCGAGAGCTCAACGGGTGATCCCTCTGCATCGCGCAGGACGATACGTTTCACACCGAATTCACGCATCACCTGACGACAGTTGCCACAGGGCGTGCAGGGTGCTCCGTCGAGACACACGACCGCGACTGTGTCGATCTCTGTGGCGCCGTCGGCGATGGCTGTGGTGATCGCATTGACCTCTGCGCACACGGATGCACCGTACGCCGCGTTCTCGACGTTGCATCCGGCATAGGTGGAGCCATCAGGCAGCACGACGACCGCTCCGACACGAAAGTGGGAGTACGGAACGTGTGCCCTCCCAGCAACGTCTTCAGCCCGTTCGAGTAGTGATGCAGCGTCGTTGGTCATGGTGCGAGGAGAGCCTCCACGAAGTCTTCAGGAACGAAGGGTATGAGATCGTTGACACCTTCGCCAGTACCAATGAGCTTCACAGGGATTCCGAGCTCCCGTTCCACAGCGATCGTTATGCCACCGCGGGATGTTCCATCGAGCTTCGTCAGGACGATGCCGGTCACTCCCACGGCCTTCGTGAAGGCTTCCGCCTGGGCGATTCCGTTCTGGCCCGTCGTCCCGTCGAGCACGAGCAACACCTCTCCGACACTCGAGACTTCTCTCTCGAGAACTCGTATGACCTTGCCGAGCTCGTCCATGAGGTTCTTCTGATTGTGAAGTCGACCGGCCGTGTCCACGATCAGAACATCAGCACCGTCGGCACGGGCCGTCGTGAGCGCGTCGTGTGCAACAGACGCTGGATCTGCACCTTCCGCTCCCGAGACGACGCGGACCCCGACACGGCCGCCCCACTCCCGCAGCTGAGCGTCTGCCGCGGCGCGGAACGTGTCCGCTGCGGCGAGCACGACGGACTTGCCATCGGCCACGAATCCGTGTGCGATCTTGGCGATCGACGTCGTCTTCCCACTCCCGTTGACACCAACAACCACGAGAACGGCGGGTGAGCCAACAAGATGCATCGAACGATCACGGTCGGCAAGCAGCGACTCGAGCTCATCAACGAGACAGACGCGTGCTTCTCCCCCATTCCCAGGATTGTCCTCGCGGACGCGCCGCACGACATCGGCGGCTGTGCCCGGCCCAACGTCTGCGCTGATGAGGGCGTCCTCGAGTTGCGTCCACAGGTCTTCGGAGAGAGTTTCGCTGGAGAACACACCGGCGAGGGAGGAAGACAACGCGGTCCGTGTCTTTGCGAGCCGCGCTCTGAGGCCCGGAGAAGTTTTCGGATCCCGGCTCTCGGGCTTCGCCTCGACCGCCGTCGAGCTCTGCCTTGCTTTGAGCACAACAACCACAACAAGGGCTACCAGAACGACAGCAACGGCGATTGCGATGTAGAGAGGGTCCATACGAAGTTCTCAGTTCTCAGTTCTCAGTTCTCAGTTCACAGAATGCTACGGATCGTCAACTGTGAACTGTCAACTGTGAACTCTTCTTCATCCTCTTCGATATCACCTTCGACGACTCACCGGGCTCCATGGTCACACCGTAGAGAACGTCGGCAGCCTCCATGGTCTGCTGCTGGTGCGTGATGAGAACCAGTTGCACACTGCGCGCAAGTGTGTCGACCAGCCTCAGGAACCTGCGGAGATTCGAATCGTCCAGAGCGGCTTCGACCTCGTCGAGCACGTAGAAGGGGCTCGGTCGGGACCGGAACACGGCGAACAGGAAAGCGAGTGCCGCAAGGGACCGCTCGCCGCCGGACAACAGCGACAACCTACCGACCTTCTTCCCGGCCGGTTGGGCCTCGACCTCGACACCCGTGGTGAGCGGGTCGTCCGGATCGGTGAGAGTCAGTCGGCCCGTGCCTCCGGGGAACACAAGAGAGAAGTTCTCTGCGTAGAACTGCGAGATCTCCTCGAAGGCATCCAAGAACAGCGCGACCATCTTCTCGTCGAGCGCAGTGACGACCTTACGAAGTTCCTGCCTTGATTCGTTGAGGTCACCGAGTTGGGTATCGAGCTCATCTGCGGCGGCAGCGATCTCGGCGTACTCCTGGGCTGCAAGCGGATTGATCGGACCCATACGTTTGAGATCGGCATGGAGTGAGTCCAGTCGATGTCTCGGGTCGACACCCTCGGCAAGATCCGGAGCCTCCGTGCCCTTGGCCTGGTCTGGTGTTGCGTCGACGTCTCGCCGCAAGCCTTCGCAGACCGCTTCGTCGCGTACCGCAAGCTCGGCGAGTTCGACGTCGAGGGCCGACAGCTTGTCACCGAGCGTTCGGGTGGCTTTCTCGAGTTCCTCGCGTCGGTTCTCCGCCTCGGAGAGCTCCACGTTCGCGCTGCCGAGCATGCTGCGCATTTCGCGTTGGCGTTCCCTGAGGGTCGCCACATGCCCCGAAACGGCGACGATGGCTTCCTCCGCCCGTGCCCGAATGCCCTGAAGCCGCGTGACGTCACCGTCGGAATCGGGGAGCAACACGAGCTGTGCCATCTCTGCCGAGACCACAGCGAGGCGACGTTCCATCATCCTGCGTCTCTCGATCGTCGCCGCGAGGTCCGCAGTCACCTGCTCACGGGCTCGCCTTGCCACGTCGCGACGTGCAGCGACCTCTTCCCTTCTCCTGTTGAGTGCGTCCCATGCAGCCTGACGCGTCGCTTCCTCACCCTCGAACTCCGCCACTCGATCGCGAAGCTGTGTGATTCGCTCGGTTCGATCCGCGGCAGCCTCTGCCAACGCATCGAGACGTTCGGTCAGTCGTCCGCGTTCCTCCCTGGACGCGGCACGCGCCCTGTCGAGCAGGCCGAGCGCCTCGGTGAATCCTGCGAGCAGAGCTTCAGCGGCTTCGAGTTGTTCGAGCATCGAGCGCTCGTCGTTTGCGGCAACATCGAACGTCCGACGCTCGGCGTTTGCGTGGCTCTCAGCCCTCGCAAGTTCGCGTTCCACAACCTCGAGAGACACCCGCGCCGCCTCGAGGGCTGCGGGACCAACACCGTCGGGTTGGGCCACGGCCATGCCGACCCGGGTGATCATGTCACCTTCGGGTGTGACCGCTCGGACATCGGGCGCCTCACTCACGATCTGCCAACCGGTCTTCCATCCCTGGCAGAGAACCACGTCACCGATCATCGCGGTAGCGAGCTCGAGATCGGCATCCGGTCCGAGCATGTCGAGCAACACATCGACGCCGAACCGATCAGCGACCGCTGCAACACTCTGCATCACGTTCTTCGACGGCACCACGAAGGACACACCACCGCTGCCGTTGCCCTTGACGGCATCCACGGCATCTTGAAGAGAGGACACATCTGTGGCCACGAATGCGTCTCTCCAGGGTCCAAGCGCGGCGTCGAGAGCTGCGGCGACCTCTTGCGGCGCGTCGAGTTTCGGGACGATTGCGCCGAGAACGCCGTCTGCCGCACCTGCGATTCTTCGGGTCTCCTCGTCGACGAGACCATCGAGCGCGGCCTCCAAGGCCTCGACTCTGGCCCGTGCTCCGGCCGCTTGAAGGCGCTGCTCCGTCCTGACCGCATCCGCCTTCTGCCAGGACGATTCCGAAGCGATCCTGACTTCCTTCTTCTCCGAGTACGCGTCGTGAAGCGACGTGACCTCCGCGTCGGTGGTCTTGATCGAGTCGCTCAGACGTTCGATCTCTGCGGTCTCTTCGGCTATCCGCTCGTCAACGACCTGGATCCGTGCAGTCGTCTGCTGCTCCTCGGACCTATCCCTACGATCAGCCGTCTCGAGCGCCCTCAGGTCTCCACGAAGATTCGCCACGACACTCTCCGCCGGAAGCTGGATCTGTTCGGCGAGTGAGCGTTCCTCGTCCTCGAGAGCCTCGAGAGCCGTTTCGCGACGCTCCGCCTCTCCCCTCGCGGTCGCCTCGTCCTGCGAGCCGGCTTCGATGTCGGCGATGAGCTGACTCTGTTCCGTCTCGAGATCCTCTCGCCGGTCATCAGCGCCCTCGAGACGGGCCGCGATCGACCCGGATCGCTCCCGTGCGACCACAGAGATGCGGCGCAGACGTTCTCTCGCGGTTTCGAGCCGGGCTGCTGCGGCCGTATCCCTTTCGAGAGCCTCACCAACCGTGCCGGCGTTCGCCCGGAGAACATGGAGTGTCTCGCGGAGTTGATCGAGCTCGACGTCGGATCGGTCACGCACCTCTGCTGCCC
>CAZWMX010000137.1:0-6191 GCA_964635205.1 uncultured Acidimicrobiaceae bacterium | reverse complement strand
CCTCGAGTTGCGGTTGGCTCAGTACACTGGAGAGCCGTTGAAGAGAGGGAGAAACACGAACATGATCAGCCAGTATCGCCGGCCACTCACCCTCGACGAGGCCGTTGCACTGACCACCCAACCCGATACCGTGATCATCGCCGGTGGAACCTCGGTCAACGGAGATCCCGCTCGCTCCGGCGCAACAGCCGTCGACCTCCAAGCACTCGACCTCGGCGGTATCGAGACCAACGGCGGGTCCATCCGGATCGGAGCAACAACACGACTGCAGGATCTCGTGGAATCCGACCTTGTTCCAGCGGTTCTCCGCGATCTTGCCAGGCGCGAAGCCCCGAGCACGATCCGCAACGCGGCAACCGTCGGGGGCACAATCGGCACCGCCGACCCGGGGAGCGAGCTCCTCGCCGGACTGCTCGCGTTCGGTGCCGTCGTGACTCTCGCGACATCCGGCTCAACGTCCGACTCGATGGCCGAGCACGCCGTCGACGACATCCTCGCAGACCCCGGACTGCTCGATGGGGCGATCATGACACACATCACCGTCCCGTCCACCGGGTTCGCCGCGACAGACCGCACCGGACGCACGCCGATGGATCGTGCAATCGTGATGGCAGTCGCCCACAAGGACTCAGGCGGACATATCCGCCTGGCCATGACGGGAGTCGCGTCCCTTCCGTTGATCGTGGATCCGCAGCGGATCGAGGACCTCGACCCGCCGTCTGACTTCCTGGGATCCTCGTTGTACCGAAGGCACATCGCAACTGTGCTTGCAAGCAGGGTCCTCACCGCCGTCACGGAAGGCGAGTGACTGTGACGATCACGCTCACCATCAACGGAGTGGAACGCACGCTCTCCTGTCAACCGCACGAGTCACTCCGGGTCGTTCTGCGAAGGAGCGGGTACACCAGCGTCCGCTACGGGTCCGATACCGGTGAGACGGGTGCGGCTGCCGTCCTTCTCGACGGTCGCCTCATCTCCGCCGATGTCATGCTCGGCGCACAAGCCGACGGTCACAACATCGAGACGATCGAAGGCCTCAGCGTCCCCGGACAGCTCCATCCGATCCAGGAAGCGTTCATCGAGACAGGAGCGATCCAGTCCGGCTACTCGACCCCGGCGACGATCCTTGCAGCGAAAGCACTCATCGACCGCAATCCGAGCCCAACCGAAGATGAGGTCCGGGACACCCTCTCGGGGATTCTCGACCGCGAGACCGGCTACCTACGCCCGGTCCACGCGGTGCTGCGGGCCGCTGCGGTGATGCGCGGGGACGAACCCGAGAACATCGACGTCACCTATCTCGATCCCCTCCTCGGTGGTGATGAATCGACCAACGATTCCGCTCAGCTCTCCGAGATCGCCCCCCGCGTCGTGCCGAGCAGCGATGTCCCCGAAACCCGCATCGTCGGGAAGGCGGAGCACAAGGTCGACGCGATCAAGTTGGCGAAAGGGAATCCGGCGTTCACCGATGACGTCGACCTGACAGGGACCCTCATCGCCAAGGTGCTCTACAGTCCGCACGCCCACGCCAGGATCGTCTCCATCGATGCCTCGAAGGCGCTTGATCTCCCTGGAGTTCACGCCGTGTTGCATCACGGCAACGTGCCCAGGGTGAGATACGCATCGGGCGGCCAGAGTTACCCGAATCCGCTCCCCTACGACCAGGTCAGCTTCGACAACAAGGTCCGCTACGTCGGGGATCGTGTCGCGGCCGTCGCTGCCGACACCGAGGAGATCGCCCTCGCTGCGCGAGACATGATCGACGTTGTGTACGACGTGCTTCCTGCCGTCTTCGACGAGAACGAAGCGATCGTAGACGGTGCGCCCGTGATCCACGACGAACCGGACATGGAGGGTGCGCACGACGCCGCGCACAACATCGTTCACCATCTCAAGGCCGACACAGGCAACATCGAGGACGGCTTTGCGGCCGCCGACAGGGTCTTCGAACAGACACATCGCGTGCACCAGGTGCAGCAGGCGCCGATTGAGCCTCACATCGCGATCTGCGCATGGGACTCCGACGAGCGGCTCGTCATCACATCATCGACCCAGGTGCCATTCCACGTCCGACGCATGGTCGCTCCGCTCCTCGGCCTTCCCGTGAAACGGATCCGCATCATCAAGCCACGGATCGGTGGTGGGTTCGGCGTGAAGCAGGAGATGCTGATCGAGGACATCGTCGGCCACCTCACGATGGCGACGGGTCGTCCGGTTCGCCTCGAACTGACCCGCGAGGAGGAATTCGTCTCGAGCCGCACCAGGCACCCGCAGACCATCACCTTCAAGACCGGCGTCGACACCGAAGGGAGACTCACTGCCCAGGAGATGCGCATCGTCGCCAACACGGGGGCCTACGGCACCCACGGCCTCACGGTCCAGCTCGTCAGCGGCCTTCGCGGCCTCAGTTCATACAACTGTCCGGTCAAACGTTTCGACTGCAAGGTCGCGTACACGAATATCCCCGTCCCAGGGGCATACCGGGGATATGGGGCGCCCCAGGCCCTGTTCGCCCTCGAGTCGCACATGGAGGACATTGCGGAGGCAATCGGCATCGACCCGATCGAGTTTCGCCGCATGAACTGGACGGGCGTGGGTGACCCGCTCGATATCGCCCAGCAACTCGGTGAAGGCGACCAGGACGCGAGCGTGATGCCGATCGTCACCTCGAGCGGTCTGGAAGAAGCCGTCCTTCAGGGACAACGAGCAATCGGATGGGAGCGTCGCAACGACCCGGAGTGGATCCAGCCCCCCGACCGGCCGAACATTCGGCGAGGTCTCGGGTTCGCGATGGCGATGCACGGCACGGCGATCCCCGGTCTCGACATGGGCGGTGCGAGCCTCAAGATCAACGACGACGGGTCGTTCAACCTGCTCGTCGGCGCCACCGACCTCGGAACCGGGTCGGACACGATCCTCGCTCAGATCGCCGCCGAAGTGTTGGGTGTCGCGACCAACGACGTGATCGTCTACGCGTCCGACACAGACATGACTCCGTTCGACACCGGCGCATACGCGTCGAGCACGACCTACATCTCCGGCATGGCAGTCAAGCGCGCTGCCGAGCAGGTACGCACCCAGATCGTGGCTCGTGCCGCAGAGATCCTCGAGGTGGACGCCGATTCGATCGAGCTCCACGACCGATCCGCCTGGGCGTTGGACGGGCGCTCCACGTCGCTCGAGACCATCGCCTTGTCAACACTTCATCAGGCAGGTCAACACCAGATCATGGCGACGGCGTCCCACGTCTCCCCTGAGTCCCCTCCGCCATACGCGGCCCAGTTCGCCGAGGTCGAGATAGACATCGAAACAGGCCAGGTCACGGTCAGCCAACTCATCATGGCCGTCGACTGCGGTGTCCCGATCAATCCGGTCACTTCGGCTGGTCAGATCGAGGGCGGGATGGTTCAAGCTCTCGGGTACGGGCACTGCGAGGAGATGGCGTACGACAAGGACGGGCGGATGGTGAACCCGCGCTTTGGCCCGTACAAGATCTATCGCGCAGACGAGATGCCACGCCTCGAGGCGATCCTCGTCCAGACGATGGAACCAAGCGGTCCGTTCGGTGCGAAGGCGATCGCCGAGATTCCGAAAGACGGCGTCGCTCCCGCAATGCGCAATGCCATCGCCAACGCAACCGGGGTCCGCATCCCGGACATCCCATTCACTCCAGAACGCGTCTGGCGGGCGCTACAAGAAGCGTGATGTCCGTCGGACCCGATCAGTTCCTGGCGGCACTGTCGGCCGCAGCCGGCCACAGACGCCCTGTGGTTCTCACCACCGTTGTCGCCACCGAGGGATCCGTGCCTCGACACGTAGGTACGAAGATGATCGTCCACCCGGACGGGACCACGATCGGAACCGTTGGGGGTGGAAGAGTCGAGGCTTGCATTCGCGACGATGCCCTCCTCGCTCTCGCTGATGGAGTCCCCCAAGTTCGCCGCTACACATTGAACGATCCCGAACGGGGAGACCCCGGGGTCTGCGGCGGCACCATGACCGTCTACCTGGAGCCCTATATGCCTTCTCCCACGATCTTCATCATCGGATGCGGCCACGTCGGCAGAGCCGTCGTGGATCTCGCCCACTGGCTCGGCTATCACACCGTCGCGGTAGATGACCGTGCCGACCGCGTAACCGAGGAGGCCATGCCGAACGCGGACGTCCGGTTCAACGGTTCGGTCGGCGAAGCCATCCAGGAGCATCCGATTTCCGAGGGAACCTCGGTTGTGCTCGTGACGAGGAGCCATAGTCTCGATGCACAGATCGTGCCGAAGCTGCTCCAGACGAACGCTTCCTACATCGGTGTAATGGGGAGCGAACGCCGCTGGGCGATGACCCGCGCTCGGCTGGTCGAGGCCGGTGTTTCCGACGCCGCGCTGGATCGCATCCACGTGCCGATCGGCATCGATATCGGGGCCGAGACCGTGGAGCAGATCGCCGTCTCGATCATGTCCGAGATCATCGCGTCGGCCTCGGCGGCTGCCCGGTGATGAACCTCTCCAAGCATCTCGTCGTCGTCCGCGGTGCCGGGGACCTCGGATCGGGTGTGATCTGGCGAATGCGTCGCGTCGGTTTCCCTGTCGTCGCCCTCGAACTCGAGCGTCCTCTCACGGTGCGCAGATCCGTGGCGTACTCGTCGGCGCTCGACGAGGGAAGCATCCTCATCGATGGCATCAAAGGTGAGCGAGTCGCTTCCGCCGACGAAGCGTTCGAGACCGCAAGCCGGGGTGTTGTCGCGGTTCTTGTGTCCCCTGTGGTCCCTACGTTCCCTGAACCGGCTCCGGTCCTCGTCGACGCCAGGCTCGCCAAGCGTGCACTCGACACGACCATCGATCAGGCGCCGTTCGTCGTCGGACTCGGTCCAGGATTCACTGCCGGCCAAGACTGCCATGCCGTGATCGAGACGATGCGCGGCCACCGGCTCGGCCGGGTGATCTGGGACGGGCAGGCCACCCCGAACACCGGTGTCCCGGGAGAGATCGGCGGTGCATCGGCGGATCGTGTCCTTCGGGCGAGTACCGACGGCGCGCTTCACTGGGACGCCTCCATCGGTGACGTCGTCTCCCAGGGTCAGCTCCTCGGATCGATCGGAGACACGCCGGTCACCTCGAAGATCGGGGGAACGGTACGGGGCCTGATCCGCCCGGGATCGGTGACCGCCGGCCTCAAGATCGGCGATGTCGATCCCCGGTTCGATCCGTCGGCCATCCAGCAGATCTCCGACAAGGCACTCTCGATCGGAGGCGGCGTTCTCGAAGCCGTGCTCGTCTGGTTGGGCAACGAGACCCAATGACGGCGTTGCTCTGTGATCGGTTCGGAATCGGCGCCCACGAACTCGTTTCCATCGTTGGAGCGGGCGGCAAGACGACGATCCTGATCGAGCTCGGTCGTGAACTCGCCTCCCGGGGCGGCCGGGTCATCCTCACCACGACCACGAAGATCGCGACCGACCAGGTCGTCGAGCCGACCTGCTGGTCGGCCGATCCCACGGATGTCGAGGCAGCGCTTCTTCCCGGAACTCCTCTCATGGTGGTGACCGGCCATGTGCAGGGGAAGGTGATCGGGCCGGAACCGGACGCCGTCGACCGCATGTATTCCGCCACGTCCGCCGACCACGTCCTTGTCGAAGCAGATGGAGCACGCTCCCGTTCGATCAAGGCGCCGGCAGACCATGAACCCGCGATAGCCGGCCTGTCCAGCACTGTCATCGTGGTGGTCGGCATCGACGCCATCGGTCGACCGCTTCACACCGTTGCCCACCGACCGGACCGGATCGCTGCCCTCATCGGTCTTTGCAACGACGACATCCTGTCGGTAGAGGACACTGCCACGATCCTCCTCCATCCTGCGGGCGGCCTGAAGCGCATCCCTGAGACCGCCCGGGTGGTCATGGCAATCACCAAGGTGAACCAGGAGAACAAGACGGCGGCGAACACTCTCGCAACGATCCTCGATGCGCACCCGCGAGTCGACCGAGCGGTCACGGTGGCCGACAACCGATAACCGACAACCACTAAAACGCGCAGAATTCAACCGGCGCAAACCGCGCAGTTTTCAACCGTCGTTGACACTCTTGCGGTCTTCGGTAAGGGAGCGAAGCGACCGATCGGCGAGCGAGGCCCGGCCGAGCGTACGGTCTTCGGAAGCGAGCGCCCTGCTACCGCTCCTCACGGAAGTATGGGATGGCG
>CAZWMX010000136.1:4954-6200 GCA_964635205.1 uncultured Acidimicrobiaceae bacterium | reverse complement strand
CGGAGGGCTCCATGAGGCACAGCGGCGGCGACGCACGCGGTATGTCGCTGGTCGAGGAGAGCCATAGGTTGGCAGAGCGCGGCGGATACGCAGACGAAGAGGTGCGGGCGCTCAGCAACCTGGCCGGCATGTCGGGCGATGACCGTGATGTGGAGCGGGCGATCGACTTCGCTCAGCGAGCGCGCGACACCGCTGTTCGAAATGAGATGCCGGCGTTCGAGGACGCCGCACAATCGATGATCGGCGAGTTCCTGCTGTGGAAGGGAGCCTGGGACGAGGCTGAGGATGCGGCATCAGAGCTTCTCGGCTCGATGCCCACAACAGCAACGCTGGCGTGGCGAGTACTGGCAACCTTGCAGGCGCGAAGGGGTCGGTCTGAGGCACGTTCTGCCGTCGACCACATGTGGTCCCTGGCACAGACCGCTGAACAGCTCACCGTCATGGATCCCGCAGCCGCTGCCCTGGCGGAGTACATGTGGCTGTCGGACGAAGATGACCCCGCATGGCTCCAGCGACTCGACGACGTCCTCGACATGGGTCTTCGGGCGGGCACGCCATGGCCGAGCGGGGCATTTGCGTTCTGGATGTGGAAACTCGGACTACTCGACACGGCACCCGAGGGAACCGCAGACTTCTACGGATGGATCATCAAGGGCGAGTATCGGAAATCAGCCGACTTCTGGCGCGAGCGAGGGGTCCCGTACGAGCAGGGTCTCGCCCTCATGCATGGCAACGAGGCCGAACAGATCGAAGCCATCCGCATCTTCGAGGGACTCGGGGCGACAGCTACGGCGAACAAGGTGAGGCGGGCGCTCATGGAGCAAGGCGTCAAGGTGCCTCGCGGCAAGTCGCAAGCGACACGGGACCATGCTGCAGGACTGACCGCACGACAGGCAGAGGTACTCGAACTCCTGGCTCAGGGCTTGACGAACACAGAGATCGCAGACGAGCTCTTCGTGTCTCACCGCACCGTCGAGAACCACGTCTCAGCCATTCTCATGAAATTCGACGTGCCATACCGCGAAGCAGCGGTCGACGCCGCTCGTGCCCAGGGAATTCTCGCCACTCCCTGACCGGCTTTGAATGATCTCGTGCACCAAGGCGGGGAGAAGCGGATGGGGAAGGCCCGGAGGCAACCAGGCCTTCCCCATCAGGCCGGTGACCTACCTGGGAATCCATGCTGAGCGCTCAGGAGCAGAACCGGTCCGACCGTCGACTGCCTCAGGCACCACCGCGACGTTGGCCT
>CAZWMX010000136.1:0-4854 GCA_964635205.1 uncultured Acidimicrobiaceae bacterium | reverse complement strand
GGAGCAGAACCGGTCCGACCGTCGACTGCCTCAGGCACCACCGCGACGTTGGCCTCGAGCCCGGGTGGAACCAACCGTGCCTCGAACGGATCGATCTCGTCACTCAACGACACAACACCCGCACGAGCCTCAGGCACCGCCGCGACGTTGGCCTCGAGCCCGGGTGAAACCAACCGTGCCTCAAACGGATCGATCTCGTCACTCAACGACACAACACCCGCAGCAGTCCCAGGTACCAGCTCGGAGCCTGCCGAAGGGGAAGGCACTGCTGGCGACTCCGCCTCGACCATCGCATCGTCCGTTGGCGATTGAGTGTTGAGGAATCCCATCGCCGCAGCGCCCAGAAGGGCACCGAGGACCATCGCCACCAGGATTCTCCACCACCGCTGTATCGAAAAGCGAGATGGGCTCCCTATCGCCCCTGCCGGCATATTGATGTACTGACTCATGCTTCTACTCCCCTGATTGGAATGAGAATCGCCCGACCCTTGGGTCCGGCAATGTTCCTGAACAGTGACATACGCGCCTCCCTGGTTCGTCTCTAGCCACCCACACAACATATGGACCGAAGATCGATGTTTCATCAGGGGCTCATACCCAAAAGAGGTCGACCGTCCCCCCAGATTTGGTCACGGACTTGTCGCCTGCCAGAACGTAGCCGGGTGATCTCGACATGGAACCGGCAAAGGGCTGCCTTTCTGTGCAACGATGACGGCCCCTTGAACCTCGTGCGAGCTTTACCGTCGGACTGCTCCCGTCTCAAACCTGAGTACCGCCGGTGGCACATATAGGTGGTCGTCCCCCACGACCGTCCACGCATTCCTCGATAGTTTCGACCTAGTGATCAGAACACGAGCCAAGGAGAATCCAATGCCACTGTTCATGGACATGCACACGATCGAAGGCGGTGTGTCCGCGGCCGATGTGGCCAAAGCCCACACGGCTGATCTCGAGACACAAGGCAGGTACGGCGTCAGTTATCTGCGCTACTGGGTCAACGAGGAAGCTGGGAGGATCTTCTGCCTTGTCGAAGCAGATGACGCAGAGGCCGCGAACACCGTGCACCGCGAAGCACACGGATTGGTCGCCGACGCGATCTTCCCGGTAAGCGAACACTCATGAATCGTCGAACCATCGCTTTGTTCGCGGCAACACTGTTGGTGGTATCGGCATGCGCGTCGCAGGACGAGTTCTCTTCCGTCAGGGAAGCAACGGAAGACTTCAAGGACGTGCCGACTGCCCGGGCCGAAGGCTACGAAGAGTTCCTCGTGTGCTTCGACTCGGATGCGGGCGGCATGGGGCAGCACTATGTCGACGTCGCGGATCTTGACGGTGAGGTCGATGCGACACACCCGGAGTCGATGCTCTACGAAGTGGGGAGCGATGGAACACTCACGCTGACGAGCGTGGAGTACATCGTTCCGAACGCGGAGCCGCCCGGCGGCCAGACAACGGCGCCGGAGTTGTACGGCCAGACGTTCCAGCTCGTCGAGGATCTGAACGTATGGGCGATGCACGCCTGGGTGTTCAAGGACAACCCAGACGGCATGTTCGCGGATTTCAACCCTGACGTGGGACCCTGTCCGGCCGTTTAGTGCGATTACACGACCGATTCAGCGCAGCCGAACACCCCACCGGATCTCGCACCGGTGGGGTGTCTGCGTGCGATCACTGCGCCACTCGTTCGGCCGTAGCTGCGATCAGCTCGACACATGCTTCGGGCTGTCGCAGCCACGGATGATGATCAACGCCACTGAGCTCGACGAGACGCCAGCCGTCCCGCTCCTGTACGAGGCGCCGGATCTGACCGATCGGGGCTGTGGTGTCCTCTGTGCCGTGGATGAAGGTGACGGGGAGACCCTCCGGGAGTGCTTCGGCGTCGCTGCGGACATCGCGGCGGTACAGGACGTTCCACAGCGACGTTGTCGAGGACATGAAGTTGTGTTCGACAAGGTCGCGGGCGACGTCACGGGGCACATCGCGTATGAGGAGTGGGAGCACCGGGCCAAGGAGGCGTCGTGTCACGATGCAGACCACGGCGCTGAGCACCATGTTGGTGAAGAACCAGCCTCGCAGCCTCTGTCTCAGCCAACGGACTGCACCCCTGTGACTCTCGTATGCCGGCAGACTGATGAGCACCAACCCCGCAACGTCGGTTGGATGACGCGCCGCGTAGGAAAGGGCGAGAGCAGCACCCAGCGAGTGGCCCACGAGGACGAACGGCTCCCGATCGGTCAGCGCCGGTTCGAGCGCCGATAGGTGTGTCTCGAGTGTGTAACGAGTGAGGGGTCGGGGAGAGCGGCCGAAACCGAAAAGGTCGACTATCGCCGAGTCCGGTGGAAGAAGCCTCGCACCATCGGCTGCGGTCCAGTATCGGTGGGTGCCACCAAGCCCGTGAAGGAAAACATACGAATGCGGTGCACTCGCTGTTTGATCCGCGAATTCTCCGTCAACAACCTCCACGAAGAGCTCTACTGGTTCACCGTCTGTGTTGTGCGCGGTCCGCTCTCTCATGTTCAGTCTTTCCATGTCAACGTATTCGCGCACCTGAGGCGCCATCACCTCATACCTTGGTACGGCCGCGGGTGCGCGGGTAAAGGATCGGGCTGTGCCGGAAGCACGTGTCCTTGCGGTTGTACATGCTGAGTGCCGTGGAGCAGTCCGTATCCGCACAGACCCGCCCAGTCGGGAAGCACTTTGGGGCTCGACCGCGGGGTCCAATCCTGTATCCGATGATCTCCGGGTCGATGGTCATCACAGAACTCCTGTCTCCATTGTTGTGTTCACTGCCCACCTTATCCCTTCCAGTCAACTGGAATGTCAAGCGAGAATTCGCGAACAACGATGCTGCCCTGATCGGCTGATGGGCACAAGGGAAAGCACCGAACATTCCATGGTTCCGAGCGCGGCGCGGCGCACGCTCGTTCTGCGTGGAAAGAACTTGACCCTCCAGTTGACTGGAAGCTGTAGCTTGAGCTGTGAGACCAATCGCCTTGCGCAACTCGCGGGCTGAAAACGAAGAATTCCTTGCACAATTCGCGGGGTGAGAACGAAGGAGCGAACACGATGATCGTGTACCAGCCGATCAGAACTGTCGATTCGAGTGCGGCTGCTACTCGTGTCGGATGTAACGATCCATGTCGCACAAGCAGCAGGTCAGGAGTGACTGGTAGTGGAAGGCGACTGCGTGGCATCGCGATGATCGCCATCGTGGTGGCAGTGACCGGCGCCATTGTGTGGGCCACTCCGCCCGCCCTGGCGCACGGCGGTGATGAAGAGGCAACCGCGGTCGATCTGGTGGAGCAAGCGCTGGCGATTGTGGTCAATTCCCCTGATGCCGTCGGTGAAGCCCTCGAGCGTGTCGAGGCTGCTCTTGCCGAGGAGGCCGAGAACCCTACCGGAGAACTCGACATCGCCTCGCTCGAGCTAGCGGCCGAAGCGCTCGAGACAGGAGATCTCCATGACGCTGAAGATGCCCTCGTGGCCGCGCTCGGGATTGACCCGCACGCCGACGAAAACGAAGTTGCCGAGGCTGCCGAAGAATCGCCGAGCGTTCCCGCGCCGGACGCTACCTCGGCTGGCGCAGAAGACGCCGATATGGCCCCGGCCGAGGAACCAACCCGGGGGACCGAGGATTCCGAGGACGAGGAGAAGACTGCCGCAGTGGCAACCGACGAAGCACGCCATGGCCCGACGGACCGCGTCGATGGCGCACTCCGCACACCGTCCGGGGCCGGTGTTGCAGCGCTGGTGTTGGCCGGTTTGCTCGGGGCAGGCGGATTCGCCCTCGCGTACTCACGAACAGGAGGCACGCAATGACGGACCTGAAGGCGAAACGGCCGCCGAACGATACGACACCGGAAGCAAGCCGGGTGAGGCAATGGCGGGCAGCCGTGGACGAGAGGCTGGGAATCTCGGCGCTTCGGTACCCGGTGCCGCGTCACTCGAATACGGTCGCGTGGACGCTCGGAGGTCTGACACTGGCATCGCTGGTCATCCTCGTGGTGACCGGCATCCTGCTGGCCCAGTTCTACACCCCGACACCTGAGGATGCCCGGGCAAGCGTGCTTCACATCGAGACCCAGGTACCGTTCGGGAGCTTGTTGCGTGGTATCCACGTTTGGGCGGCTCAGGCGATGTTCGTGCTCGCGCTGGCCCATCTGGCGAGGATCCTGATCACCGGTTCCTACAAGCGGCCCCGAGAGGCTAATTGGCTGATCGGGTTGGCGTTGTTGGGCATGGTGTTTCTGCTCATCTTCACGGGATCCACGCTCCGGTGGGACCAGGAAGCGTTTGAAGCCGTTGCTCACAACACCGAACTCGCGTCGCTATCCGGAGGCTTCGGTACCTGGTTCACCCCCGAGTTCGGCGCTGGCACCGCTCTGGTGAGCCGGTTGTACCTCGCGCATATCAGCTTCCTCCCAGCGGTCGTGTTTCTGCTGCTGATCCTTCACTTCGCCCTGGTGAGACGCCACGGAGTGTCGTCGAAGCCCGATGTCGCAGTCGGTGGGGTCGACAGCGACGACACCGTGCCGTTCACGGATCATGCGCGCCATCTGGTTGGCTGGAGCCTGATTCTGTTGGCGATCTTGGTTGGGCTCGCCGCACTGACGGCGACCCCTGTCGGCACAGCTCCGGTGGCAGGAATCGAAGTCACGAAACCGATGTGGGTCTTCTACTGGATGTATCAGTTGGAGAACTGGATCGGGATCGAAGGGCTGATCTGGGCCCCGGTCGTGCTGATGCTGCTCCTGGCGGCATTGCCGTTTCTCGACCGCTCCCCGCAGCGTCGACCTGGCCGTCGCAAGTGGGTGATGGGCTCGGCCCTGGTGGTTCTCGGAGCGCTGTCGGTGC
>CAZWMX010000135.1:0-6254 GCA_964635205.1 uncultured Acidimicrobiaceae bacterium | reverse complement strand
GGTGTAGGGGGGACCGTGAGCCTGCGAACCCGGCACGCGCAAAACCTCACACCCCAACCCGCACAAGGGCTCCACCGGAAACGCCGTCGATGGATCGTGCCCCGCAACGCTCGCAGGCTCGCACTCCCCCCTGGCTCGCAAGCTCGCCCGTCCCCCCGCAAGGGGGGGGACATGTCCTTGCACACAAAACATGCTTCATCGGGAGATACGACACGTTTGGGGGAGAGGCGAAGAGCCCGGACACGACAGCACCAGGACCTGTCGAACCTATCGCGAAATACAACACCTTGACGGAGAGATGAAGAACTGGAACACGTCTCCGACGCCTGTCCACCCGTACACCCGTCCATCCGTACACCCGTCCACCTGTCAAAACGTTGCACTTATGGGTTGTCGTCACCTATACTCCGCTCACTCCCCGCCAGGCAGCCCATTCGAGGTTTGCGTAGTGGGGTGTCCCCAGCGGCTTTGACGCTAGAAGCCTCGAAGCGCTGTGTTCCGGGCCATCGCGCCACATGAACCACCATCTCGAAAGGGGCACTCACGAGATGAGTACACCTAGGGCCAAACTCCAAGAGTTCAAGCTCCCCGCACTGCGAGAGCTAGCGACTTCGGTTGATGTCGAACACGACGATCTCCAGAAGTCCAAGCTCATCGCAGCGATTCTCGATTCAGAGAAATTCGACCCTTCGATGTTGCCGGACGACGCGCCACAGGAAACATCGTCGCGGCCCAGGTCCGACAATGATGACGACCGTGGAGATCCGTCACAGGACCGTGACGGCGGTCGTGACGATCGCCAGGGTGGCCGGAACCGAAACCGGAACCGGAACCGGAATCGGAGCCGCAACCGCGAGCCGATCGACGAATCAACCCTCGAACTCCGAGAGGGCATTCTCGATATTCTTCCTGAGGGCTACGGCTTCCTTCGCGTCAACGGCTACCTCCCCGGTGACAACGATGTGTACGTTGCAGCGAACATCGTTCGCAAGAACAACCTTCGCAAGGGTGACATTCTCGAAGGCCCGATCCGCCCCGCTCGCGCCCAGGAGAAATTCCCCGCACTCGTACGCCCGGTCAAGGTCAACGGTATCGATCCGGAAGAAGCGAAGGGCAGGCGCAAGTTCGCGGCGCTGACGCCGCTTTTCCCAGACGAGCGTCTCCGTCTCGAAGTGGACGGGTTCCCCGACCTGATGATGGCTAGGATCATCGATCTCATCGCCCCGATCGGGAAGGGAACGCGTGGGCTGATCGTGTCACCTGCGAAGGCAGGAAAGACGACGGTCCTCAAGGACATCGCAAACTCCGTTTCTGCGAACAATCCTGAGTGCCATCTCATGGTTGTCCTTGTTGATGAACGCCCCGAAGAGGTCACCGACATGCAGCGATCGGTGAAGGGTGAGGTCATCTACTCGACCTTCGACCGTCCGGCCGAAGAACACACGCAGGTTTCTGAGCTTGCGATCGAGCGGGCGAAACGTATGGTTGAAGCAGGCGAGGACGTTGTGATCCTGCTCGACTCGATCACCCGCTTGGCACGTGCACACAACCTCGCCACACCGGCATCCGGAAGGATCCTTTCCGGTGGTGTCGATTCGACAGCCCTGTACCCCCCGAAGCGATTCTTCGGCGCAGCCAGGAACATCGAAGAAGGCGGAAGCTTGACGATCATGGCAACCGCTCTCATCGAGACCGGGAGCCGCATGGACGAGGTCATCTTCGAAGAGTTCAAGGGCACAGGCAACATGGAGCTTCGTCTCGACCGCAAGCTTGCGGACAAGCGGATCTATCCTGCCATCGACATCGAGTCTTCCGGAACTCGCCGAGAGGAACTGTTGTTCGACCGGGCAGAGCTTCAGGAGGTTTGGAAGCTCAGGCGAGTGCTCCTCGCTCTCGAGTCTGGTCCTGCACTCGAGTTGCTCATCGATCGCTTGAAGACCACGAAGTCGAATGCAGAGTTCCTGCTATCGGTTGCGAAGAGCGGCCAGTAGAAACCCGAAGTTCCAACGCACTATCGTTCACAGATAACAACCAGGAGACCCCGTGAAGACCGACATCCACCCGAAGTACCGTCCGGTTGTGTTCCAGGACACATCATCAGACCTCGCGTTCCTCACCAAGTCCACGATTGATACCGCCGAGACGATCGAATGGGAAGACGGCAACACCTACCCGCTGGCGAAGGTCGAGATCAGCTCCGCAAGCCACCCGTTCTACACCGGCAAACAGATCCTCGTCGACACGACCGGTCGTGTCGAGCGCTTCCGCAAGAGGTATGGGGACACTTCTACCAAGAAGGCAGCCCCCAAAGCCGAGGTTGATGCAGAAACTGCGCCCGCAGTTGTAGCCGATACGGAGGCTTAGTTGTCTAGATCTCCTGGCGCGTCTGTGGGCGGCCAGGCAGTCATCGAGGGCGTCATGATGCGCGCCCCGGACGCCTGGGCTGTTGCCGCACGACGGCCCGACGGCGTCATTGAGGCGAAGCGCAACGAGCTTCCTGCTCTGTCTTCGAGGAACCCGCTTGCGAAGGTGCCGTTCCTACGAGGCGTCTTCGTGCTCATCGAGGCGATGACACTCGGTTTCCAGGCGCTGTCGTGGTCTGCTGAGAAGTCCGGTGAAGAGGATGAAGAGATCAGTCGCAAGGAAATCATCTTCACGATGGTTATTGCCGTGGTCGTCGCTCTCGCGATCTTCGTCCTCGGTCCAGCCTTCGCTGCGGACTGGTTGAAGAATTTCCTCGGAGGGAATGCGATTCTCTTCGTTGTGCTCGACGGGGCCTTTCGGATTGGGCTGATCGTCGGCTACATCTGGTTGATCGGTCGCTCCGCGGAGATCCAACGGGTCTTCGAGTACCACGGCGCTGAGCACAAGACGATCCATGCGTATGAGAACGGCGATCCTCTCGATATCCCATCGATCCAGAAGTACAGTCCTCGCCACCCACGGTGCGGCACTTCGTTCATCATCATTGTTGCAATGGTGGCTTTTGTCGTGTTCCTCACCCTTGCGCCTCTCCCGTTCGTATGGCAGGTCGCCGCCCGCATCTTGCTCATCCCGTTGATCGCCGGTATCTCGTACGAGGTGCTCAAGGCCGCTTCCGGGCATAGGTGGGTTGCTTGGGCATCCAGGCCCGGTATCTGGATCCAGGCGATCACGACAAAGGAGCCGTCAGACGACCAGGTTGAGGTCGCGGTTGCCTCCCTGCTCGCGGCGCTTTCTCCCATCGATGTTGATGAGGTCAAGTCGAGGGGTGAAGTCGTTCCCGCAGCTCTTGCGGCTGAGTACGACATGGGCTTGGCTGATGGATGACAACCTTCGCTCGCGTCTCGGTGCAACCGAGGCGACCTTCGAAGAGGTACTTGTCCAACTGGTCGATCCAGCCGTCCTCGCCGACCAGAACCGCTACCGCGAAGTCTCGAAGAAACATGCGGAGCTGAAGTCGGTCGTCGACGTGTACCGCAAGTACCTCGGAGCCGAACAGGAGATCGAAGACGCTCGCGAACTCATCGTCGCCGAAGACGACGCCGAGATGGTCGACTATCTCAAGGACACGATTTCGCGACGCACCGAGGAGATCGTTGAGCTCGAAGCCGAGATCAGGACGCTCCTCGTCCCCAAGGACCCCGATGACGACAAGGACGTCATCGTCGAGATCCGGTCTGCCGCCGGTGGCGACGAAGCCGCGCTTTGGGCCGGAGACCTGTATCGCATGTACGAACGTTTTGCTGAACGCTCCGGATGGACAACAGAGCCCATCGATATCGCACCGAGCGACGGCGGCGGAATCAAGGAAGCGACCTTTGCTGTCAAGGGAAAGGGCGCCTACGCACGTTTCAAGTATGAGGCGGGCCCCCACCGTGTCCAACGGGTCCCGACGACGGAGTCACAGGGCCGGATCCACACCTCGATGGGCACCGTTGCAGTGTTGCCGGAGGTGGAGGCTGTTGAGGTCGAAATTCACGACAACGACCTGATCGTCGAGACGATGCGGTCCCAGGGGCCGGGCGGCCAATCGGTCAACACCACGGACTCTGCCGTGCGTCTGACACACAAACCAACCGGCATAGTCGTTTCTTGCCAGGATGAGAAATCCCAGCTTCAGAACAAGCTGAAGGCGATGCGCGTGCTGCGCGCAAGGCTCTACCAGATCCAGATCGAAGAGCAGATGGGGGAGCGTGCCTCCGTTCGAAGATCACAGGTTGGCTCCGGTGAGCGGTCTGAGAAGATCCGCACATACAACTTCAAGGAGAACCGTGTCACGGATCACCGGATCGGCCTCACCGTACATTCGCTGCCTGCGATCCTCGACGGCGATCTCGAACAACTCCACGCTGCGCTGATCGCCGACGACGTTGCCCGAAGGCTCGCAGAGGAAGTGTGACCCGTGCGGTCACGAGATGTTCTGGCTGGGGTTGGTGATCTACCCGAACATGAGTCGATCAGGCTGCTCGTCCTGGCCACCGGACGAACCAGATCCGATGTTCTCCTCGGATTCGATCTCTCCTCGCAAGAGTGCGATACCTTCAAGTCGTATGTAGAACGCAGACGACGAGACGAGCCGTTGCAGTACATCGAGGGCACAGTGCCCTTCGGGCCGGTTGAGCTCCAGGTCGACGACCGAGTGCTGATCCCGCGGCCAGAGACCGAGTATCTCTTCGAGCAGGTGACCGCGATGCTTGACGATCCCGCTGTGATCGTCGACCTTTGTACCGGGAGCGGGAACCTCGCACTCGCATTGGCGGCGGACCATCCCGACGCGGACGTGTATGCGGTTGATCTTTCGCCGGACGCTGCCGCTGCCGCCCGAAGGAACGTCGAGACGCTGGGCCTCAACGTCCATGTGCTCGTGGGTGATCTGTTCGATCCACTTCCGGACTCGCTCAAGGGTCGGGTGGACCTGCTGGTGTCGAACCCGCCCTATCTCGCCACCGGTGAGCTTGCGGATCTCCCGACCGATGTATTGGCTGAACCCGAGATGGCGCTCGTCGCGGGACCGCAGGGCGATGAGGTGCTTGCGCGCATCGCTGGGGAGGCTGAAGACTGGCTTGCACCGGGGGCTTTGATCGCCTGTGAGATATCTGAGTTCCACGGGGATCGAGTTGCCGACCTCTTCGAGCGTTACGTCGCGAAGATCGAACGGGATCTGAGTGGCCGAGACCGCTACGTCATCGGAAGATTCAGATTCAGGTAGCGTTGGAGAGACCGCACCAGGAGGGTGAATGGACGTCGCCGCTGCAGCAAGAGCCATAAAACGAGGCGAGATCATCGGTGTGCCGACAGACACCGTCTATGGAATCGCAGCCGACCTCTATGACGAGGCGGCCCTCGACCGCTTGTATGAACTGAAAGGTCGCGACGACGGGAAACCGATCGCGATTCTCGTCGCATCCCTGGAGCAGGGGCTCTCTCTTGGGGCGATGACCGATCGTGCCCTCGAGCTAGCCGATCGTCACTGGCCCGGAGCCGTGACGCTGGTTGTCCCACGCCTCGACACAGCTCCCGTATGGCTCGGCGATACGAAACGTCGCACGGTCGCACTTCGATGTCCCGACCATCCTGTGGCGCTTGCGCTGCTCGAACTGACCGGCCCTCTCGCCGTGACTTCTGCGAACAAGGCAGACAACGAACCGGTGAGAACGGCGGAAGAGGCCGAATCGATCTTCGATGGTGAAGTGCTGACATACTTGCCTGGCGACGCAGGTGGAGGGGAGCCATCGACGCTTGTGGATCTGACGCACCCGTCGGAGGTCGTGCTGAGGACTGGTCCGATCCGCCCGTGAAGAGAGGCAAATGGTCGGGAATCGGCGTTGGCACGCTGATCGCGTCTCTCGGTCTCTGGTTCGGGCTCCTTGCAATCCAGACGAGCCGGACGACAGGCCTCGTGATCATCTCGGCAGGCGTCATCTTTGCGATGTACGCCATGGCCGTGTTCGGCGGTGTTGAGAACCTCGGCACGGTTGCCTTTCACTCCGCCCTGTATGCGATAGTCACGGCGACCACTCTTGTTGTGATATTCACGGCCACCCAGTCTCCGTCGTACATCGTTGCTGCGCCGACTCTGGCAATCGGTGTGGGCGGTGCGATCGGTCTCCCACCTCGTGGGAACTCGTTGCGAACACTCGCCCGCGCGGTGGGGGCAGTTCTGGCAACCGTCGTGGTCGTGTTGGTCTACTGGGTCGATCCCACCGTTTATGCGTTCATTGCTCCTCTCCTCGCGCTACCGGCCGTCGGTCTTGCCGACCGGATGTTCGACA
>CAZWMX010000134.1:0-6364 GCA_964635205.1 uncultured Acidimicrobiaceae bacterium | reverse complement strand
TCGAACTGTCGACGGGATACAGCTTCATGGCGATGGGACGGAGGGGTGCGTCGAGAGGTTCAAGAACCCTGTCGTAGAACCTGGCTATCCGTCTGTATGCGTCCTTGGTGCCTTCAGCCATGGGTTGCCACGTTACCGGGAAATTCGGCTGCGTGCGGGTAGGGTCATGTCGTCCAGAGAGAGGGAGACCATGGACAACATTGACTGGAAGTACGTCCTATTCGACTTCGACGGACGCATCAACAGAGGGAAGTTCTGGCTGGGGATCGGCGTCGTCTGGGCTGGTGTGCTGATCACCGCCACCATCGCCGCCTTGATCAACTCCGTGATTATCTGGCTCTTGTTCGGGCTTTTGTACCTCGGCACCATCTGGGTCGGTCTTGCGCTCAGCATCAAGCGGTGGCATGACCGCGACAAGTCCGGGTGGTGGATATTCATCGCTTTCATCCCGATCGTCGGCGGTTTGTGGGCACTCATCGAGACAGGTTTCCTTGAGGGAACCAAGGGCGATAACCAGTACGGTCCAGACCCGCTGGCCGGTACCTGACAGCTCTCAGCCTTCAGCCTTCAGCTCCGGACTGACGGCTGATAGCTGACAGCTTTCTTCTCATCTCTGACTCATCGAAGTGTGTCAGGATGCCGGTATGAAACCGCGAATCCTCGTTGCCGACGACGATGAGATGATCGCTGCCAGCATTCGCAGGGCTCTCATATACGAGGGCTACAGCGTCGAGGTTGTGCATGACGGTGCTCAGGCTCTTGTATCGGCGCGTGATCATCAGCCTGATCTCGTGATCCTCGACGTGATGATGCCTGAGATCGATGGTGTTGAGGTGTGTCGCAGGCTCAGAGCCGACGGTGACATTCCCGTGTTGATGCTGACGGCCAAGGACACGGTTGCCGATCGAGTCCTCGGCCTCGACTCCGGTGCCGACGACTACCTCGTCAAACCATTCGCATACGAGGAGCTTCTCGCTCGTGTACGAAGCCTGTTTCGACGTAGAGAACCGGGAACCCATGAACTGCTTCGATGTGCCGACCTCGTTGCCGATGTGGAGGCGTTCGAAGTCATGCGTGGGGAGAGACAGGTCGAGCTCACCGTGCTCGAGTTCAGACTTCTCGAGTATCTCCTCCGAAACGAGAGGATCGTGCTCAGCCGTTCGCGGATGCTCGAAGCTGTCTGGGGCCTCGACGTGGACACAACAAGCAACGTCGTCGATGTCTACATCCGATACCTGCGAAACAAACTCGAAGCGGATGGGGAGCCAAGGCTCATCCACACGATCCGTGGAGCCGGTTATGTGCTCAGGGCCGAGTAGGAGGCTGTTGATTGGTGCCGTTGGTCAGATCGGCGATCAGGCGCGCCACTCGCAAAGGGCGAGGTTTCGCCACTCCTTGCGGCGGAATGGCGGAGCCGAGACCACAGCGAGTGGCGATGCATGGTCGTCGAGATGGCTGACAGGCACTACTCAGCAGTCTCCCAAATGAGGATCCGATGGCGGTTGACCTGGTTCGGCATCGGGTTCACAGCACTCGTGCTGGTCGGGTTCATCCTGATTCTCAGTCTCCTGATCGCGGGCACGGCGAGCAGCGAACAGGACGCGTTACTCGTTGGTATTGCCGTGGAGACGGCAGCGGAGCTCGATGTGGCATCTGCGGGAGTCATCGACGTCCCTGTGCCACCCGTGCTTCCGGACGCGTCGACGTCTGACCAGCCGTTCCTGACCGTCTACGACGAGGCAGGCCAAGTGCTGTACGCCACGGGTCTCGTTGGTGGGGCGCCGCTCGACCTCCCAGCTTCCGTCCATGTCGAGGCACTCGAGAAGGGATCATCGAGCGTGAACGTCGACGGCGTTCGAGTCCAGGTATCGCGATGGGACAACCCGACGTACGGAGTCGGTGTCGTCGCTGCGTCCCAGAGCGAACGTGTTGCCGACTCACAGCTGCGGGGCGCACAGGGCTTCCTGGTGGTGTTCGGCATCATTGCCTTGACGGCTGCGGCGATCGGTGCATGGTTCATGGCGGGGAGGGCTCTCCGGCCGATAAAGACTCTTGCCGACACAACAGAGCGCATCGGAACAACGGGGGACCTCTCGCAGAGGCTTCCGGGTGTGAAGCAGGATGATGAGGTCGGCGCGTTGACAGACTCGTTCAACGCGATGCTCGAGGGTTTGCAGATCGCCCGGAGGGACCGAGATCTGACGATCGATACACAGAAGCGCTTCGTAGCCGATGCGTCTCACGAACTCCGAAGTCCGCTGACCTCGATCAGGGCGAACGCGGGGTTCCTCGTGGAGCGCCCGGACGCATCCGATGCAGACCGCCGAGATGCGAGCCGCGACATCCAACACGAGGCTGATCGAATGAGCCATCTGATCGATGATCTCCTGACACTTGCCAGGTCCGATATCCGGATCGACAACACTCAGGACTTCGCACCGGTAGACCTCTCCACCGTTGCTCGATCCGTCCAACGAAGGGCTCGCAACCTCGAACTCTCTGTGGATGTTCAGACTCCTGAGACCGCGGTTGTCCTTGGACATGATGGTGAGCTATCTGAGCTGATATGGATCCTTGTCGACAACGCAGACCGCCACGGAGGGAGCTCCGCTGTGATCACCATCGATCAGGATGCCGAGCGAACCACTATCGAAGTCACTGATGACGGCGATGGGATTCCCCACGAAGACCTCGAAAGGGTGTTCGATCGGTTCCACAGAGCAGATCCCGCCCGCAGCGGGCCCGGCTTCGGTCTGGGACTCGCCATTGCCCGTGCGATCACCGAACGCCATGGCGGCTCGATCGAGGCAGGGAACCAACCAGACGGCGGGGCGCGGTTCCTCGTCAAACTGCCTTCGGCGAGATGAAGGCTCAATCCAGCCAGACGAGGGGGATCTGGCGATCCGTGTTCGACTGGTATGCGCCATAGCCGTCGTGGGCAGCGACAACCTTTGGCCACCACTCAGATCGTTCGCCTTCGGTCATCGTTGTGGCTTCAACCTCTCGGTGCGCTCCGAGGATCTGGACCGACGCTTGCGGATTGGCTACGAGATTGCGGTACCACTCGGGGTGGTTCGGCCTGCCTCCGTACGAAGCGATGACGACGAGACGATCACCGTCGCGAAGATAGAGCAATGGGACGGTGTGTTTGTTACCCGTCGCACGACCGGTGGTGGTCAACAGCAGCATGTCGTTGTCGACGAGTCTGCGTCCGATGCGCCCCGCTGTCGTTCGGTATAGGACCGTGTGCAGCATCGACAACAGCTTGACGTTCGTATCTCTCAAGCCAGGTCTGATCTTCGTCTGGGAACCTTGCGGACATTCGCGGCGACCCCCAGGCGGTCCTGTTCCCGGAGACGTTTCGACCGGCCACGGAACATGCGCACAAGCCATGGTCGGCGCCGGGATCGGGGGAGCGTGGAGTACCTCTCACGCCTATGCAACGGGAGGTATATCGTCGTCGATCCGTCGTCGTTGCGCTCTGCCTCGAGAGCATTGGCGTTGCGGATATAGTCGCTCAGAAGAAATCCGTCTTGGTCCTGCGGCGTGTCACGATCGAGATCCAGGTTTGTCATTGGATGAGACGATAGGTCAATCACTGCGTGGAATTGTGTCATCGAGCCATTCGATGATCGTTCCGGCCGGACCTTCCCATCCGGGCTCGAGCATCATGTCGTGTCCCATCCCTCCGAAGATGACGGCCTCGGTGTTGTACGCCCTGGCTGTTGCCTCGATCTCAGCAGGAGAGAAGATCGCATCGAACTGCGCACCGAGTACGAGGATCGGATCCTGCACACGAGAGGTTCGCGGTAGATCGAGGATCATCTCGAGGTAGGCCGGATAGGACTCGTCCTGGAGCAGCCCCGCGTACCGGAGTGCGTCGACCTGGTCCATCTGTGGACCGAAGAGCAGTGAGATGGCCCGATCAGCGTCGTCCACGATCGGCCCCAGTGATAGAGACGTGTTCGCCCGGAGGAAGGCTCGGGGGTGGTCGCGGATCACCCTCATCGTTGCGCCTATTGCACCCGTTACAGGGACCGGTGCCATCAGCACGCCTGCCGCGGCTCGGTACTGGGACAGGTACTGCTGAAGGACCAATCCACCCATCGAGTGCCCCACGATGACGGGCGCAGTGTCGAGCTCGAGAGCGAGACGACGAACATCGTGGACATAGTGAGCAATTCGTGCCGTCCGCACCGTTCCGTCCGACGCTCCATGGCCTCTGAGATCGATTGCGTAGGACGCATATCCGTGGTCGGCGAAGTACTCGGTGAAGTGCTCGGTCCAGCACCAGGCGCCGTGCCAGGCACCGTGGACGAACACGATCGGCGTGGGTTGTGACTTACCCAGTGGTTCGGTGACGACAACATTGATTTCCATGGTGAGACGATACCAACTCGTTTCCGTCGCTGTGACTCAGCTGCCGGCGAGGTGTTCGGCTCTCTCAGTGAGTTCGAGCCATCGGGTTTCGGACGAGTCCAAATCTGCTAGCACGTCGGCAAGGTCGTTCGACAATCCAACGACCAGGTCATAATCCCCACCGGCTTCGGTGAGACCGGCTGTGAGCGCGGCCCTCTTCTCTTCAAGCCTTGGGATCTTCTTCGACAGCCGATCGAGCTCCCGCTTGTCGTTGTACGTGAGCTTTGTGCGCTTCTGCTTCGGCCTTGAGTCACCTGAGGGCGTTTTCGATGGGCGATGCAGTGTGCGTGGGAGCACCGTCTCGCGGTACGCGGACCACCCGCCAGGGTGGTGTCGAACGGATCCGTCCGGTTCGATGGAGAAGATGTCGGAGCAGACCCTGTCGAGGAAGTAGCGGTCGTGGGTTGCGACGACCAGGGCACCATCCCAGGCATCGAGGTACTCCTCGAGCACATTGAGCGTGTCGATGTCGAGGTCGTTGGTTGGCTCGTCCATCAGCAGGAGGTTCGGCGCCTCCATGAGACTCAGGAGAAGCTCGAGACGCCGACGCTCCCCGCCGGAGAGGTCGCCGACTTCAGACTGCTGTTGGTCCCTTGTGAACTGGAATCGCTCGAGCATCTGGGCGCCGGACACCTTGATGCCACTCTCCAGGCGAACCTCGTCGAGATGCTCCCGCACGGCAGCGTGAACACGTGTGTTCACAGGTATCGGTCTGGGATCCTGTCCGTACCAGCCGTAGTGGATCGTCGATCCGGTCGTGACTTTCCCCTCATCTGGCTCGATTCGCTCAGCGATGAGGCGAAGCAGCGTGGTCTTGCCGGCACCGTTCGGCCCGACGATGCCGATGCGTGCGTCGGGATGCAGCTTGTAGTCGACATGGCGCAGTACCCAGTTCTCGCCGTACCTCTTCCCGACGTTGTGGAGGTTGACGACCTTCGATCCGATACGGCGCGATGGCAACTCGATGGTGAGCTCCTGCCTCGCTTGCTTGCGCTGCTGTGCCATCAGGTCCGTGGCCTGCTTGACGCGGTAGCGCGACTTCGAAGTGCGAGCCTTCGGGGAGCGGCGCAACCATGCGAGTTCGGTCTTGATGCGTTGTTGTTTCCGGTGTTCTTCTGCGGTCTCGCGTGCCTCCCTCGCCGAAGCTTCTTCGAGGAAGTCCTCGTAGCTGCCCTGATGGGGGAACAGCTTGTGATCGTGAACCTCAACAACACGATTCGCGACGCGGTCGAGGAGATATCTGTCGTGGGTCACGAGGAGGAGCGCTTCCTTACGTGCCCGCAGATGATCCTCGAGCCAGTCGATCGTGTCGACATCGAGGTGGTTCGTCGGCTCGTCGAGGATGAGAAGGTCGCACTCGGCGGCAAGGGCCAGAGCCAGAGCAAGACGTTTCTTTTGTCCACCGGAGAGTGATGCACACCGTGCGGATGGGTCCTTGAGGCCGAGTCGATCACCCAGCGCAATCGTCCGTCGCTCGTCTCCGAGAATCCCGCCGACGGTTGCCTGGTCGTCAAAGGTGGGATTCTGGTCGAGGGCCGCCACACGAAGACCCTTGGCTCGAACCACTGAACCGCTGTCCTGATCCTCCGTTCCCGCGATGATCGCCAACAACGTTGACTTCCCCGAACCGTTCCTTCCAATGACACCGATGTGCTCGCCTGCTGAGATCCCGAGAGACACGGCATCGAGCACAGGTGTTTCCGGATAGTCCTTGGTCACGGCCTCGAGGCTCAGCAGATGCATGACGTGAGGGTAAGCGGCCCGGGAAGTCGTGCGCAGGGACAGGTACGCTGACGAAACCGAAGGGAGGCCCGATGCAATCGGTGTACCAACTCGGTGTTCAGCCCGAATCCGCCGAATACGAGGCGGCCGTGGAGGCGGACACGCGACGTTGCCGCGAGTGGATCGAGTCGTGAGCACGTCAGTCCGCGCCTATGAGATCCCG
>CAZWMX010000133.1:3769-6464 GCA_964635205.1 uncultured Acidimicrobiaceae bacterium | reverse complement strand
ATGCTGCAGATCCACGGCATCGATGCGCTGTTCGACGGCGACGGGTCGATCGCCCGATCCAGACGTCGCATCCAGACCTGGCTGTGGCAGCCCGAGACGCCGCTTGTCCGTGTGCCGCCTCCGGTTCGATTCCGACTCCTGCTTCAGGACCTCGGGCCCACCTATGTCAAGATCGGCCAGATCATCTCAAGCCGAGCCAGGACCCTACCGGTGGAATGGCAGGAGGAGCTCGAGAAGCTGCAGAGTGACGTCGCCGTGTTTCCCTATGAACAGGCACGCGAAAGGGTAATCGCCGAACTCGGAGCACCGCCTGAGGAGCTGTACGCCGAGTTTGACCCCGTACCGCTGGCGGCGGCTTCGCTCGCCCAGGTGCACCGAGCCGTATTGCACAACGGTCGCGACGTTGCAGTGAAGATTCAGCGCCCCGACATCCATGCCCAGCTACGTTCCGATGTCCGCATCCTGGTCCGCATGTCCCAGGCCATGGAGCGGCGGACTCGCTGGGCCGAAGACATGGACCTGGCGGGAATCGTGCTCGAGTTCGGCACCACACTCCTACGAGAGCTCGACTACAAGATCGAGGCCTACAACGCTCGTCGGCTCACCCGGGTTCTCGATCCTGTCGAAGGAATTCGAGTCCCGGAGGTCGTCTATGAGCTGTCATCCTCTGGTGTCCTCACCCTGGAGTTCATCCACGGCGTCAAGTCAACCGACGCGGCTGCCATCGATGCGGCGGGGCTCGACCGAGAGATACTCGCCGACAGGGTCGTGCGCGCCGCAGTGAAGATGCTGATGATCGACGGGTTCTTCCACGGCGATCCTCATCCAGGCAATGTCTTTGTCGATCTGGTCAACGGTGACATGGTCATGCTCGATACCGGAATGGTGGGCGAGTTGACCTTCCAGCAACGGATCAAGCTGGGGAGCTTGCTGCTGACCGTCCAGAATCGCGATGTCCGCGGCCTTGCCCAGACACTGAAGTCACTGTCTACTCCGTATCGGGAAACCGATGACGCCCGGTATTACCAGGACTTCGAACGCACCCTGACCCCTTATCTCGATCCTCCCCCCGGGCACGAAGTCGAGGTTGTGGCGAAGGTGCTGCCTCTGGGCCTCGACATCTTGCAGCGAGCCGGCTACCGATTTGACTCTCAGCTCACGTTGGCGATGAAATCAATGGCCCAGGCAGAAGCAATCACAGGCGCGCTCGTACCGACCTGGACCGGTACGGAGTTCATGGAGCGCTCGTTCGATGCGCTGAAGCAGCAGGTGCCCGAGGCGCTCACTACAGACGTCATCAAGGACACCATGGTGCGACAAGCCAGTTTCGCCGTCAGGGAAGCGGTCGAGCAGTTGCCTTCGCTCCAAGAAGGGGTGCTCAAGTGGCTGACGAGCCTCAAGAGGGGTGAATTCAAGGTTGAGCTCGGTACCAGCGATCTCGACCGCCACGTCCACGCATTGCGTGGGATCGCGATGATGTTCACCCTCGGTCTCCTCATTGCTGGTCTGTTGATTGGTTCGGCCCTGGCAGCCGGGATCGGTGGCCTTGAAGGCAGTCCGCTCGAGCCGGTCACCGACTTCGCTGCCACCTTGTTCGCCCTCTCCGGCGCGGTCGGGGGGATCACCGTCTTGGTTCTATCCTGGCGACTGTTCCGGCTTGCTCGCCCGCGCCGACGTGATCCGCTCGATCGCATCTGAGGATGGGACTCAGCCGATACCACCAGCTAGCGTGGCCGGTTCAGCGTCAGATGGCACCCTGGGACGTCATCCGCCCATTCGCGGTGTGTCGACGTCGAATCCGAGGTCAACTCGGGGAGCAACAGACGGGCCATTGCGAGTGTCGAGAAGCGGTCCGCTCGGACCCGATGTTCACTCCTCTTCTTCGGAAGCATCCAGTGGAGAGCCCTCTGTTGGGACCGGAGGGCTCGGGGAGTCGAGCCTTTTCTCTCGCCGATTGGAGATGTCGTCTGCGAGTTCCGAGAAGGTTGCCCCAAGAGCGTCGAAGAGCGACCCCGCCGTCTGTCTCACCTCCTCCTTGACCTCCGGGTCCTTTACGGCGTCACCGACGGTCGCGAAAGCTCTCTTGATGCTCTCACCGAGCGTCCGCAACGCGTCCTTGATTTCGTCTTCCGAGACGACCTCTATTTCCTCCACGCCTTCCTGTGCCTGATAGTGGTACTTCAACGTCGACCCGAGCTTCTTGAATTGCTCACCAACGTCGTTCCAAGCTTCTTCGGACTGACTCATGGCGTTTCCTCCTCCGATCGGGGATCGTTATCGCATGTCTGCCTATCCACCAGCGTACCTCCTGCATCGAACGGGAATTGGAGGTGATCTGCTCGTCAACGGCTCGACGGCCCATTCGGTGAGACCATGGTTTGGCGAGAACGCCATCACCAAGGCGCGTGCGTGGCCTGCCGAATTGCACAACAGGGAACCCGAGCTCGTCGATATCGATGGCCTCGAGTACAGGGAGTAGTCGACCGGATAGCCCGGCTCTATGACATCCCCGTCACGACGAACTGGAGTCCGGGTAGGGAGGTGTCGAAGCCGATGTCGTCGGCATCGAGTTGGATGACGAAGGGGCCGGCCGGCAACTTCGACCGCTCGACGGCAACGACGTACGCACGCGGGTTGGCATCGGCCGTGCACACTGCGGGGCGATTCGGATACACGAGGAACACGTGAAGGGTCG
>CAZWMX010000133.1:0-3669 GCA_964635205.1 uncultured Acidimicrobiaceae bacterium | reverse complement strand
TCGGCCGTGCACACTGCGGGGCGATTCGGATACACGAGGAACACGTGAAGGGTCGAACCATCCACGACGACGTCGTCGAGATGCATCTCCGGGCAGCTCCCCGAGTACACCGCGCCAAACCACACAACCACCTCGTTGGCGAAATCGACCTCGGGAAGGGGGTCGTCCAGTCCGATCGTGGCCCAGAGCCCAGCGAGGCTCGTCTGGTCGGTCGCGATGCCGGTCCGATACGGCGCACCAACACCTGCTTCATCGAGGAGGAGCCGCCATCCGTCACCTTCGGGTTGTTGCGGCCCCGGCGGTGGCTCCGTGGACGGGTCTCGCCCGTCCATGTGACGTAGCCGTCGAGGAAGGTGCCGAGCTCGGACGTCACTCGTGCCTGGAGCGCATGGAGGTCGGCCGGGTTCCGGGGCATCGCAACGGCCACCACACCCTCGCCTGGGAACAGTCGTTCGAGGTCGGCCTGTCGTGCCTCGACGTCCCGACTGAACGCCGCCGTGACCCAACCGTTGTGCTCCCGGTCGATCCAGATCGTTTCGAAACCGGGTTGGGATACCGCCCACTCGCGGACCTCGTCGGAAGGCATCTCGTCGGCGACGTAATTGGGCTCCGCACCGTATGCGTCGGCTGGTGCCGAGAGGCGCGGAACGTCGTCACAGGCAGGGAACGGCGTCGTGTCGGCGGTTGTGACGGGTGCGATCGTTGCGTTCCCGGTCGCAGTGTTCTTTGTGGGTGACTGCACGCATGCAGCAGCGACGAGAGCCATCACAACGCCGAGCGCGATTTGCCGGATCATCGTTTCCCAAGGTAGCTACACCGTTGAGACGCCGGGTTACGGCAGGACGGTTCGCTCACGTGGCGCAGGTAGCTCCCGGCCGGGCGTGGGGCGGCCGTGCATGGGAGGATTCCCCTGGGAATCGGGTGATCGAACCGTTAGGATGACCACAAATGGTGACTAAGCAACTACTGCGCGTGTTGTTCGTGGTGACGCTCCTGACGGCGCTCATCGGTACCGGCACGGGCGCGCTTGCGGCGTCCGGCGACCCTGTGCTGCCCGGCGAGGTCCGTGTCGACGCCACCTTCGAGAGTATCGGTGTCGTGTGGTTCATCGCAGGGGACGACAACCTCGACAGCACCATGACTCTCGAATTCCGCACGACGGGCAGCAGCACCTGGCTTCCGGGTGCGATCGCGATGCGCGCCTATCCAACGATCCGGGTCCAGGACGGACCGCTCGGCATCAACTCGTGGGGCGCCAGCGCCCTCTTTCTCGAACCGGGCACGAGTTACGACCTTCGCCTCACCCTGACCGATCCCGACGGCGGCGGCATGGTCCGCACCGTCACCGGCATCACGAGAACTGTTCCCGTACCCGACCCAGCGGGTACGACGCGCTTCGTCGTTCCCGGATCAGGCGGCGGTACGGGGACACAGGTCGATCCGTTCCGTGGCCTCCAGGCCGCGGCGGACGCAGCGAACCCAGGAGACGAGCTCCGGATTGCAGCAGGCACATACGCACCCTTCGAGATCACCCGGTCGGGTGAACCCGGCCGACCGATCGCCTTCACCGGTCCCGAATCCGGTGAGGCGATCATCGACGGTGCAGGAACCACCAGAGGAGTCGTCACCGTCGGGCGATGGGACCGCACGACGTCCGACATCATCGTGGCCGGCCTCACCATCGAGAGCGGCAGGTGGGGGATCGATGCGCAGAACACACGGGACCTGCTCATCTCGGACAACATCATCCGCGATGTCGACTTCGGGATCCTGAACCGCAGGGGCAACGCAAACGAGCTCAACCAGACCATTACCGACAACGTCATCACCGGGCGCACGCCGTGGCCGGGGTCCGGCATCCCGTCAGAACGCGGCATCGACCTGCGAGGAACCGGCAACGTCGTGCGCTACAACCGGGTGCAGTTCTTCGGAGACTGCATCTCGGTGCAGCCCTTCACCGGGCCGTCGTACGGCAACGACGTTTACGGCAACGACGTTTCGTACTGCGTCGACGACGGCATCGAGATCGACTACAACCAGGCGAACGTTCGGGTGTGGCGGAACCGTGTCACCAATGCTCGGATGGGCGTGAGCGTGCAACCGATCCGGGGCGGACCCGCCTACATCGTGCGCAACGAGTTCTTCAACCTCGAGAGTGTGCCCATCAAGATGCACAACTACACGACCGGTTTCGTGGTTGCGCACAACACAGGGGTGAAGAACGGTGACGGACACGGCGACAACGGCGCCATGTGGCGTAACGCCATATTCCGCAACAACCTGTTCATCGGTACGCGGTACGCGTTCGAGTTCACCACCGTCGCCGATGAGGGCTTCCGGGACTTCGACAACAACGCCTGGGGGACCACACAAGCGATCGGAGGCCCGAGCGCACCGTGGTTCAAGTGGGACAATGTGCGGTACAGCCGCATCGGTGACCTGCCCGCGGGTGTCGAGGACAAGGGTGTCGAGGTCACGATGGCAGATCTCCTGTCACCGACGCTGCCTCCTGCATGGAACGTTGCATCACCGCCGGGCACGGCCAGCCTCCAACTGGTCTCCGGGTCGGCTGCCATCGATCGGGGTGCGCAACTGGCGAACCTCAACGACGGGTTCGCGATCGCAGGGAATCCCGACATCGGAGCCTTCGAGTTCGGAAAGCCGATGCCCACTTATGGTCCGCGCAGCGGCCCAGGGGACCCCGGCCCCGCCGACCCTGATGCGGTCACGGTCGGGATGGTCGATCCCGATACCGGCCTGTGGCGCCTACGAGACAGCATCGGGGTGGTCACCTCGTTCTACTACGGGAACCCGGGAGACCTCCCCTTCGCAGGGGACTGGGACTGCGACGGTGTCGACACACCCGGGTTGTATCGACAGTCCGACGGCTACGTGTACCTGCGCAACGCCAACACACAGGGCAACGCCGGCATCAAGTTCTTCTTCGGGAATCCGGGAGACATCCCCCTTGCGGGCGACTTCAACGGCGACGACTGCGACACCGTCTCGATCTACCGACCTTCCGAGGCCCGTATCTACATCATCAACGAGCTCGGCTCCGACGACGGTGGTCTTGGTGCAGCCGACTACTCGTACCTGTTCGGGAACGTGGGGGACAAGCCGTTCGTCGCGGACTTCGACGGTGACGGCGTCGACACGGTCGGCTTGCACCGTGAATCAACGGGATTCATGTACTACCGCAACACCAACAGCACCGGCATCGCACACGCACAGTTCTACTTCGGTGACCCTGGTGACCGTGTGATCGCAGGCGACTGGAATGCCAGTGGCTCCGACTCGCCCGGCGTGTTCCGGCCCTCGGCGGGGCGTGTCTACCTCCGCTATACGAACACCCAGGGCAACGCCGACGACGAGATCGTCTGGGGCAACGATCGCTGGCTCCCCATTGCCGGCGCATTCCATCTGCACTAGACGTATCGCCCGGCTGGTTCCTCGATTTCAGCCAGCAGCCTGCAAGAAGGGTGCCCTCGTTCCGGACAATCGAGCCGCCGGACTTCGCGGGTTCGAGCTAGAGGCAGGACGTGTCTACGGATTCGCGCTCTGCTTCCAGGGGCTCCATGCTCAAGCGCGGCAGGAACACCGCCACGAGCGGTCCCATGCCGAAGGCGAACAGCACGGTTCCGATCCCGGCCGTGCCGCCAAGGAGCC
>CAZWMX010000132.1:0-6561 GCA_964635205.1 uncultured Acidimicrobiaceae bacterium | reverse complement strand
TACGTACTACGTACTACGTACTACAGAGCATGTCGTAGACCGTTGATACGTTCTACGACATGCTCTGTCTTGCGTGTGCCATGCCGGGGTGGCCGCTGTGTGAGCCATGTGTCGCCTCGCTGAGACGAGCGCCGCCGGCGCTGATCGGGGGAATCGATGTTGAGGCCGGGTTCCGGCACGTAGGTGCGGCGGTGCGCCTTGTGCACAACCTCAAGTACCGCAGGTCGATCCGAGCCGGCAGGATCCTCGCTGCCGCGATGGTGTCGGGCCTGCCGGCAGACGCGACCGTGCTCGTACCCGTCCCGAGGTCGTTTGTCCGCAGGGTGACCTATGGCATCGACCAGGCGCGAGTACTCGCGATGGAGGTGAGCGAAATCACCGGTGTTGAAGTGCTCGACGCGCTGGGTGCGCCCTTGTGGTGGAGACGTCAGGCCGGCGCCTCTCGCGATGAACGTCACACCATCGACTTCAGGAGTATCACCCGCGTCCCTGAGGGTGCCATTCTTGTTGATGATGTGCTCACGACCGGAACGACGGCGATGAGCGCGATCGCTGCTGCCGACACCCACAGAATGTCGGTGCTCGTAGCCACGTCAGCAGGTATTATGGAACCAGGAACGAAGCCGTTCCCGAGCTTGGGAGGTGACGTGACGCAGATGCGTGAGACGATCGAATCCCGATCACACGCCGCGCGGACACGCCCCCATTCTGAATCCCCGGAAGAATGCACGGTTGTACTGCCGCGCCTTCTTCGGCCCACCGACCGAGAGGAGATCGGGTGACTGTTCGAGTCCACGGCAAGAACATGCAGGTGCCCAACGACATGCGCGACTTTGCGACGGACCGCGTCGAGCATGCCGGGCGGATCTTCGACGATGGCGGAGATGTCGATGTCGAGTTCACGGTGAGCCACAACCCTCGTCGTGCAGAGGGCAGGTTCCGGGTCGAGATCACCACGAACATGGCCGGTCGCATCGTACGTGTGGAGGCTGAAGCAGCCGAGGAACGGACGGCTGTGGATCTTGCGTCTGATCGCTACGAACGCCAGCTCCGGAAGCTGAAGACGAAACTGATCCAGCGAAACAGAGTTTCGAACAAAGACCTAAACCACGTGTCTAGTCAGTCCGATGAAGATGATGACCGTGGCGTTGAGATCGTCAGAACCAAACGGTTCTCGATGAAACCAATGTCCGCAGAGGAAGCTGCGTTGCAGATGGATCTGCTCGGACACGAGTTCTTCTTCTTCCTCGATGCGGACACGGACCGGCACTGTGTTGTGTACCGGCGACGCGACGGCAACGTAGGACTGATCGAACCGGAGTGAGCCGGAGCTGACATGAAAAGACTGCTCGTCGTAGATGATGTACACCTGTTCAGGGCTGGACTTTCGGCCGCGTTGACCGGCGCTGGATACGATGTGATCGGCGAAGCAGCAGATGGTGAATCGGCAGTGGCCGTGGCGGAGTCGGAGCAACCTGACATCGTTCTGCTCGACATCCTCATGCCGGGCATGTCGGGCATCGATGTTCTCGGGAAGATCCGGGCCGTCGCTCCGTCCTCGTGCGTGGTGCTCCTCACGGGTTCTGAGTCAGAAGAGGACCTCGTCGCCGCGATTCGCGGAGGTGCACGGGGTTACATTCTCAAGGACATGCCGTTCGATGAGCTTGTTGTAGCCATAGATAACATCGCCGGCGGCGGTGCTGCCGTCTCTCCGGGTATGGCAGGGAAGCTCTTCGATGTCACACGCGAGCTCCTCCTTCACCAGGAACTCATCAGCACCAGGAAGCCGACACTCACGGGACGTGAGATCGAGGTGCTCGGTCTCGTCGCAGATGGCAGAACATCGCGCCAGATCGGTGACCTTCTGTTCATCTCTGAGAACACGGTCAAGAACCACATTCGGAACATCCTCGACAAGCTAGGGCTGCACTCACGCAACGAGGCGGTTCTCTACGCAATCAGGGAGAACCTGATCACACTGCCGTGATCGATCCCGCCCGGCATGATTGTGCGTATTGTCCGACATAGGCGACCAGCTCCGTAACATCCACGGCACCATGTCCATCTTTTCAAAAGCACTCCGCCTGGGAGAAGGCAAGCGCCTCAGGGAACTCGAGAGGCTGGCCGAAGAGGTAAACGCTCTCGAAGCAGACGTCGAAAAGCTCTCGGATGATGAGCTCGCCGCCCGCACATCCTGGTTCCGGGAGCGTCTTGCGGCCGGGGAGACCCTCGATGACATCGAGGCCGAGGCGTACGCCACGGTTCGCGAAGCCGCCAGACGCGTACTTGGTGAACGCCCCTACGACGTCCAGATCATCGGCGCGGGAACACTTCACCGAGGCATGATCGCCGAGATGAAGACGGGCGAGGGCAAGACCCTTGTCGCCACCATGCCTTCCTATCTCAATGCTCTCAGCGGCGGGGGTGTTCATCTGGTCACGGTCAACGACTACCTCGCAAGTCGTGACGCCGAATGGATGGGCAACATCCACCGATTCCTCGGGCTCGAAGTCGGCATCATCCAGGCATGGATGTCTCCGGAGGAGCGGCGCCCCGCCTATGAGGCGGACATCACATACGGGACGAACAACGAATTCGGCTTCGACTACCTGCGTGACAACATGACGATGATCCCGGAGCACATGGTGCAACAGGGGCACGCGTACGCCATCGTTGATGAGGTCGACTCGATCCTGGTCGACGAGGCACGAACACCGTTGATCATCTCCGGGCGCGTCGGGGAGACGGGCAAGTGGTACACGGAGTTCTCTCGCATCGCATCGAGGCTTCGTGTTGACGAGCACTACGAGGTTGATGAGAAGAAACGCCAGGTGATCACCACTGAGGAGGGTGTGACGCGAGTCGAGGAGATCCTCGGCGTGGAGAACATGTACGACTTCGCGAACGTCGACTTCATCCATCATCTCGATGTCGCTCTCAAGGCCAAGACGTTGTATCAGAAGGACGTCGACTACATGATCCGCGGTGGTGAGGTCATGATCGTCGATGAGTTCACCGGTCGAGTCCTCGAAGGACGACGCTACTCGGAGGGTCTCCATCAGGCGATCGAGGCCAAGGAAGGCGTTCGGATCAAAGAAGAGAACCAGACGCTCGCAACGATCACACTCCAGAACTACTTCCGCATGTACGACAAGCTCTCCGGGATGACAGGTACAGCCATCACGGAAGAGGGCGAGTTCGTGGAGATCTACGGTCTCCAGGTCGTCGTCATCCCCACAAACGAACCGATCGCTCGCCTCGACGAGGGTGATGTCGTCTACGTCGATGAGGACAACAAGTTCGCTGCTCTCGCCGATGACATCGAGGAGCGGAACGCGATGGGCCAGCCGATACTTGTCGGTACGGTTTCGATCGAGAAGTCGGAGCGGGTCGCAGATACCCTGAAGCGGCGCGGCATCGACTTCGAGGTGTTGAACGCCAAGCAGCATGAACGCGAGGCGCACATCGTCGCACAGGCAGGCCAGCCGGGAGCGGTCACGGTTGCCACGAACATGGCCGGCCGTGGCGTCAACATCATGCTCGGCGGGAATCCCGTCGAGCTCGCCAAGGCCGCAATGCGGAAGCAGGACCTCTCCCCGGACGACGACGGGTACGACGAAGCCTACGAGGCTGCACTTGCCGCGTTCACAGCAGAAACACAGCGAGACAAACGGAAGGTGATCGATGTTGGTGGTCTGTACGTGCTCGGTACGGAACGACACGAGTCCCGTCGGATAGACAATCAGCTGCGTGGTAGATCCGGACGTCAGGGTGAGCCGGGAGAGAGTCGTTTCTACCTGTCCCTCGAGGACGATCTCATGCGCCGCTTTGCCAATGAGCGGGTGGCATCGATCATGTCGAGGCTCAAGATTCCGCCCGATGTTCCCATCGAGGCCAAGATGGTGACCAAGTCGATCGAACGTGCCCAGAGTCAGGTCGAATCACAGAACTTCGAAATCCGCAAGAACGTGCTCAAATACGACGAGGTGATGAACACCCAGCGGCGCATCATCTACCAGTGGCGGAACCAGATCCTCCAGGGAGACAACACCGAAGAGTTACTGGCCGAGTGGCGTGACGATGTGGTTGAAGACATCGTGCGCGAGATGACAGACGGAGTGGATCCGTCCGAGTGGGATTGGGACGAGCTGCACACCGCCCTGTCCGATCTCTATCCGAGCAAGTTGGGAAGGGACAGCTTCGACAACCCGCAGGATCTTGTTGTTGAGGACGTCGTTGATGCCTTCATTGCTGAGGCATGCGATGCGTATGGGGCGCGCGAGGCAGAGCTGACCTCGCTGGTGATTCGGTCACTCGAGCGCACGGTTGTGCTTTCCGTGATCGACAACAAGTGGCGTGAGCACCTTGCTGAGATGGACTACCTGAGGTCCGGTATCGGTCTTCGTGCAATGGGTCAGAGGGATCCTCTTGTCGAGTACCAGCGCGAGGGGTTCGGCTTCTTCGAGGATCTCGTGCACACGACCAAGGCCGACTCGATCCGGTACATGTTCCATGTCGAGGTGGCACGGCGCGAGGAGCAGCCCAAGGCTCAAAGCCTCACAACGTCGAGCGCCAAGGGTGATGGGACGACACACCGCCAGGTCAAGCGTGATGGCGACAAGATCGGACGGAACGCTCCGTGCCCATGTGGATCAGGAAAGAAGTACAAGCGGTGCCACGGCGCGCCGGGAGCCGAACCGCTTCCTGCCTGAGTCGTGAACCGTGCCGTTCACACGTCCACGGAGAAGTGCTCGGCGATCTTGGATCGCAGCTGGGTCTCCGACATTTGTCCGGTGACAACCTCGCGAACGATTCCTGAAGCGTCGACGAACACTGTCGTCGGCATGCCGATACCGCCGAAAGCGGCGTAGACGACACCCTGGGGATCGCGAGTCAATCGATACGTGACCCCTGTCTCTCCTGCGAGGGACTTCGCCAGACCGGCATCGTCCTGGAGGTTGACCCCGATGAACGCGACCCGACCTGTCGTGGCTTGGCTGACGCGCTCGAAGTCGGGCATTTCGGCGATACAGAACGGACACCAGGAGGCCCAGAAATTCAGCACGACCGGTGTTCCGGCGTAGTCCGAGAGGGTTACGAGCTCGCCGTCGAAGTCGACCATCTCGACATCGGGAGCGGTTTCGCCTGCGGAGGCCCGTCCGATGACCAAGGCCGCATCCTGGGGTGTGGGACGCGCCAAAATGAGGATCACCATCAGGCCCACAACCGCTGTGACCGCGCCAGCCCAGATCAAGCGCCGGTTCCGTGAGTGGCGCGTAGCTTCTTGCATGTCGTGTTCGTGTTCGGTCCGTGCCACGGTGTTCTCCTCGTTATGCATCAACGCGTTCTTCGAATCCGTGCTGGGCTCGTTCGTCGGAGCTCTCGGGTACCGAGGGCCGGTCTCCTCTGCGGACGACGGCGTCGGGGCCGGCGCCGGTGTCTTGGTTGAGCCATTTCCAGAGTGTCACGGCCGCTATGGCGGCTACGACGATGCCGGCGGTGAAGATGATCGGGCGACCATACGTGCCTGCGACCCGTTCGATGCCTGCGGTGAAGGTGCCGACGAAGCCGACGATCGGATCGTCTCCGAGTGTTGCAGCCGAACCGAACTTCACGCGCCCCCAGTAGTAGGTGAGGTACACGCCGGCAACCGTCAACATGGTGCCCGTGATCCGGTTCATGTACGGCATCAACCTTCGCACCGTTCTCACCAGTCCATCTCTCGCCAACGCCGCACCGGTGGAGAACAGGATGAGCATGATCGCCATCCCGAGTCCGTACGCCGCGAGCACCGCCAGCGCGGAACCTGCACCCTGTGTTGCGAGTGATGCTCCGATGACGGCGAGGAACACAGGGAGCGTGCAGCCGAGCGAAGCGATCCCATACCCGATGCCGAACACGAACATCGTCTTGGGCTGTCGTGCTTGGCCGGGCCGGACCGGGTTCACAATCGTTGTGGAGATCCTTCGGCCTGCAAGTGTTGCCACACCGACGATGAGCAACGCGATGCCGAGTCCGATACCCACCCACGGTATGGCGCGCACGATCTGGGTCGCCCCGTACGTGATCGGCAGCCCGACGATGCCGAACACGAGGAGGAATCCTGCGGTGACCATCAGGCCCGTGAGGAGTCCCTGCGCGGTACGGCTGCCGGCCGTCGGCAGCTGGTCCTCGTTCGCTCCCACATAGAACGACAGGTAGGCCGGGAGCATGGCGAATCCGCACGGATTGACCGTGGAGAGGCCACCGGCGGCGAGGGCGAGAGTGAGCGGCCCTAGGTCCACGGCGGCACCTCCCTCGTCGCAGCATTGTTTCGTGCCACATCGCCTGGTTCCTTGACGGCCGTTGTGGCGTGCAGGGTCATGATGACTCGATCAGTTCGGTGTCGGGACGGAAGGCGGCCCAGGAGAACCAGAATGTGCGGACGAACGTGACAGGTTCAAGCGTGGTGCCGGTGAGTGGGCCGCTCACGGCCTCGCCGAAGATGTTCCAGGTTGATGATGTCTGATCGTCGATGAACGCATCGCCCTCGGCGACGAAGGTGAGGGCCTGTCCGTCGAC
>CAZWMX010000131.1:0-6570 GCA_964635205.1 uncultured Acidimicrobiaceae bacterium | reverse complement strand
GTGACGGATCGGGTGACGGATCGACCGACGGACCGCCACAGACATCATTGTGCGGTTGATCGCCACAGACATCGATGTGTGACGGATCAACATCGCCATCGTTGTGACCAGCGTCACGACCACCATGATGAGGTGACGGACCATCATCGTCACCGGTGTGAGCATCACCGTCCCCACCACCGGAACTTGGCCCGTTGAGCGCCGGCTCGCTGCATGCATAGGTGAAGGAGAATCTGAACCGTTTACCGGGCCGCCCACTACCGTCGCTACGTCGAGCGAAGGAGAGGCCGGTCCGGTGAGCGAGTACCCGAGGCTCGATCTTCTGGTTGACGGTGTTCGCCGGCGATCGGATGCGGCGTTCGCCGACGTGTATCGCCTCACCGGTGATCCATTGGCCTCATTTGCGTACTCGATGCTACGTGACCGTCAGGCCGCCGAGGACGCTGTCCAGCATGCGTTCCTGGAGCTCGTCCGGGCTGCCGACACGATCAAGGGAGATGGCAGGTCGCTGCGCGCATGGCTGTTCCGAAGCGTTCGTTTCACCTGTCTGGACGAGATCCGCCGTCGGAGCCGACGCCCCGAAACACCGACCGCGTCCATTCCCGAAAGCATGGATGTCCATGCCGAACTCCCGACCCCTGGACTGGACCCCGACCTCGAGAGCGCTCTCTCCGAGCTGACCGAACAACAACGAAACCTGCTCTCTCTGCGCCATGTTGTCGGACTGTCGGGCGCCGAGGCTGCTGAGGTCATGAACATGAGCCGTCCCGCTGCCTATGCCGCGACCGCTCGAGCCGAGAAACGGCTGCGCAAGCTACTCGAGCGTGTCGAATCTGGGGCGCCAACGGCGTCTCAACCAAGGAAGAACACGGAGAAACTGCCATGAGTCGTCTCGCAGGTGACACAACACAGAGAATGCGCGAAGCGTTCACGGTCGAGATGAGCGCTGCCACGAAGCAGGCGCACGAAGCATCGATAGGGGATGCCCTCAACACGGCCGGCGGCCCACCGGTCGGTGTGCGGACGTCGTCGTGGCGAGTGCGCGTCCCGGCGCTCGCTGCAGCCCTTCTCATCGTCCTGCCGGTCGGAACAGCGTTCGCAGCCGAGGATGCCGTGCCGGGCGATCTGCTCTATCCGGTCAAGCGCCTTGTTGAGCCCATCCGTTCGGTTGTCGACTCCGATGTTGTCGCACAGCATCGTGTCGACGAGCTTGCGTACCTCCTGGAGATCCCCGGTGAGGCCCACAGGCTGACGGGTGCGGTTTCAGACGCGAGGGACGCCGTCAGTGACCTCCCCGCCGACCACTACCTACGCACCGATCTCGAGCAGCTGACGGACCGCGTCACCGATGCCGCACCGGCAGATGTTCCGTCGCATGACGAAGTGGATTCCGACCACCCGGAGGCGGATTCCGACCACCCGGAGGCGGATTCTGACCGCCCGGAGGCGGATTCTGACCGCCCGGAGTCCGCCACACCCGGCGACCGACCAGGCACGGATGCACCGAACGATGGTGTCCAGGACACCGATCGAGCTGGGACGGATGCACCGTCCGACGGCACTCAGGAAGATGGCTCAACGGCCGATACACCCCATCGAGATAGCGGCTCTGATGCGCCTACGGACGAGCCACCACCGGAGAGGGACGGGTAGCCGCTCGACTGGCGCCTCGCGGTCGTATTACGTAATACGTAATACGACTATCGGTCCTTGAATTGGTTAGCGCATCTCTATTTGACATTCTGTTAACTTCCGGCAAGTCTCTATCGTGTTGACGACGCTGATAGATCGTGGTGTGTGCCAGAGAAACATGAAATGACGCTCAACCTCAGTCACCAACAGCGCCGCATCCTCGCGTACAGCATTCCCGTTCTTGCCGTTCTCGCTGCTCTCCTCTTCGGCGCGGTCATGCTCATCCTTCTCGGTGCCAACCCGTTCGAGGGATACGTCGAGATGTTCGTCGGCGCCTTCGGGTCCGGCAGTGCACTGGTCTCGACGATCCTGAAGGCCACACCCCTTCTGTTCGTTGGTGTCGGCATCGTCATAGCGTTCCGCGCGAACGTCATCAATATTGGAGCAGAGGGCCAGATGGTCCTTGGCGGGCTCTTCGGCACCATTGCCGCCCTCTCCCTACCTGAGATGCCATCGATAATCATGATCCCCTCCGTGCTGCTCGCAGGAGTCATCGGCGGTGCGCTGTGGGGCTGGATACCCGGGGCCCTGAAGGCGTACTACCGGGTGAATGAGATTCTCAGCACGATCATGCTCAACATCGTTGCCGTGCAGTTGATGAACTACCTGCTGCGTGGTCCGCTCATAGACCCGGCCGAGATCGAACGTGGTACCCGCATTCCCCAAACCGAACGGCTCCCCGAGTCGGCCGATCTCCCGCTCCTGTTCGGGAGCGATCGCCTTCACATCGGCCCGGTTATCGCCGTTCTCGCTGCGATTGCGGCGTACTACCTCCTGTGGCGAACGCCGTTCGGATATCGCCTCCGTGCCGTCGGCCTCTCCGAACACGCAGCCCGTTATGCAGGCATTCCCGTGCGTCGAACGATCACTCTCGCGCTCACGTTATCCGGCGCTCTGGCCGGTCTCGGCGGCGCGGTACTGGTCTTCGGAAGCGAGAGCCATCGTATGGTCACCGACGGTTCGACACTGGGTTTCACCGGCGGTGCAGGGTTCAACGGCATCGTGGCGGCGCTGCTGGGTGGTCTCCATCCGATCTGGACCATCCCCGCATCCTTCCTGTTCGGCGGTCTCATCGTCGGCGGTCAGGCGTTGCAGCGGGCGGTCCAGGTTCCGTCAGCGCTGATCATTGCGCTCACTGGTCTCGTTGTCATATTCGTCGTCGCGGCGGACCGATACCGGTTGAAGCTGCTCGAAACCGATGGGCGGGATCAACAGATCAACGACGAGGGCAGCATGCCAGGGGGCGATGATGCAACCGCCCTCGGATCGGTGTACGACCCGGCGCCGACAGGTACCGACTCATACGACACGGGGGATCCGCAGTGAGTGAGGTCTTCACCGTCGCAGTACTCGTTGCCGTCACGGCCTCAGCGATCCGGCTCGCCGTTCCACTGCTCCTTGCCTCGCTCGGAGAGACGTTCGGTCAGCGAAGCGGCGTACTCAACCTCGGCGTGGACGGGATCATGCTGCTGGGAGCGTTCGCCGGATATTACGCGGTGCTGAAGTCCGGCAACGTATGGCTCGGGCTCTTCGCAGCCGCGATCGTCGGCTTGGTGCTCGGGCTCGCCTCGGCAGTGATTGCCGTGACGCTGAAGGCCGAGCAGGGCATCAGTGGTATCGGCATCTATCTCTTCGGGTTGGGGATGAGCGACCTACTCTTTCAGAAGCTCGTCGGGACGCCTATCCCGATCGACACCTTCCCCAAGGTCAACATTCCGATCCTTGCCGATATCCCTTACATCGGGCCGATGTTCTTCCAACACAGCCTCGTCATCTATCTGGCGTTCGCCGCCATCCCCTTCGGCACATTTGTCATCAATCGCACGACGTTCGGCATGAACATCCGGGCCGTTGGTGAGTACCCCGAAGCAGCCGACACGCTGGGTGTCAGCGTGGAGCGGGTCCGATATGCAACACAATTGATCGGAGGGACGCTCGCAGGAGTCGCCGGCGGCGTCCTCGCCATCTCGCTCGGCATCTTCCAGCAGAACCTGACCAACGCCGCCGGGTTCATCGCCATCGCCCTCGTCTACTTCGGTGGATTCCGGCCGATCGGCATCATGCTCGGAGCGCTCCTGTTCGGATTCGTCAATGCGCTGGTGCTCGAGCTGAAGACGTTGGAGGTCATTCCACGCGATCTCTCCAACTTGTTCGCCATGGCTCCCGCAATAATTACGATTCTCGCGTTGGCCTTCGTTGCAAGGCGTTTCCGAGCGCCCGCAGCGTTGACCAAACCGTTCACGAGAGGACAGTAGAGGGCCGCGCGTGGCCCACAGACAAAGGAGAAACCTTGAAGAAGAGAAGAACAAAACTAGCCATCCTGATTGCCGTGTTTGCGCTCGTCGCAGCCGCGTGCAGCAGCGGCGGCGACGATGCCGGGGACGGCGACTTCAGGATCGCGATCGTGGCGCCGTCGGCTTCGAATGACCTTGCGTTCACGCAATCGATCGTTGACGCGGCGAACCTGCTCAAGGAATCGGGTGTGATTTCCGAGGTTGCGATCACCGACGGCACGTTTGTCGTTGATGACGCTGCCGTCGCGATCCGTGGCTACGCGGATGACGGTTACGACCTCGTGATCGCCCATGGTTCGCAGTACGGAGGATCGCTCCAGGAGATCGCGCCTGATTTCCCTGAGACTTCGTTTGCTTGGGGTACATCGGCAGACACGTTCGGTCTTCCCAACGTGTACTCGTATGAGGCTGCATCCGACCAGGGTGGAAGGGTCATGGGGATCATGGCTGCAGCTCTGTCCAATAGCGATGTTGTCGGGATCGTCGGTCCGATCGAGGTCGGCGACGCGAAACTGTATGTAGACGGATTCAAGGCCGGTGTTCTCATCCAGAAGCCGGGCGCAGATGTTCGTGTGAACTACATCGATTCGTTCAGTGACGTGGCACTGGCTTCCGAAGCGGCAACCTCGCTGATCGGCGCAGGCGCCGATGTGTTGTCGGGTACGGCCCAGATGGTCGTTGGAGCGGTCGGCGTGGCGAAGACAGAAGGTGTCCTGTGGTTCGGTACCCAGGCGAACCAGACAAGTCTCGCACCCGAGATCGTCGTCGCCTCCCAGGTATACCACTGGGATGTGATCCTTGAGGAGATCATCAATAACGTGAAGGACGGCAAGCTCGGTGGCGAGCTGTTCAGCATCACGTTCGCCAACGAGGGGCTGGTCATCGAATACAACGATGGTTATGACCTTCCGGCTGATGTGAGGAAGCTTGCAGACGACGCGATCGAAACGATCAAGTCCGGAGGATAGAAACGAAGGCAGGTAGGGGACCCCTCGGGTCCCCTACCTGTTGAACAGGAGATGCGTGTGACGGGTACTCCCGGTCCGATACTCGAGATGCGGGGAATCACGAAACGATTTCCCAGCGTGGTCGCGAACGACAGCGTCGACTTCAACCTCTACGCGGGCGAAGTGCACACACTTCTCGGTGAGAACGGTGCGGGCAAGAGCACGCTGATGAAGGTCTTGTATGGCTTCTACCCGGCCGACGAAGGGGAGATCCGGATCGACGGTGAGGTGGTGACGCTCGACAGCCCAGCGGTTGCGATCGAGCACGGGATCGGGATGATCCATCAGCACTTCATGCTGGTCCCAACCCTGACGGTTGCCGAGAACGTGGCGCTCGGTCTCAAGTCGGATCGCGGTGTGCTGACCGATCTCGACGTCGTGTCAAAGCGGATCCTCGAACTCGCGGATCGCTATGGGCTCGAGCTCGACCCGTCCGCCCTCGTCTGGCAGCTCTCTGTCGGTGAAAAGCAACGGGTTGAGATCATCAAGGCGCTCTATCGTGACGCAAGGCTGCTCATCCTCGACGAGCCGACGGCCGTTCTGACGCCTCAAGAGGTCGAACAGCTGTTCACGACATTGCGCCAGCTCGTCGTCGATGGGCGTGGTCTGATCTTCATCTCTCACAAGCTCCACGAGGTGCTCGCCCTCAGTACCCGCATCACCGTATTGCGGCACGGCGCCGTGACCGGCGAGGTTCCCGTCGAAGGTGCCACTCGGGAGAGCCTCGCGAACATGATGGTCGGGCGGCAGGTGAAGCTCAGACCGGACAAGCTCCCTGCTGAACCGGGCGAGGTTGCTCTCGAGATCCGTGATCTGACGGTGATGGGCGACCGCGGTGTTGTCGCGGTGGATCATCTCGACCTGGACGTGCGCAAGGGAGAGATTCTCGGTATCGCAGGTGTGTCGGGAAACGGGCAGCGCGAGTTGGCCGAAACCATTGCCGGCCTGCGGCCGCCTCAGGGAGGGACGATCAAGGTCGCCGGTACCGACGTGACGGGTGCGCTCCCGAAGAAGGTCCGTCAGGCGGGCCTTGCCTACGTTCCTGAGGAGCGCATGCGCGAGGGTGCGATCGGTGGATTCACGGTCTGGGAGAACCTCCTCATGATCGACCACGCGAGCCCCGACTACCTGAAACGCGGCATGTTCGACTTCGACACCATCAAGGAACACTCCCACGAGTTGGTCGAGGCGTTCGACGTACGCACCCCGTCGCTCGAGACCCCGTGCCAGAGCCTGTCCGGTGGCAACATCCAGAAGCTGATCGTGGCCCGGGAGCTGTCCGCTTCACCGACGGTCCTCCTTGCGTCCCAACCGACGCGCGGGGTCGACATCGGCGCCGCCGAATATATCCACCGTCGCTTGATCGACAAACGGAACATGCTCTCGGATGCCGAGTTCATCCAACAGAAGCTGGTCGAGTTCCGTACGGGATCCACGGCAATCCTCATGATCTCTGAGGATCTCGACGAGGTGTTCGGTCTCTCCGACCGCATCGCCGTCATATACGAGGGCAAGATCATCGGAATGGTGGACCCGGAGGCGACCACCCGCGAGGAAGTCGGCCTGATGATGGCCGG
>CAZWMX010000130.1:0-6618 GCA_964635205.1 uncultured Acidimicrobiaceae bacterium | reverse complement strand
CGACCCGACCGCCCCTGCGCCAACAATGACTATTCGCATGAGGTGTCAGACTAGGACTGCGGCGGAGCAGCAGCCAGCCTTCAGTAGTCAGCTATCAGTTCTCGGTCAGCACGTTCCGAACTGTGAACTGTGAACTGTGAACTGTGAACTGTGAACTGCTACAGAATTCCGCCAAAGGACACGAACGCCGAGGCGAAGATCAGCGAGACGATCGTCATCACCTTGATCACGATGTTCATCGAAGGGCCAGAAGTGTCCTTGAACGGGTCTCCGACGGTATCGCCGACAACAGCAGCCTTGTGGGCATCGGAGCCCTTGCCACCGAAGGCACCAGCCTCGATGAACTTCTTGGCGTTGTCCCATGCCCCACCTGCATTCGACATGTAGATGGCAAGCAGGAAGCCTGAGATGAGCGCGCCGGCGAGAAGGCCACCAAGCATTTCGACGGAGATGAATCCCACAACAAGCGGAAGAGCCACAGCCATCGTACCTGGGACGATCATCTCTCGCAGAGATGCCTTCGTGGAAATGTCAACGCACTTGGCGTACTCGGGTACGACACCGGGCTTGCCTTCGCGCAGACCCGGTATCTCTCTGAACTGCCGACGTACTTCCTCGATCATCTGGAAGGCTGCACGGCCGACGGCCTGGATGGTCAAGGCTGCGAAGAGGTAAGGGAACATACCGCCGAGGAACAGGCCTATCGCGACCTTGATGTCGAGGATGTTGAACTCCTCAACGCCGACAGCGGATGCGAATGTGAAGAACAGTGCAAGAGCGGTAACCGCGGCAGACGCGATTGCGAATCCCTTCGCAACGGCTGCCGTCGTGTTGCCGAGTGCATCGAGTTGGTCGGTCGCCTCGCGGACCTCTGGGTCGAGCTCGGCCATTTCAGCGATACCACCGGCATTGTCCGCGATTGGACCGTAGGCATCAACCGACACCGTGATTCCAAGCGTTGCGAGCACACCGATCGCAGCGATTGCGACGCCATAGATGCCGCCACCTTCAACTGCGAGGTCGCCGGCCCAGTACGCACCTCCCATACCGAGCGCAACAACGATGACAGAGTATGCAGCGGACTTCTTGCCCTCGGCTATCCCGGCGAGGATGACCGTCGCCGGCCCCGTCTCCGACTGCTTTGCGATAGATTTGACGATCTTGTAGTGATCAGAGGTGTACCACTCAGAGATCTTGCCGACGAAGAGCCCGACGACGAGTCCGACGACGACTGCCAGGAAGAAGCCCCAAGAGTTCTTGACTCCTTCAACACCGTTGAACATCAAGGGCGTGAGGACCGCAACACCAACAACGGTCAAGCCGGCAGCCGACAACGTACCGGTGTGCAGCGCCTTGGCAAGGTTGTCGCCCTTCGGCCTGACGAGGAACGATCCGATAATCGACGCACCCATCCCGATCGAAGCGATCATGAGTGGATAGAAGATCATCTGCGGGAGGAACGCCTTCCCCCCGAACACGATGGCGGCGAAGGCGATTGGAGCGATGAGCGAACCGACGTACGACTCGAAGAGGTCGGCGCCCATTCCGGCTACGTCTCCAACATTGTCCCCAACGTTGTCCGCGATCGTGGCAGGGTTACGAGGGTCATCCTCTGGTATGCCTGCTTCGACCTTTCCAACGAGGTCGGCGCCGACATCGGCAGCCTTCGTGTAGATACCTCCGCCGACACGTGCGAAGAGGGCAATCGAAGATCCACCAAGACCAATGGCGGTCACGATGTTCACCCAGCTCGGGTCATCGAGAACGTCACCGAAGAACCAAACGCCAACAGCGAATCCGAGAAGACCGAGACCCGCAACGGTGAATCCCATCACAGCGCCGCCTCGGAACGCAACGGGCAGCGCCTGGGCCGTGCCCCCCTGTCTGGCGGCTTCTGCCGTTCGTGCGTTCGCAGCCGTCGCGATCCGCATGCCGACGAACCCTGCCGTTGCGGAAAGGAGCGCACCGAAGACGTAGGCAACGGCACCCCATGGCCTACCCCAGTCGAGGAGGACGAATATGAGGACGGCCATGATGGCAACGAACCCGGAGATTGCGGCATACTCGCGACGCATGAACGCCATCGAGCCTTCACGAATGGCGCCCATGAGGTAGACCATGCGGTCGTTTCCGGGCGGTGCGGCGAGAACCTGGCGACCGTAGAAGGCAGCGAGGATCAGCGCCGAAAGACCCATCACCATGGCGACATACAGCCATACATCGGGATTCACAGAAATCACTCCTGGTGTTGTTTCGGGGAGACTTGAAACCGGCGGCAGTATAGGGCCTGACATGGCACAGGGCACAGGAAGCCGCCCTCAGCCTTCCGCCCTCCGCCTTCTTTACGGACTGCGGAGAGCGGTGGGCAGAGGGCGGTCAGCGTCTCGGAAGCGAGGCGCCAGCCGAGCGAAGCGAGCTACTCCACTGCATCCCGTTTGCGGGTGTACTGCCACATCACAAGACCAGCAGCGCCAAGAAGGAGAAGTCCCGCAATGTACGTGCCCCAGTTGGGAGCCTCACTCAGTGGACGACCCCGCTCCACAACGGTGAGCGCCGTCACGTCGAGATACGTCTCGCCCTGGCGTTCGGGATCGTGATACTTCCAGGTGCCTGTCAACTCAACGATCGGGCCGACGGTGCGATACCTCCCTGGAGGATCGAGCCCGTCGGCGAGTTCGGTCGCCATCCGTACCCCGATTCCGATGTTCGACCCCGCAAGGGCCCCGCCGTCGGCGATAGGAGCCGAGACGTATGCATCGCCATTGAGTTGAGTCCAGGTGAACCCGTCCCTTCGGTTGCCGTAGTCACCGACGAGTTCCCCCATCACCGTGACTTCCATGCCCGAATATGACTCGCCGTCATCCACGAGATCCGATACGGCGACCTCACCGGCGAGAGCCGGGCTTGCCAATAGGACAAACAGCGCAACCGTGATGCCGGTGACGAGGGCTCTCATCATCGTCCCCGAATCCATGTGTAGAGGAACCCGACCAGGACGAACACCGCGATGAACTCAAGGCGACCAAGCAGCATCTCAAGGATGTACGTGAGCTTCAAGAGCGTGGGCATCGTGGGCGAGGTGACTCCCACGGACAGGCCGACGCTGGCTCCTGCACTCACAGATTCGAAGAGGGCCTGCTGCAACGGAACACCGTATGCAACGCCGACACCAGCGCCAATCAGGAAGAGGGCAACGAAAAGCAACGAGACAACCATTGCGGAACGTGCAACGTCTGAGGTCAGCCGGTGCCTACCGAACTGGTAGTAACTGTCATCGACCAGCGCACCTTCGGGCAGAAGATCTCCCTTGACCTCGTCCCTGATCGCCCGAACCACGAGACCAACCCTCATCGCCTTGACACCACCGGCCGTGGAGGACGCCATCCCACCAAGCGCCATGGCGATTGCCATACCCCCGAACGCCAATCCCCCCCAGAGAGCGAGCTCAGACGAGGGAATCGTTGTGAAGCCGGTTCCGGTATGCGCTGAGAGGATCTGGAAGAATCCCTGCCTCGAAAGTCCTGCGACGGATGTGTACATGCCGAGTGCCGCGAGGCCGAAAAGGGTGAGCACCATCGTGATGCCGAACGTCGCCAGGATCGAGCGCGTCTCGAGCGATCGCAGTACCGACCATCGGTCGCCGCCGTCCCGGCCTCCTGTCTGCATCGGGACACGATCCCGAGCTCGTCTTGCGGCACGGCTCCAGAGGCGGAAGTGCAGACCGAACGACAGAGCACCGGCAACCATGAGGGCAGCAGTGACACCTTCGAACGCAACCGAGTGGTAGTAGCCGATGCTCGTCGACTGCGGGGTGAAACCACCGGTGTCAAAGGCAGCGAAGAAGACCATGAGTCCGTGGAACACCGACCGTACCGGATCGAAGCCAAGAGCTGCGTAGGCCACAACCGTCAGAGCAGCCACCCCGATCATCAGGTGAAGGACGGCTACAGCCCAGATCGCCTTCGCCGTTGACTGAACCGAAGGCAACATGCGGTCATCCCTGCCCTCACCCGCGAACAGGCTCGTGATACCGCGCCCTGCGAACAGCACCAGTGCAGCGATGATGATTCCCTGGCCTCCGAGGAACTGCAGAAGATGGCGCCAGAAGTTGAGCGACGAAGCCAGATGATCGAGATCCTGGACAAGAGTCAGACCCGTGGTCGTCAGGCCGGACATCGCTTCGAAGTAGCCGTCGAGCGGACCGCCGTAATGGCCGGACAGCCAGAAGGGAATCGATCCGATCATCGGGACGACGATCCATGTCACTGCCACAACCACCATGCCATGGCTCCAGTCGAGATGCCGCTGATCCGCAGAGATCGAACGTGTCGGCTGCAGCGAAACACGCACAAGCACACTTCCCACGAGCGCGAACACACCCGCCATGAGCACGAAGGTTCCAAGCGGGTGCCACTCGGCTCCGAGCAACGCCCAGGCCATCGGGAGAAGAGAGGCACCTGCCACAACGAGAAGAATGCGGCCAAGGGCCGCACCGATGGTTCTGAAATCGTCGGCGGCAGGACGGATCAGCACCGGTGCCTACACGATCCAGAGAGCGATCGCAGCGACACCGATCGCGATGAGTGCCAGCACGACGACGGTCAGTGCCTCAACCCCGAAGAGGCCGACGCTGTCGATCGGATTCGGCATCCAAGACGGCAGCGAACGCTTCCCACCGTCGGTCATGCCGAATCCCCTGCGCAGAACAACTCCTGGATGTCTCCCACGGATGCGACACTGCTCGCCACGACAAGACGATCTCTGGGATGAACGGTCGTCTGCCCGTTCGGGACGATGATATCGGACGCTCGCTCGATCGCTACGAGCAGCGATGACTTCGGAAGATCGATGTCCTGTACCGCGGTCGGCTCGAACGCGGAGCCCACCACGAACTCCGAGACCGAGAGCTTCCCATGTGCGAGAAGCGTGCTCGAATCCAGGGCGTGGACCTTCAGGTCGCGCTCGATGACACCAACCATGAGGTCGGTGACGGCAACAGTGTTCAGGCCAAGGGCTTCGAAGGTCGGAGCATTCGCCGGATTGTTCAATCGGGCAAGAACGTTCTTGGCACCGAAAGTCGACGCGAGCTGGGAAGCGACGAGATTCACATCATCCTTACCGGTGACCGCGAAAACCCACTCCGACCGATGGACATCGGCACGCTTGAGAAGATCAACATCGGTTCCATCACCTTCGAACACGATCACGCCGGTCTCGCCGACCACCTTCATGGCGAGATCGTGGTCCATCTCGATCACAGACACGAGGTGTCCGTCCTTTGCGAGCTTCCTGGCCAGGTAGGAGCCGACCTTCCCTCCGCCGATAACGAGTGTCCTCATGACGGCCCCTCGTCGTCTTTGACCAGGTACTTCCCGACCTTGCTTGTGATCCCGTGTTTCGCTGCAGCAACCACGAGATCACCCGCGCTCAGCACGAAATCGCCATTGGGAATGATCGTCCTTCCCTCTCTTCGCACGGCTGCGACACGTAGGCGTCCGTCCACCTCGAAATCGGAAACGGTCATCGTCTCACCGGCTGATCCGATGTCCATCTCGACGATCTCGACGTCGCCGGACGAGAACGTGACGTGATAGTTGAACTCTGCCTGAACGATCTGCTCCTGGATGACCCGGGAAATCAGGTGAGCACCGGCGACGTAGTCCACATCGAGAGCCCGATAGGCATCGGCACGCGCGGGGTCGTCGAGTCTGGCAATCGTTCTGGGCACGCCGAACACTTCTTTCGCGACCTGGGCAGCCATCAGGTTCGTATTGTCATTTGGTGTCACCGCAACGAACGCCTCGGCAAATTCGATGTCGGCTCGACGAAGCGTCTTCACGTCATACGCGAGGCCAACCTCGGTACGCCCGTTGAACGAGGCGCCGAGCCGGACGAGTCGCGACTGATCCTCGGCGACAACAGACACATCATGCCCGTCCTCGGAAAGCGACATGGCGAGATCGGACCCCACTCGCCCACAACCGGCAATGACGATCAACATGCTCGCGAGGCTACCCCGACCGCCGAGCGCATCCACGCATCAACACCGAATCCGGGCGGTGAGTATGTACGCTACCGGCCGATGTACGCGACCAGTCGAATCCTCAGCGCCGCGGTCGGACTTGCGCTTCTCACCACAGCCTGTTCACCAGCCGCCCCGAGCGACGTCGCCACGACGGCGGCGCCGACAACGACCACGCAGCCCCCGACGACGACGTCAACGACCACGCAGCCCCCGACGACGACCACGACACCCCTCGAAACCGTGCGGGTGGTGGGTGACATTCCTTCCGAGCTCGCATCAGCGATCGGAACGTTCCTGTCGGTTGTGCAGGATCCACGCAATGTTGCTTCCGGCGTAGATACAGATCTCATCGCCCACCACCGCGACCTCTCCGGCGAGCTGGACAACGAGTACACCGGCACGACGAAGATGCAAGAGCTCGAAACAGGCGGATCCGTCGCGGTGGTCACGCTCGAGAACAACGATCTTGTGCTCCTCGCCGACCAAGGCACAGGGTGGCAGGTTGTTGGAGCCGATCTGGCCTCCACCGGAACGGATCCCTGGTTCGGCGAGAGCCCGAAGCGAGTGCTCATACTTGGTTCCGACGCTCGCCC
>CAZWMX010000129.1:0-6640 GCA_964635205.1 uncultured Acidimicrobiaceae bacterium | reverse complement strand
CACCGGCTCTCTCGGGGAGCCGGGGTCGGGAGCCGACACCCTGATCGGCATGCTCGAAACGAACGCCAGACTCATCGCCGATGGCTTGTCGTAGGCTTTCAGGATGATCTCTCAAGGCGCAGCTGCATCAGTCCTACACGTCGTGACCGAGCAAGACACAGCGATTGCGCTCGGATCCGGCGATGTAGCCGTACTGGGAACGCCGCGGGTCGTGGCTCTCTGCGAGGAAGCAGCGGTCGCGGCGCTGGTTGGTTCGCTACCCGAGGGTGCGACCAGTGTTGGAACGAGCATCAACATCGATCATCTCGCGGCAACCGGCGTCGGTGGCACCGTCACCGCCACGGCGACCGTTGCCGAAGTCGAAGGCAAGAAGATCTCATTCACCCTCGTCGTGAAGGATGGCGACAGGACCGCCGCGCAAGGAACCCACACGCGATTCGTCGTGAACCGCGACCGTTTCGAGGAGTCCGTCTGATCTGGGTCTCTCCCCTTCGCGGGGGACCCCGGCCCCTACCCGATGGGGGAGCGCGATACGGGCTTGCCCCCTCTCTGACCCTCGCTGCGCTCGGGCCATCTCTCCCGCCAGGGGAGAGATCCAAGAATCGGTACTGCGCTATGCACTCACTGCGGCCAGTTCCTTCCCTGATGCCTGAAACCTGTTCTACCCCATCCACTCCACCTTGCACCAGGTGCGGGTCTGGCAGGCAGGACATTGGATGTGCCGGCTGTAGGTCCGTCCCGGGATCCAGAGCGACAGCGTGAGGATGCGCACAGCGAGTTCCACATGGGGGATGCGAGTCCTCACGTCGCATCGAGAGCATGTAACGACGGCTGTGCCGCGCTCGTGATGGCCGGCCGAGAATACCGCCTCGTGGCCATCGACATCGTGCCGGTGGACAAGGGGATCGTCCTTGAGGGAGTCCTCGATCTCGATCGGCGGTGTCTCGAACAACGCCCTCTTGCCCTCGGGATCCTCGCGGTCCGTCACAACATGTTCTCGATCGTCAATGCCAGCTCTCGGTATGCAGTCGCCGGCTTTGAACGGCCTGCGTGAGCAAGCACGGACACACCGTCTTCGGGTGCTTCCGCGACCCGAACAGATCGAGGTATCGGCGGCTCGATGATGTTCAGACCGTGTGTCTCCTGGACATCGTGGAGCACACGCCGCGACAGGTTGGTGCGTGCGTCATACATGGTGGCAACCCCTCCCATGACGCTCAAGCCTTCGTTCGTGTAGTTGCGGACATCATCGATCGTCTCGATCAGTTGACCGACACCTCGATCGGAGAGGGTTTCGGCCTGGAAGGGGATGATGACCGTATCAGCCGCGGTGAGGGCGTTGATCGTGAGGATTCCGAGCGACGGACCGCAGTCGATGAGGACGACGTCGTAGTTGTCCTTGACTTCGGCAAGTGCCCGTTTGAGGACGAATTCCCTGCCGGTCTTCGTCAGCAGATGTATCTCGGATCCTGCGAGGTCGATCGAGGAGGGGAGCAGATCGGGACCATCGCGTTCGAGCAGAATGTCTGATGCCTTGTTGCGACCAAGGAATACGTCGTGGATCGTGATCTCAAGGGTATCCGGTTCGGCGTTGGTCGCATATGTGAGACAAGCCTGGGGATCGAGGTCGATCATGAGCACACTCCTGCCTCGCTCCGAGAGGGCCTCGGCAAGCGTGTGGACGGTGGTCGTCTTTGCGACTCCGCCCTTCTGGTTCGCCACGGCGATCACTGTTGCCATGACCTAACAGTAGACAGCGAATCGGCGACGAGGGCCGGCGATCAGATCACTCGCGGCGTTCCTTCGGCAACGAGCTTCTTCGAATCCACTCAGCGCGTGAAACACCCGATAATGACTCTGTGTTGACGATCACCTCGGTTCGCAAACGGTTTGGGGATGTCCTCGCGCTCGATGGAGCAGGGTTCTCGGTCGAACAGGGACGAATTCTCGGGTTCCTGGGACCGAACGGTGCGGGTAAGACGACGATGATGCGTGTCATCTTCGACCTTGTTCATCCCGACAGTGGCAGCGTGACGTGGAACGGGGGACCTGTGGATGCTGAGGCACGTCTCCGCTTCGGATACATGCCCGAGGAGCGGGGCCTCTATCCCAAGATGAAGGTGGGTGATCAGTTGGTCCATTTCGCGCGCCTTTCGGGACTCTCCCATGGAGAAGCGCGCGACGCGGTCAACTACTGGCTTGGCGTGCTTGGTCTTGGTGACAGGGTAGATGCCAAGCTGGAGGAGCTCAGCCATGGGAATCAGCAACGCGCCCAGCTTGCGGCTGCGCTTGCTCCGAACCCCGAGTTGCTCGTGCTCGACGAACCATTCGCCGGACTGGATCCCATCGGCGTCGATTCCTTGTCCGATACGCTCCGCGAGCTCTCCTTCGGCGGAGTCACGATCGTGTTCTCGAGCCATCAGCTCGACCTCGTGGAAGATGTCTGTCAGGAGGTTGCGATCATCAACGAGGGGCGAATCGTGCTCGCCGGCACTCTCAGCAGCATCAAGACACAGTCGGCAAGGCGTCGGCTCACGATCGATGTCGACGGACATCCCTGGATCCCTGATCTTCCGGACATCGATGTCGTCAGCAACCACGGTCAGGATCACTGCGTCGTTCCCGACGATGCCCCCGTTGCCGACATCCTCGCTGCGGCCGAGGAAGCCGGCAGCGTCACACGATTTGCGTTCGAACCTCCACATCTCACCGACCTCTTCAGAGAGGCGGTTCAATCGTGAATCCCTGGGCCCAGGTCTGGCTACTGGCAAAGCGAGAATTCATCGAACGCGGTCGCACCAAACCGTTTCTCGTGACCATGGGGATCCTTGTGGCTGTGATCATCGCCATCGGTCCGGTGGCCAGCGCCCTGTCCGGTGGCGAGCCTGAGGCCACCACTGTGGGTCTTTTGGGCACCGAGCTACCAGGAGTCGAAGAAGAGTTGAAGACCCAAGGTGATCTCTTCGGAATTGAGATAGATGTTGTGCGCTATGGCTCGACAGCCGAGGCAGAGGACGCACTCGAAGATGGTGATGCTGATGCCGTGTTGGCCGACGGAAGCAGGGTGGTCTTCTACGACAACACGTCTGTGGGACTGACAGCTCTCATTCAACGTGCCGTTGACACAGTCATCACAGAATCGACTCTCGAAGACCTCGGCCTGTCGGAGGCTGAGATCGCCGCAGTACAGGATCCCGTGCCGGTTTCCGTGAGGACCATCGAGGCGACAGATCGTCAGGAGGATGCCGAGCGAGGCGCCGCCTTCATCGGAGCCATCGTGTTGTACGGGTCCATCATCATGTTCGGGCAGTTCGTTGCCATGGGCACCGTGGAGGAGAAGCAGAACCGCGTTGTCGAAGTGGTCCTGTCACGGGTGCGGCCTTGGCAGGTCCTCGTCGGCAAGGTGGCAGGAATCGGCCTGCTCGGTCTTCTACAGCTCGCCTTCCTCCTCGGCGCCGGATTCGTATCGGCACAGCTCGCCGGCCTGGCGGATATCGATGTCGCAGCGATTGGCCTGCCGATCATCGCAGGTGTCTTCTTCTGGTTCATTCTCGGCTACGCGTTCTACGCCTTCCTCTACGCGGCTGTTGGTTCGACCGTGTCGCGTCAGGAAGACCTCCAGGGCGCGATCATGCTGCCGATCGTGTTGATCCTGCCGGGTTATCTACTTGCGATATCCGCAGCGGAGAATCCGGATGGCCTGCCGGCGCGGGTCGGCTCCCTGTTGCCGATGTGGGCGCCGTTTGTGATGCCGGTGCGGATCGCAGCTGATGTCGCGGCCCCATGGGAGATCGTTGTGGCGGTGGTCGGTTCGATCGCAGGCGCCGTTGCTCTCGTGTGGATCGGGTCACGGGTCTACCGGGGTGCGCTGTTGCGCACAGGGACCAAGGTGAAGATCACCGATGCGTGGAGAGCCGCAGCGGAGTAGGTCTCGGAATGTGTGGGAACGCCGCCGAATGCGTACGACGGCAGTGGCGGTCGAGGACCCGTCCTTCACCCTGCTCCGCAGGAAGTAGTCAGCGGCGATGAGCTATCAGCCATCAGCCGGCAGGGACTCGCCGAGAGTCGCTGTCTCCCATGTCTCGAAGACCTCGAGGACGCGTTGTGGAGCTTCGAGCATTGCGACGTGACCAACATCCTCGAACAGTACGACCGTCCAATCGGGGCGCTGCCTGCCGATCCATCTCGCGGCTTGTGGTCGGACGAGTCTGTCCTCGGTGCCGTGGATGAGCAACGTTGGCTGGGTCACTCTGTGAATGAGCTCGGCGAACCGGCTCTTCTTCAGCACATATGGTGCGATGGAATTCATGGCTTCAACGAGCGCGCTCGTTGCCCACGGTTGTGTTCGGCGTAGTGCAGCGATCTCTGTGGCGTGCTCCCACACCTCGGAATCGAGTGACTCAGGATGTTCGGAGACGAACGTCAGGGCTTCGGCAACTCCTTCATCGACCGTGAACCGATCCCGGAACGTGTCGATGAGTCTGCCGCCGAGCCACGGAACCAGTGGGACCGACAGCCGTGCCGCGGCCTGGAAGTTGATCGCCGTCCAGGAGAAGACGGGTGTTGCGGGATCGATGAGCACGAGTGAGTTCACGCGGTCGGGATACAACTCGGATACCAGGATCGAGATCAGCCCTCCCATCGAGTTGCCGAAGACGATCGCGTTGCCGCCGTAGTAGTCGATCACGTCCCTCACGAGCTCTGCGTTGCGTTCGACGGTTGCTCCGCCTTCAAGCGGTGACGTGAAGCCGAATCCAGACAGATCAGGCGCTACGACACGATGGGTCTTGACAAGGGTCGGTGCGATCAGGCTCCAGTTGTATGCGGATCCTTCGAGACCGTGCACGCACACGATGAGAGGGCCGTCGCCCCCGTAGTCGAGGATGCTCACCGGCCCACCGAGATCGATCGTGTATCGCTCCATGCTCACGTAACACCCAGTCCATCGAGCAGCTTCCCCGTGTCAGATGGACTGAAGACACCTTGGAAGTAGAAGCGGGAGATCCCGAGCTGCTCGAATCCGTCGAGCTGTGCCCGTACCTGTTCGTAGGTACCTCTTGGCGTGTGGCGTTTCTCGTAGTGGGCTTCGAGCTCTTCCCGACTGAGGCCGGCCTCAGAGGCGTTCTCGTCCATCATCTCGGTGAACTCCCTCTCGCTCTCGGCAGCAACGACCTGACCGCTCGAGGACAGGCGGATGGAGTCTGGATCTCTGCCAGCCTCGGTGGCAGCGTCCCTGAACCGATCGATCCGCTCGGGGAGCTTCGCGCCCGGGTAGACGTTGAACTCGTCTGCGAACTTCGCCGCCAATCGAGGTGTCTTGTTGGTACCCGTGCCGCCCACCAGGAGCGGGATCCTCTTCTCCGGCTGAGGAGCCAGTGGGAAGGCCTCGAGTTGATAGCGGTGCCCCGGGTATCCGGGGAATTCAGGATCGAAGGCGGCTGTGAGGTACCCGAGAGCCTCTTCGAGCATCGCGAAGCGCTCGGACATGTCCGGGTAGTCGAAGCCGAACACCTCATGTTCGCGGTCCATCCAGCCGGTTCCAACGCCGAGGGTGAACCGGCCGCCCGACATGTTGGCGAGGGTCACTGCCATCTTTGCCAGCACCGCCGGATGACGGAACGTGATGGGAGAAACGAGCATGACGAGGTCGAGATCACTTGTCTCTCGTGCGAGTCCTCCGAACTGGATGAACGCATCCGGAGCAGGGGTCGTCCTGGCCTTCTCCTCGTTGAGGGCAAAGAGATAGTGATCCGGGAGGGCGAGGGCTACGAGACCGCGCTCTGAGGCGAACGCTGCCGCCTCGAGCAGATGGTCGTAGGGTCCTGCGACCTGAAGCGCGTATTCCATGTTCCAAGCGTAGGCAGTCGCGGAACGCCGCCGATCGGACATCTGGAATGTGTCACCGTGACACCGTAGGTTGTACCCAGGAAGGAAGGATTTCATGACACAGTCGTACTTCACCCCGAAGGTGTTCGCGTTTCTCAACGAGCTTGCGGAGAACAACGACAGGGTTTGGTGGGAGCGGAACAAGGATCGCTACATCGAGGTCATCCGTGAGCCGGCGAAGGTATTCATCGAGGACTTCGGTATGCGGCTCCAAGGCATCTCCGACCACTTCGTTGCAGATACGCGTACGAATGGAGGGTCGCTGATGCGTCCATACCGTGATACGCGGTTCTCGAAGGACAAGACGCCGTACAAGACCAATGTCGGGATCCAGTTCCGCCATGAGCGGGGCAAGGATGTGCACGCGCCGGGTTTCTATCTGCATCTCGAGCCGGGAGGGTGCTTTGCCGGTGTGGGCATGTGGCGACCCGAAACCAGGGTTGCCCGCCAGATCAGGGAACACATCTACGAGCACCCCGACGATTGGAGGAGGGCGACCACGTACAAGCGGTTCACATCGGTGTGGGACATGATGTCGGACGATGACGGCGACCGTCTCAAACGCCTGCCGAAGGAGTTCGATCCTGAGTTCGAGTATGCGGATGATCTTCGTCTGAAGACCTTCATAGCGGGCTCGAAGCTCTCCCAGAAGGCTGTGACATCACCAGACTTCGATGTTGACCTGGCGAAACGGTTCAAAGCCGGTAGCGATCTCAACCAATTCCTATGTCAAGCCGAAGGCTTGCCGTACTAG
>CAZWMX010000128.1:0-6740 GCA_964635205.1 uncultured Acidimicrobiaceae bacterium | reverse complement strand
TCTACCAGCGCCTGGAGCTGTGACCGGGTGCCTACGCGGGTCTTGGCTGAAGCCGGCTTCCCGAACCCGTTCACGCCACCGAGATGGCCTTCCAGACCGATCGTCAGATAGCACCTTCTGCGGTGGCCTCAGCATGAAGGTCGCCCTCGGACTTTCCCTCGACCCAGGCCGGATATAGGTGCTCGAAGGTCTCCCGGATCTCCTCGAGAGGAAGGTCGGTGTACGAGCCGCGGTCACGAACGTACTCCATGTGTGGGCGCCCCTCGGCGTCAAAGGGGTGGAAGAGGGCGTCTGTGGTGCCGTCGAACTCGAGGGGGCGCACTCCGAATCGTTCGCACAGACCGAGGTCGAATGCGGGGGTGGCCTTCAGCCACCGATCGTCGAGGGAGAACTCGGTGAAGGCGTGCCATGCGAACACCTCAGTGCCTCCCATGAGATCGAGGAAGCGCCGGGAGGCAAGATGGTTGAGCACATCCGCGAATCCGAGCCGGGCAGGCACACCGACCGCTCGCGCGGACGCTGTGAGCAGCAGCGCCTTCTGGATGCACATACCCTTCCCCGCCGACAGAGTGACGCTGGCCCGCATCGCCTCGGGAGAGAGATCCACGCCATACGGGGTGTAGCGGATCCCGTCTCTCACCGCGTAGAACAGAGCAACCGCCTTCTCTGTGGGAGTGGTGAGTCCGGCGACAGTTTCCTCAGCGAATTCCACGACAGCGGGATGGTCGGAGTCGATATGAGCAGTGGCGCACAGGTAAGCAGGGTCGATCATCACCTCTGAGCGTAACGGAACCGCGCCCATGTTCGAAACTGCGAAGTCGGGCGGATAGGCGACTCGGGTCCAAGAAGCTGACAGTTCACAGTTTCGGTCCCAAGCCATCTGTGAAGCGAATCGGGACCGGTGTCCACCGTCGAAAGCCTCGAACGACGCCGAGGAGCGTCATCCGGTGCCCCATAGCGGGAGTGCAACGTCGCCTTCCTTGAAGGTTTCGCCGGTTTCGACCTGTGAATGCTGAAGCTCGCTGACGATCTCCGCATCACGACTCCGTCACGATTCCTCTGAGACGATGACACCCCCGGCCTTCTCGATGAGCTCTTTGCTCGCCGCGAGCGTGACACCGGTAGCCAGCACATCGTCAACGATGTACTCGTAGAGATCGACCATCGCATCGATGGTGATTCACCGGACGCCGATTTCCGTTGATGACGAGAGCGACGACCGGTGCGACGTCGTTGAGGCCCACCTCAGCGACCGGGGCGTCACCCTGATCACCCTGTCCGCCTGAGTGACCCTGCGAGCCCCACCGCGAGCACTGTGGGATGGGCGCACTGAGACGGCCAACATGTGCGACCCGACGCACGCCTAGAGCGAGTTGGCGAGAGCTTTGACCGCGTCCGATCCACCCATGAGCACCGGCTCGCCATGGCCGAAGAAGACCTGCTCGTACGTGTACGTAGCGAGCTTCTTGACCGACTCGAACGCGGTGCCCATGTCGGGGGTGAATCGCGGATTCGGTCCCACGACACCCCCGCCCGCCCCATTGAGGGCGTCGCCTGAGAACAATCCGACATCGGGATCGAGTAGCGAGATATGTCCAGGCGTGTGGCCCGGCGTGGTGAGCGTCTGGACCCCGTTCACGACATCGCCATCGAAAAGTGGGGTGATAGGACGATCTGAGGCTATCTCCGAGACGTCCAGGTCTCCGGCAAAGACGTCAGCGTCCTTCGCCTGGGCGATCACGGCATTGAGCGACCCAACGTGATCCCCGTGACTATGGGTGGCGATCACATAACCAACATCGCTCCATGACTTCCCGTACTCCTCGATGGCGGCCTGGATTGCTGCCGCACTCCCACCGGCACCAGTATCTACGACGACGAGCCCGTCGCCCCTGTCGATGATGTAGGCGGATACGAAGTCGAGGTTGACACGCTTGGACGTGACGAGATCGGTGATCGGGGGGTCGGTGGTTGTCACGACGGTTGCCGTCGTGGTAGTCGCCGCCACCGTAGCTGATGTAGTGGATGAGGACGAAGATGTTGATGACGTCGCTGGAGTTGATTCCTTGCCCGAACACGAGACCGCGGCGACTCCGAATATCGCGACTCCGAGAGTCCCGGCGCCAAAGGTGCGAAGGAAACGCCTTCGTTCGGCGTCTTGGATCAAGATTCGTGCCTCACGGGTTGCAAGCTAGCGTCAAAATCCGTCGCAATTGACGACGACCACGATGCAGGTGCGCGGACACCAAGCCCGGGTGGTTCAAGTCATCGTCCCAGTTCGATTCGCCTGTTGTGATAGCGTGGACCGCACTGTGAGACAGCATTGACGGAGTCCACCGAAACCAAGGTCTATGGATATCGGTGGGTGGTCCTTGGGGTTTTTGCCGTCCTCAATGCTCTGGTTCAAATGAACTGGATCGCCTTCGCATCGGTCACCGACGACTCGGCCGGCTTCTACCAGGTCTCGGTTCTGAGCATTGGGTTGCTGTCGATGATCTACATGATCGTGTACATCGTCGTATCGATTCCTGCGTCCTACGTGATCGATGTGTACGGGGTCAGAATCGGTGTCGGTATCGGGGCCACGCTCACCGGAGTCTTCGCTCTCATGAGGGGCGCGTTCTCGACCGACTACACCCTCGTGGTGGTAGCCACCATCGGGCTGGCCATCGGGCAGCCATTTGTGCTGAACGCCATCACGAAGATCGGTGCCCGCTGGTTTGCCGTCGCCGAGCGTGCCACGGCAGCCAGTATTCCCGCACTCGCTCAGTTCATCGGCATCATCGCTGCGCTTGCCATCAGCCCATACCTGGTTTCGAGCGTCGGGATATCCGGGATGCTCAAGGTGTACGCGGCGCTGTCGATCGTCGGGTGGCTGGCGACCATATTCCTCATGCGCGAGAGCCCCCCAACACCGCCGAGCCAGATCGATCAGGAGGAGCGGTTCCAAGTCTTTGCAGGGATTCGGTACATCTTCCGACAGCGAGACATGCTCATTCTCGTGGTGCTGTTCTTCGTCGGACTGGGAATGTTCAATGCGATCAGTACGTGGATCGAGCAGATCGTCGGCCCACGCGGTTTCGACTCCGAACAGGCCGGCATCATCGGAGCGATCATGCTCGTCGGCGGCATCGCCGGCGCCGGCATCATATCGGTACTGTCGGATCGGTCCAGACGTCGCAAGCCATTCCTGATCGCGGCGCTCGTCGGCATGGTCCCAGGACTCATCGGGCTGGCATTCGCTACGACGTTTCCCGTCCTTGTCGCGTCGAGTTTCGTATTCGGGTTCTTTCTCATGAGCGCCTATCCGGTGGGGATTCAATACGGCGCCGAAGTCAGCTATCCGGCGCCCGAATCAACATCGCAGGGGATCATCGTGCTGGCCGGACAGGTTTCAGGGATCCTCTTCATCTTCGGGATGGATGCCTTCCGCAGCGGACCTTCCGAGTCGATGGGTGCATCGATGGTCGTGTTCGTATTCTTGACGCTCGTCACCATCGTTCTTTCTGTGTTCCTGCATGAGTCGCCCATGATCATCGCCGAGCGTGATCACGTCTGACCGGTCGCGCGCCACAGGACACGGGCCACCGTGAGTTGGCGTGCATGGTTACCGAGACGGCCCATACGCATTGCTCAACGCACTCCCTGCCGGGTATCGTTCTTACGTGAAAACGCCAGTGTTCGTCCTCGCAATCGATCTGGGAACTTCCGGACCGAAGGTCGCATTGGTATCGCGCCGAGGAGAGATCGTGGGCAAAGCGACCGAGTCGGTTCCACTCCTCCTCGATGGGTCCGGCGGCGCAGAGCAGAGCCCGCATGCGTGGTGGGACGCGATCGTGACTGCGACGAGGAGAGCAATCGATTCCTCACCCGGTATCGATGTCACAGCGGTGTCCGTCACCTCACAATGGTCGGGCACGGTCGCCGTGGATGGCACCGGGGAGCCGATCGGGAACGCCATCATCTGGATGGATTCTCGCGGTGCACCGTACCTGCATGATCTCACGGGATCAGGGCCGATCCGATTCGAAGGTTTCGGCCCGCTTCGCGTCCGACGGTGGATCAGTACGACCGGTGGCGCCCCGTCGGGATCGGGTAAGGATCCGATCGCCCACATCCTCTACCTGCGCAACGAGCAGCCCGATATCTATCGGAACGCTGAAAAGTTCCTTGAACCCAAGGACTACCTCAATCTTCGACTGACCGGCAGGACCGTCGCCTCATACGACTCGATCGCGCTGCACTGGCTCACCGACAATCGCAACCCGGACTCGGTCGAATACGACGACACGCTGCTGGCCTATGCGGGTCTCAACCGAAGCCAGCTTCCAGAACTCGTTCACGCCACCGAGGTCATCGGTGGCGTCACCGAGACTGCCGCAGACGACCTCGGGCTCACCGCAGGGACGCCCGTCATCGCCGGCACGCCGGACGTCTCATCCGCGGCCATTGGCGCCGGGACCGTCGCAGACTACGCGGCGCACCTCTACATCGGCACATCGTCGTGGCTCACGTGCCACGTCCCGTACAAGAGGACCGACCTCTTCCACTCGATCGCGTCGCTCCCCGCAGCGGTGCCCGGCAAGTGGTTCGTCGCCAACGAGCAGGAGACCGCGGGAAAGGCCATCGACTGGCTTGCCGGGATCCTCTACCCCGACCGCATCGGAGACGAGACCGTCTACGAGGAACTCAACGCCGTTGCCGCCGCGGTGTCTCCCGGATCCGGTGGCGTGATCTTCACACCGTGGTTGTACGGAGAACGAACACCCGTCGAGGACTCGACACTGCGGGGAGGGTTCTTCAACCAGTCCCTCGACACCGGACGCGACGAGATGATCCGTGCCGTGTTCGAGGGCGTCGCCTACAACACACGCTGGCTACTCGAGACGGTCGAGCGGTTCACCAAGCGCCGCCTCGATCCGATCTCGATGGTCGGTGGCGGCGCTCGATCCGACCTGTGGGCACAGATCCACGCCGACGTGCTCGACCGCACGATCCTCCAGAGGGACGAACCACTGTGGGTCAACGTCCGCGGCGCAGGCATGCTCGCCCATGCAGCACTCGGCAACGTCGCGTGGGAGGACATCGACAGGACCGCGCCCACCGCCGCCGAGCGCGTCCCAAACCCTGCGAACCGACCGGTGTACGACGCCGGCTACGACACATTCCGCAAGATCCACAAGGCCAACCGCGGCATCTACCGCCGCATCAACACCTGAGAGACCCATGAGCACGTCTGACAAAGCAAGGAAACTCATCGAAAAGCTCCCGCCCCGCATCGCCTCTGTCGTGATCGGTAGTGCAGGACGCATCCCCAAGGTGCGCACCTTGCTCGAAGCCGAGTACGAAACGATGCTCGACGCCGCACCGGTCGTTCGACCCAGGGCCGACGTCCCGGTGTACTCGCGCCTCCCCGAGAACGGTCGCGACCGCGACGACCTCATCGCCGACGTCTCGAGGCTCGCAGAAGCCGAACACCGGGAGTGGAGCGACGGGTACGCCTCAGGTGCGGTCTATCACGGCGATTCCGAGCACATCGACTTCCTCAACCAGGTCTATTCGCTCCAATCACAGTCCAATCCGCTCCATCTCGACCTGTGGCCCTCCGGCATGAAGTTCGAATCCGAGATCGTCGCGATGACCGCAGGCATGCTCGGTGGACGGGTCGCAGCACAGACCGGTGACGAGATAGTCGGGACCGTGACGTCGGGGGGTACCGAATCGATCATCATGGCGATGAAGGCCTACCGGGACCGTGCAGGGATTGCAAAGCCTCAGATGGTCATCCCCAACTCGGCACACGTCGCCTTCGACAAGGCCGCTGCGTACTTCGGCTACACCCAGGTCCGTGTGCCTGTCGGGGATGACTTCCGCGCCGACGTCGACGCAATGGCCAAAGCGATGACGAAACGGACCGTCATCGTGGTCGGTTCGACACCGGGGTTCCCTCACGGTGTCATCGATCCCATTGCAGAGCTCTCAGATATGGCCCGCGAACGCGGTGCAGGGTTCCACACCGATGCCTGCCTCGGTGGGTTCGTCCTGCCCTGGGCCGAACGGCTTGGCTACGACATCCCTCCGTTCGACTTCCGACTCCCGGGCGTCACGTCGATGTCGGCCGACACCCACAAGTACGGATACGCGGCGAAGGGAACATCGGTCGTCCTGTACCGTGGCAGGGACCTTCGCAGACACCAGTTCCATGTCGCGACCGAATGGCCCGGAGGGCTCTACTACTCCCCCACCCTCGCCGGGAGCCGTCCCGGAGGTCTCCTCGCTGCAGCGTGGGCAGCGCTCGTGTCGATGGGTGAGGACGGCTACACGCGAGCCACGCAAGCGATCCTCGCGACCGGCGCCGAGATCAAGGCGGGTATCCAGGACATCGATGGCCGCCACGTGCTCGGCGACCGCCATGTGCAGCGCCTCCTTGCCGCCGAAGTGGTAGACGATCGCCGCCAGGTTGGCGTTGGCCGCCCTGGCGATCTCGCGGGTGCCGGCGCCCTCGAAGCCGAGCCGCCCGAAGACGTCGAGCGCCGCCTGGATGAGCTGGGCGCGCGTCTCCGCGCCGCGATCCTTCGGGGCGCGGCGGCGATAGGGACGCGCGCCGGCCTCGCGCCGCCGGCCGCGTTCTGCCGGCGACGGCCGATCGGGTCGGCCGCCGGGGTGCCTCTCGGTCTTTCGATCCATGTCGCTCCGCTCCGCCCCGGTTATTGATCACACGCATGACTGAATAAGTCAAT
>CAZWMX010000127.1:0-6741 GCA_964635205.1 uncultured Acidimicrobiaceae bacterium | reverse complement strand
TCTTGAGTCAGCAGGAGGGTGTGAACCTGTCGTCCGTCGTCCGTCGTCCGTCGTCTGTCGTGCGTTATCAGGCGTCAGGCAACGACGGCCGATCTCCCTCTCACGCAGGTCTTGAATTGCGTCGAGAATTCGCAGAACATGACAACTGCAGGCGAGTGGTGCACTGCATTGAGCGTATCAAGATCACACTATACGAATATCTGATCATGCGATAGTATGAGGTGCAGAAGGAGTGTTCGCACAAGGAGTGTTCGCACAAGGAGTGTTCGCACTAGGAGTGTTTGCACAAGGAGTGTTCGAGATGTCATCAACTACAACGCTTCGCGAACGTGGGCAGCTGACCCTGCCGGCAGACGTGCGCGATGCAGCCCAAGTAGACGCAGGAGCCGTGTTCGAGGTAGAGGTTGTTGACGGTCGGATTGTCATGACCCCGCAGCTGCTTGTCGACGCGTCCCAGGCATGGTTCTGGAGCGAGCGATGGCAGGCGATGGAGCGTGAGGCAGACGAGGACATCGCGGCAGGTCGGACCGCTTCCTTCGGCAGCGTCGAGGACCTGATTGCAGACCTCGGCGGCTGAGGTCCTGGGGCGTGCGCTACGAACAGACCGAGTCGTTCAGAGCCGACTACCGGCGTTTGTCCGAAGCAGAGAGATCGGCGTTCCTCGAGGCCGTTCGCCGATTCAACGAGGCAGCAGATCGGATTGTCGCGAAGCAGACGACCTCGTGGCCGCGATCGCTGCGGGTCAAGTCGATCCGGGGCGCTCGTGGTGTTTTTGAGATGACGTGGAGTTTCACCGGTCCCGACGGTCGGGCCACGTGGGAGTGGATCGCCGTTGCCGATGACGACGGTGGGAAGCATCCTGCTGTTCGTTGGCGGCGCATCGGCGATCACGCGATCTTCGAGAGGCCCTGATGGACCCCCTCGGAGCTACGTCCGGAACTTCTCTCCGCTCTCGGCGTGGTCCTTGAGGATCCGGGCCGGTGTGAAGCGGTCGCCGAAACGGGTCTCGAGTGCCTCGAGTTTGGCCAGGACGACGTCTGCGCCCATCTGGTCGACCGTGAAGAACGGTCCGCCGCGGAACGGCGGATAGCCGAGGCCGAACACGGCGCCGATATCACCGTCACGGGCTGATCTCAGGATGCCCTCCTGGAGGCAGAGCGCTGCTTCGTTGATGAACGCCATCGTGAGTCGTTCGGTTACGTCCTTCTTGGACACAGGCACCCGTTCGCCGAGGCCGAGAGCCTCGTAGACCGTAGTGTCCACTCTGCTTCGCTCGCCGTCTGTGTACTTGTAGAAGCCGCGACCGTTCTTGCGCCCCTTGCGATCGTCCTCGAGGAGGCCGGCCATCATGTCGGGACCTCTCATCCGGTCACCGAAGGCGTCGTGCAGGATGATCGCAACGTGGGCGCCGACGTCGATGCCGACCTCATCGGTCAACAGCAGCGGCCCGACGGGGAATCCCCAGTCCTCCATGGCCATGTCGATCGCCTCAACAGATGCACCTTCCTCGAGGAGGAACGCTGCCTCGTTGAGGTACGGGCCGAGAAGCCTCGAGGTGTAGAAGCCGGTGCCGTCGTTGACGACGATTACCGTTTTGCCCTGTTCCTTGCCGAGCTTGACGGCTGTTGCCGTCACCCAGTCTGCGGTCTTGTCGGTGGTGATGACCTCGAGGAGGGGCATCTTCTCAACCGGGGAGAAGTAATGCATCCCGACAACGCTCTCGGGTCGGTCCGAGGCTTCGGCGATCTTCGTGATCGGGAGGGTCGATGTGTTCGAAGCGAAGATCGTGTCTTCGCCGACGATGCCTTCGACCTCCTTGACGATGCTCTGTTTGAGGTCGAGATCCTCGAAGACCGCCTCGATGATGATGTCGGTGTTGGCGAAGCCGTCCCATGTGGAGGACCCGGTCACCCTGTTCAGGTATTGGTCGACCTCGAAGGGGGACATCCGCCGGCGCTTCGCCTGTTTGGAGACGACCTTGTTCACGTACCCAAGTCCGCGGCCAACACCTGCGTTGTCGACCTCCTTGATACGCACGTTCTTCTTCGCCCTGAGCGTCGATACGGCAGCGATTCCGCCGCCCATGAGGCCACCGCCGAGAACAGCGATGTTCGTGACATCCTTCGGCTCGGCGTCAGAGTCGATACCGGTGTCGCTCTTGAGTTGCGTGGTTGCGAAGAAGATCGACTGGAGTGCCGCGGATTCGGGGGTCATCACGAGTTCTGCGAAGAAGCGGATCTCTGCGGCGACACCGGCGGCACGTCCCTGCTCGGCCCCGATCTTGATCGCCTCGAACGCTCGCTTCGGGGCGGGATAGTGGCCCTTCGTCCGGGACATCATCATGTCGTACGCCTTCTTCCAGAGCAGCTTTCGCCCTGCCGGGTTCTTCTCGAGTGCGAGCTTCTGAAGATTGTCGGGTGACACGTTGAGGGCGATTACCAGCTCCTCGGGCTCCGCATCGATCGCCTCGGCTGCTCGTGTCCGGGCAACGTCGAGTAGGACCTCCTCAGGTGTCACCTCGTCGACGAGGCCGAGCTTCTTGGCCTTGTATGACCGCACCGGCTTGCCGCCCATGATCATCTCGAGTCCCGCGGCCAGACCGACGAGTTCGGGTAGCCGCTGGGTGCCACCAGCACCGGGGATGAGTCCGAGCTGGACCTCTGGCTGACCGAGCTGAGTCTTCGGGCTCTTCGAACAGATCCGCGACGAGCAGGTCAACGCGAGCTCAAGACCGCCACCGAGACATGCGCCGTGGATCGCTGCTACCACCGGCTTGCCGTGATCCTTGTGGAGTGCCTCGATGCGATCAAAGACACCATGGAGTGCCGTCAGGCCCTCAACTGCCTGGTCCGGTGTGGTCATGCCGGCGAACATCCGGATATCTGCACCTGCGAGGAAGTCTCGTTTCGCTGATCCGATCACAACAGCTCTCACATCTTCCTGCTCAAGCCGATCGACCACGTCGGCGAGTTCCGCGATGAGAGCCACGCCGAGCGTGTTCATCGATTCGTCCTTGCGGTCGATGAGGACCGTTGCAACGCCTTCGTCGCTGAGATCGAAGTGGAAGTTCTCGTAAGTCATCGGGTCACCTCTCCAGGACGACGGCCGCACCGAGTCCACCGGCTGCGCACTGGGTGACAAGGGCGTTGCCCCCGCCTCGTCGTTCGAGTTCGTTTGCCATGGTCAGTATCTGGCGTGCACCGGTTGCTGCGAAAGGGTGGCCGATGGAGATGGAGCCGCCATAGATGTTGAACCCGTCCATGTCGATCTTGCCGATGGCCCTGTCCCTCCCGAGACGCTTCTGAGCGAATGCGTCCGACTCGAAGGCCTGGATGTTGGACAGGACCTGGGCCGCGAACGCCTCGTGCATGTCGATCACGTCGATGTCATCGAGCGTCATGCCGGCTCTGTCGAGGGCGATTGGTGTTGCGAACGCAGGTCCCATGAGGAGCTGCCAGTTCGGGTCGATCGCTGCAAATGCGTACGACTTCAAGTACGCCTTCGGTTCGTATCCGAGAGCGTTCGCCACCGACTCGTCCATGAGCAGCAGGGCCGAGGCACCATCGGTGAGTGGTGAGGCATTCGCCGCGGTGACGGAGCCGTACTTCCTGTCGAAGACGGTTCTGAGACCTGCGAGCTTCTCCAGCGTCGAGTCGGTACGGGGAATGTTGTCACGCTCGACCGTGTCCGTGAACCTCGGCGGTACGGGGTAGGGCATCACTTCTCGGTCGAAGATACCGTCTTCCCAAGCTGCGATCGCCCCGGCGTGCGAGCGGACGGCATATTCGTCCTGCGCTTCGCGTGTGATGCCGTTCGCCTTGGCCATGTCCTCGGCGCTGTGGCCCATTGTCTTGCCCGTCGATCGCTCGGCGATGGCAGGGGGGTTCGGTGCCAGGTCCTTGGGTCGTACCTTGGAGAACGCCTTCACCTTGGAAGGGGCGTCTTTTGCTGCGTTTGCCTCCATGAGAATCTCGACGAAGCGGTCCGAGTACGTGATGGGAGGTCTGGAGAGTGAGTCTGCGCCACCTGCGATGACGATGTCCGCATCTCCGAGAAGGATCGACTGTGCACCGTCAACGAAGGATTGTGTCGATGTCGCACATGCCCGTGACACGGAGTACGCATCGACCGACTGTGGGAAGGGGCCGGCGAGGACGATCTCGCGTGCGATGTTCGGAGCACCGATGTCCGCGACAACCGTGCCATAGACGACCTGATCAACGGTCGCGGCATCGATCCCCGAGCGTGCGACGAGCTCAGCTACAACGCTGCTCGCGAGGTCAAGTGTTGATTCCTTGCGAAATACGGATCCGGACTTGGCGAACGGTGTGCGAAGGCCGTCAACGATCGCAACACGCCTGCCCTTCTTCTTGGGTGACATCACGCGCCTCAATTCTTGAGTGAACGCTCAAGATTGTAGCGCAGCTCGCTTCGCTCACTGCCAGAAGCCAGAAGCCAGAAGCCAGAAGCCAGAAGCCAAATATCTGGTGTCGGGTATCTGACGCTCAGGCGATCACCACAGTCTTCGCATTCATGAACTCCTTCATCCCGAGATGGGAGAGTTCGCGGCCGTAGCCCGAGGCCTTGATACCCCCGAAGGGGAGGCGGGGGTCCGACGTAACAAAGCTGTTCACGAAGCATGCGCCGGCCTCGAACTCGTCTCGGGCGATGCGCTCGCCGCGCTCGATGTCTGTTGTGAACACAGCTGCTCCGAGACCGAAGGGAGTGTCGTTCGCCAGTTCGATTGCTTCCTCTTCAGAATCAACCGCTGTGATCGATGCGACCGGACCGAATGTCTCCTCGGTGAAGACGGCCATCTCCGGCGTGACGTCTGCAAGCACAGTGGGCGGGTAGTACGCACCCGGGCCGTCGGGTATGTGACCACCGAGAAGGAGTGTTGCCCCGGATTCGACCGATCGGGTGACCTGGTTGTGGAGCTCGTCCCTGAGATCGGTTCGCGCCATCGGCCCGAGGGTCACGTGCTCGTCGAGGGGGTCACCGATCGTTGCGGTTCCCATCGTCGCGACCAGCTTGTCGGTGAATTCGTCAACCATGTCCTGGTGCACGATGAAACGCTTGGCAGCGATACATGATTGGCCACCGTTGACAAGCCGCGCGGTGCTGCATGCCTCTACGGCGAGGTCGAGGTCGGCATCCTTCAGAATCACGTACGGGTCGGATCCGCCGAGCTCCAGGACGGTCTTCTTGAGCAGTGCACCCGCTCTGGCGGCAACAGCTCTCCCTGCGGCATCTGATCCGGTAAGTGTTGCCGCGACGACCTTCGGATGGGCAAGTACCTCTTCCACGCGGCTTGCAGGGAGAACCAAGGTCCGGAGGAGCCCGTCGGGGAATCCGGCTTCGACCACCATCTCGTCGATAGCGACGGCGCACCCCGTCACGTTCGATGCGTGTTTCAGCAGTCCGGCGTTACCGGCCATGAGGGCGGGAGCGAGGAACCGGAACACCTGCCACAGGGGGAAGTTCCACGGCATCACGGCGAGTATCACGCCGAGCGGCCGGTGGGTGACGTAGCTCTTCGTCTTGTCGGCATCGATGTGTTCATCCGACAGGATCCGTTTGGCCTCCTGCGCGTAGTAGCGGCAGACCCATGCGCACTTGTCCACTTCGGAACGGCCCTGGGCAACCGGTTTCCCCATCTCGTTGGCCATCAGCACGGCGAGAGCCTCGCGCCTGATCACGAGAATCTCAGCCAACGCTTCCATCAACTCTCGACGTTCGACGACCGATGTGTGCGCCCATTCACGCTGGAGGTTGGCGCACACCTCGATCTGTCGAAGGACGTCTTCTGGGGATGTTTCGTCGAACTCGGTGATGACCTCACCGGTCGTCGGATTGATCGAACGCATCATTGCTCCTCCTCTGGTTCCATTGTGCCCGAAAACGAGAGGAGCCGCCCCGAAGGGCGGCTCCTCTGCCTGTTTGAGTTGGGAGACGGGAACGCTTCGCGTTCCTTGGGAGTTGCTTCGCAACTCCGGGGGCGTTCTTCTCTCCCTTGGGTGCGTCTGCACCCAAACCGCGCACCAACCGTGGTCCGTCGGACTCAGCCACTCCCGGCTTGCAAGCTCGCCTGTCCCCCCTGAAGGGAGGACGCGGGCTCTAGAAGTCGGCTTCCTGCCGGAGGCCGAAGGCCGGATGGCGGAGGCGGGACAGCGCCTGCTTCTCGAGTGAGCGAACTCTCGTCGGACCGAGCTCGAGGTATCTGCCGATCTCCTCGTGTGTGCGTGGAAGGCCATCTTCGAAACCGACGCGCTTCGAGAGTATGTACGCCTCACGATGAGGGAGTCGGTCGATCGCCTCACGGAGCGCATCGATCGTTGAGATCCGCTCGGATTCGGCCACCGGGTCGTCCTCGTCGTCATGAGCGACGAAGTCTCCAAGGACGGCACCATCCTCACCGACCGGAGCCTCGAGCGAGACCGAGTCGGCGACGAGCTGTGCCTCGAGAACCTGGTCGAGCTTCAGGCCCGACTCTTCCGAGAGCTCTTTCGAACTTGGCTCGCGGCCGAGCTCAGAGAGCAGGCGGTTCCTCGTCCCGTTGAGGGTGAGGAGGGTGTCGTGGAGCGAGTTTGGAAGGCGAACCGTGCGGGACTTCTCAGCGACGGCACGCTGCATCGCCTGGCGGATCCACCATGTGGCGTACGTCGAGAACTTGAAACCCTTGCGCCAGTCGAACTTTTCGACCGCCCGGATGAGTCCGAGGTTGCCCTCCTGGATGAGGTC
>CAZWMX010000126.1:2562-6838 GCA_964635205.1 uncultured Acidimicrobiaceae bacterium | reverse complement strand
GAGCATGCCGATCAGGGTGTCGGCTCCCGACCCCGGCTCCCCGAGAGAGCCGGTGTACAACGGAACGACCTTGACATCGTGGTCGACCTCGTTTGCGATCGCCTCGGCAAGCGCCGTTGATTCAGTGGTTTCCGCGAAGATCGCCGAGACCCCTGTCTCGTTGATCACACGAACGAGCTCTGCAAGATCCGCGGAGCTCGGTTCGGACAGCGTTGATCCTCCAGGGATCACGGTCCCGACCACGATGAAGCCATACCGCTCGGCAAAGTATCCGAGCGAGTCATGGTTCGTGACGATCAGCCGATCGGCAGGAGGTATCACGTCGAGAATATCGATGATCCGCCTGTCGGCTTCGAATAGCTCTTTGCTGTAGGAATCAGCCCGAGCCCCCCAGTCGACGGAGGAGTCAACCGTGGTCAACGAGTCGGCGACTATACGAGCGGTGTCGACATCACGATCGAGATCGAACCAGACGTGGGGGTCACATGCTCCGTGATCGCGTCCGCCACCAGCACCGTCGTCGGCTTCTTCCTTGCACGGCTCACGGTCTCCCAACGTCACGGGGTTGAGTCGCTCGCCGACCTCGATCACATTGATACCATCCGCTCGCGCGGTCTGAAGAACATCGGAAAGACCCGCCTCCAGAGCCAGCCCGTTGGCCAACACGAGATCCGCTGCATAGATGGCTGCTACCTGGGATGACGAAGGCTCAAAATCGTGAGCACCCGCTCCGATAGGGAGAAGGACCTCAACGGAGCCATCATCACCAACGATGTTGCGTGCGATGTCTCCGAGCATCGTTGTCGTGGCGACGACGCTGACACCTCCGACGTTCTCCGACTCACCAACCGATGAGCACGCAGAGGCCAGCAAGGCGATCGCAACCACGACCAGACCGACCACTCGACTTTTGAGAACCATTCTCATTTCCCAATGGTACACAGCATTCCGACTACCGAACACCGCCTACCGATTCTGATCCTGCGGCTTGCGGTTTACGGTTCTCGGTCTACGGTTCTCCCATGATCGATTGGAACCTCACCCAGCACGGTTCGGTCTGGGTCTTCACGATGGACAGCGGCGAGAACCTCATAGCCTCGCCAACCATTGACGCGTGGTCCGACGTGCTCGATCGGGTCGAGGAAACCGATGTACCACGTGCTCTCGTCGTCACAGGGTCCGATCGCTTCTGGTGCACGGGTCTCGACCTGGACGAAGTCGGCGGCTATTCCGATGCCGAGCGCATCGCGTTCATGAACCGGTTCGACAGGCTCCTCGGACGTATCCTCACTGCGCCGTTCATCACGGTTGCCGCACTGAATGGCCACACAATCGCCGGAGGTGCACTCCTCGCTCTGGCCCATGACTATCGAATAATGCGAAGCGACCGCGGCTACATGAGTCTCCCATCCATCGATGTCGGTATTCCGTTCACGCCGGGCATGTCTGCACTCATCTCGGGCAAGGTGCCACAACCGGCCGCACACGATCTCGTGGTGAGCTGTCGGCAGATCGGTGGCGCCGAGGCAGCTGCCCTTGGCGTCGTCAACCGCGTCGCAGCAGAGGAGGACGTTGTACCCGAAGCTATCGAGCTCGCAGCAACCATGACATCCAAGAACCCGAGCACGCTCCGAACCGTGAAACGGCGTCTCTACCCAGAGGCGAGCGCGATGCTCACATCAGACTCGTGATCCATCCGATCGACAGGGCAGGTGGCACGGTCCTGTCTCGCGGGCCGGCGAGGCTCAAGTTCTTCACGGAGGGCTGGGGCGACGAGACATCGCTCACGCCCGCACCGATTGCAGAGACAATTCCGCAACCACTGCAGGTCAACTGGCTTTCGCACGACATGGAGAAGTACGGACTCGAGGTGGCTCACGGGACTTTCGTCAGCCCCTCGGACCGCCTACCGATGCGTTCACGGCAAGGATCGGTGATCTCGGTCAGCCCGCCGGAAGAAACCAACCGCGTCGCCGTTCTCATGCCCGCGTGGAACGAACACGATCCAAAAGTTCGGGTTGCCATGGCCGGCCATCTCGCACGAAAGGGCATTCGGTCGATCATCCTCGAGAACCCGTACTACGGAAGCCGCCGTCCGATGCCCGAACATGAACAGCCGATCCGAACAGTGTCGGACTTCATGGTGATGGGTGCAGCGGCGGTGAACGAGGCACGCGGAATCCTCATGTGGTTCCACGACGACGGATGGGACATCGGGATATCCGGCTACTCGATGGGCGGGAACACAGCAGCGATCGTCGCAGCGACCATGCCGGTCCCGGTCGCGGCGGCACCCCTTGCGGCATCACACTCGCCGGGTCCTGTTTTCCTCGACGGCGTGCTGCGCGACGGTATCGCGTGGGATGCGCTCGGCGGCCGATCTCAGGAAGGGAAGCTGAGATCGACGCTCGGGTCGATATCGGTTCTCAACGTGGAACCCGCACCACACACACAACACGCCGTGGTGGTACAGGTTTCGCACGATGGGTACGTCCCCGCTACTGCCGTTGAAGCGCTGTCAGACCACTGGCCGGGCTCTGAACTTCGTGTCGTGCGTGGCGGTCACGCAACCGCGATCTGGTACCGCAAGGACCAACTCACCGACGCGATCGTTGACTCCTTCGACAGACTCGCGGGAGCTAGGAGTTCTTGATCTGGAACGATGCAATGATCTCGAGTACACCGAAGAAGACCGAGTAGATGCCCGCGAGGATCGCGAAGACACCGATCGTGATGGCCGGCCATACCAGGATCACGACACCGAACAGCGCCGACGTGAGCCCGAAGATGATTCGAATCGTTCGGTCGGGAAGGGACGAATTCGTGAGACCTCTGAAGAAGTCGACGAGGCCTGCGATCAACCAGAAGACGGCAACGATCAGGGCGATGACCTTGATCGTGCCCTCCGGGTTCTTCATGACGACCACACCAAGCACGATGCCGATGATCCCTGCAAAGACCATGAGCCAGCGGTCCTCGGCATGTGAATCGAACACGGCCACGAAGAATCTGACAAGACCGGTGACAATCATCAAGAAACCAACGATCGCCGTGACAACCGTGATCGTTGCACCAGGCCAGAAGATGAGCAGACCACCGACGATCACCGACACGATGCCGGATACCAGCAACAGCCACCACGCGTTCTTCAGGTCTTCGTTGTAGTCGTAGACGTCGATCTCAACCTCGGACATCGTTCTCCCTCTCGTTGTCACGGGCAGCCTAATTCTCGCCGTCGTGACTGTGCGGTAATGGGGAGCCCTTTGGCATAATCATCCAATGGCAGCCGAAGCCCACGTTGAAGCGAATGGTGTGCGTGTCCGGATCTCGAGCCCGGACAAGATCGTGTTTCCCGAAGAGGGGTGGACAAAACTTGACATCGCCGAGCACTTCGTCATGTGCAGCGAAGGAGCCTTACGCGGTGTTCACGACCGCCCGACGATGCTCAAGCGTTGGACAAAGGGTGTTTCGGGCGAGCCCTTCTATATGAAACGAGTGCCCGACTCGGCAAGATCCGCTGTCGACGTCGTCTTTCCTTCGGCAAGACCCGGCCGGATGTTTCTGCCCCTCGAGGCCCAAGACGTTGTGTGGCTGGCTCAGATGAACTGCCTCGACCTCCATCCCTGGAACGCACGTTCGTCAGATCTCGACCACCCAGACGAGCTACGCATCGATCTCGACCCCACCGACGAATTCGGATTCGACGCCGTGATCGACGTCACCCACACGATCCGAGAGATCCTCGATGACCTCGACCTAGTCGGATGGCCGAAGACGTCGGGAAGCCGTGGGATCCACATCAACATTCGCATCGAGCCGCGCTGGACGTACTACGCGGTGAGGCGGGTATGTCTGGCGATCGCACGACAAGCCGAGCGGCGCAACCCCGTCGCAACAACTGCATGGTGGAAAGAAGAACGGTCGGGTGTCTTCATCGACTACAACCAGAACGCACGAGACAAGACGATGGCATCTGCGTACTCGATACGCCAGACCGGCTGGGTATCGACACCGTTCGAGTGGCACGAGCTCGACGACATGGCACCGGACCTCTTCAACCTCATGTCGTTCAAGGATCGCTGGGCAGACGTGCGAGATCTGACCCACGGAATCGATGGGGCTGCGGGTCGTATCGACAAGGGCATCAAATGGGTGATGGAGGACGAGAAGAACGGTATCGGGGATGCCCCGTGGCCCCCGCACTACCCCAAGATGCCCGGTGAACCACCGAGGGTTCAACCATCGAAGCGGAAGATGACCGACGACGGATGACAGA
>CAZWMX010000126.1:0-2462 GCA_964635205.1 uncultured Acidimicrobiaceae bacterium | reverse complement strand
GACAGACGACGAAAAGTCGTTCATCGTGAGCGAGTGCAAGCGAGCGGTCGTACTACGTAGAGCGAAGCGGTCGGGAGCGCAGCGAGCTTTCGGTTCCCGGTGAGTGACCCCAGGCGAGTGATCGGCCTACCGTTCACAGCCGTGCCTACCGAAGCCAACAGACGAACTCGTTCCCGCCTCATCGGTATGCTCTTTGCCGGCAACGCTCTGAGCTCAACCGCCTTCATAGGAGTGGTCACCGTTGCATCGCTCGTCGCCGAACAGGTAACCGGCTCCGCAAGTCTCTCAGGGCTGCCGAACACAATGGGCACGATCGGTACAGCGGTGGGTGCTGCGACACTCTCGGCGCTCAGTTTCAAGATCGGGCGCAGGCGGGCCTTCTCCATCGGATTCGCGTTCGCCATGGTCGGCTCGATCCTCGCAGCGATGTCCGTCGGGATTGGCAGCCTGCCCATCCTGTTGATCGCAATGGCCGTCCTCGGCTTCGGCCGAAGTGTGTCGCAGCTCGCGAGGTTCGCGGCCGGAGACCTACGCCAACCGGAGCGGAGGGCGTCGGCGATCAGCCTCATCGTATGGGCATCAACGATCGGCGCCGTTGCGGGCCCGCTCCTCCTCGGCCCAACAGGCGCCGCGGCGTCACTCGCCGGTTTCGATCAGCTGATCGGCCCGATCATCGTTGGTGTCATCGGATTCGGCCTCGCAGCAGCGCTCATGTTCATCGGGCTACGGCCCGAGCCCCTCACGCTCACGATCGCCCCTGAGTCGGAGCACCCCGGTGAGCCGTCACATCTCCGTGACATCCTGTCGATACCGACCGTCCGTCTCGCCATCGTTGCCCTCGTTACCAGCCAGATCGTGATGGTGTTGGTCATGACGATGACGCCCCTTCACATCCGTGCCAATGACGGGGACCTCGGGACCGTCGGCATCGTGATGATGGCCCACACCCTGGGAATGTTCGCCATTGCCCCGATCACCGGAAAGCTCGTCGATCGGTACGGTCCTCGCCGGATCATCATGCTTGCCATGGTGACGCTGCTGTTGGCCTCGCTGATCGCCACCGCGGCGCCAACTGCCAACACCGTGATACTCGTAGTCGGCCTGTTCCTGCTCGGTGTTGGATGGAACTTCGGGTTCGTGGCAGCGAGCACCGGGCTCCAGACGGGTCTACCCGTTGCAGATCGGTTGAAGATCCAGGGCACCGCAGATGCAATCACCTGGATCAGCGGAGGGCTCGGTGCTGCGGTGTCCGGCGTCATCTTTGCGAACGCGTCCTACACGATGGTGGCCGTGATCGGCGCCGCCCTCGCCCTCACACCTCTGATTCCGCTCTACCGCACGAGGCCCGCCTGATGTCGAGGAGGTGTCGGTCGGCTAACCGGCGCCCACAACCTCGAGGAACCCCGGGCCTTGCGGGCGTTCGAGTTGGTCGAAAGTGCAGTCCTGGGGATCCTTGCCCGGACGCCAGCGCTCGAATCGAGTGGCGTGGCGGAAGCGATGTCCGGTGAGCTGGTCGTATGAGATCTCAACCACAACACCGGGCTCGACGGGTACCCACGAGAGGTCCTTGCCGGCGGACCAGCGGCTCGCTGCTCCAGGGGACCGCACATCGTCGCCGAACGACGCCTCATCTCGGAGAGCCTCGAACCTCGCGAGCAATTCGACACGGTCGTAGTTGGTGAACCCTGAACAATGCCCCATGAACGCCAACGAACCGCTTGGCGCATACAGCCCGAGCAGGAGTGAGCCGATCTTGTCCCCGTCCTTGTGGATCCGATAGCCACCAACAACACAGTCGACCGACCGCCGATGCTTGATCTTGACCATCTCTCGTTTGCCCTCGACGTAGGGACCCGCAAGTGCCTTGGCGACGATTCCGTCACAGCCTGACGCCTCGAACTCGTCGAACCACCGCTTCCCTTGTGCGAGGTCGATGGTGGATGGGGTCAACCTCCAAGCGGCATCAACGTCGACCATGAGCGCTGTCAGGCGCTCGCGCCGCTCCGAGAAGGGAGCCGACCGCAGATCTTCGCCTCGATCCGCCAACAGATCGAACGCGATCAGTGTCGCGGGAATCTCATTCGACAGCTTCTCGATGCGACTCGCGGCCGGATGGATACGCGCCTGGAGCATGTCGAAGGCGAGGCGGTCGTGCTCGACCACGAGCACCTCACCATCAACCACACACCCCGGCGGAAGGCTCTCGACCACCGACGCGAGCTCGGGAAAATACCGAAGGAGCGGCTTCTGCTTCCTCGAATCGACCCTCGGTTCTTCGTCGTTGGCAGCAATCGCACGGAACCCATCCCACTTGGGCTCATACGCCCAACCATCGATTGGCCAGGTGGTGCGCACCTTGGCCTCCATCGGCACGATGGGAAGATCGAAGGGGATATCAGTCATCTCACGAGACTACGCGAGTCGCGCATCGAGACTGCCCACCGCCTTCCGCCTTCCGCCTT
>CAZWMX010000125.1:0-6919 GCA_964635205.1 uncultured Acidimicrobiaceae bacterium | reverse complement strand
GATGGCTCGCTGACCGAGTACCGCAGGACTCCACCCGTTGCCGAGAGTGCCTCCGACCGCGCTCAGATGGACAAGAGATCGGGCCCTACTGAGTATCTCGCAACTCCCTTGGTTTGCGGGCGATGAAGTACTTTGCCTGTGGGTGGTGGCAAATGATCGCCGACGTTGTCTGCTCCGGCTGGTACTGAAACCCGGTCTCCGGCCCGACCTCGATGCCGATCCGGTGTGCCCCGAGGAGGTTCGCAACGGTGAGATTGTCCTCGAGATCCGGGCAGGCCGGGTATCCCCACGAGTACCTGCCGCCTCGATAGCGCTGTCGGAAGAGACCCCTGATCGTTGGGTCATCTTCTCCTCCGATGCCGAGTTCCTCCCGCACCCGCGCATGCCAGTATTCGGCAAGGGCCTCGGTCATTTCGACGCCGAGTCCGTGGAGTTTCAGGTACTCCTCGTACCTGTCCTCGGAAAAGAGCTGTGCGGTTCGCTCGGAGACCGCTGATCCCATCGTGACGATGTGGAACGCCGCGACATCGGTGTGCTCCGAGCTTGCGGGCCTGAAGTAGTCGGCGATGCACAGCCATGGTGGCCCGGACTGCCTTGGGAATCGGAACCGTGTGTGCTCTTGTGTACGAGCCTTGTCTGTCCACACGATGACCTGATCGCCGTCGCTGGACACAGGGAAGTAGCCATACACGACCTGGGGCTGGAGGAGGTCCTCAGCACGCGCGACGGTGAGCGCATGCCGTAGCTCGGGAGCGAGGCGCTCCTTGAACTGGGCGTCTGTCTCTCCATCTTCGGGTCGGTACTGCCACTGGTTTCGGAGCAGCGCCGTGGTGTTGAGATACTTCGCGATGTCGTCGAGTTCAATTCCCTTGACGACGCGTGACCCGAGGAAGGGCGCATCGGGAATTGGGTTGTCATCTGCCACTTCAGGAGATCGCTCTGGAGCGGACCCGTGATCCGTTGTTTCGCGGTCGACTTCGGGTAACACGCGTCTTGGGGAAGTTGGTTCGTCGCCTCGACCAGTGATCCACTCCATTGCATCGAGACCGGCAAACGCGTCCTTGCCATAGATGACGGGCCCTCCATGGCGCTGTGCCAGGTCGTCCTCGACGTAGCTGCGGGTGAGTGCCGCTCCGCCGAGAAGAACGGGGATTTCGTCGAGGCCCCTGCGAGACAGCTCGTCGAGATTCTCACGCATGATGAGTGTGCTCTTGACAAGGAGACCACTCATGCCGATCGCATCGGCGTCATGTTCTTGGAGCGTCTCGATCATCTCTGCGATCGAGATCTTGATGCCGAGGTTGTACACGCGATAGCCGTTGTTGGTGAGGATGATGTCCACGAGGTTCTTGCCTATGTCGTGAACATCGCCTGAAACGGTTGCAAGAACGATGCTGCCGCGATCTGCCGAATCCGCCTTGTCGAGGTGAGGCTCGAGATGACGGACCGACGTCTTCATCGTCTGGGCGGAACGTAGCACGAACGGCAGCTGCATCTCTCCAGCACCGAAAAGCTCCCCGACGGTCTTCATTCCGGCGAGGAGCACGTCGTTGATGATCGTCAGCGCGTCTGTCGAGTCAAGCGCCTCGTCGAGGTCATCCTCGAGGCCAACGGCAATACCGGAGACGATTCTCCGCTCGAGGCGGTCCATGAGGGCCAGACCCTCGAACGGGTCTGCTGTGGTGCTGGCCTCAGTGACCGTCTCGAACGCTTTGAGCAGCACCTCGAGTGGGTCGTAGTCATCCGTCCGCCTGTCATAGACCAGGTCGGTGCATGCCTCGAGGTGGTCTTCCGCAATCGCTGAGAGAGGGGTGATCTTGCCCGCATGGATGATGGCTGCATCGAGTCCGGCCTTGAGGCACTCGTGGAGGAAAACTGAGTTGAGAACTCTCCTGGCAGCCGGTCTGAGGCCGAACGATACGTTTGACACGCCGAGAACCGTGCTCACGCCCGGAAGCTCAGACTTGATTCGTTTGATCGCATCGATTGTTGCGATGCCGTCACGCCTGAGATCGTCGTCGCCTGTCGACAGAGGGAATGTCAGCGGATCAAAGATGAGGTCCTCAGCCAGAAGCCCGTATCGCCCGGTCGCGATGCCGTACAGTCGATGAGCAACCTCCATCTTCCACTCGAGGTCGCGTGCCTGGCCTCGTTCGTCGATGAGCAGGCATATCACAGCGGCCCCGTGCTCCTTGGCGAGGGTGAACACGCCGTCGAGGCGAGATCCGGGTGCGTCACCAGATTCGAGATTTGCAGAGTTGAGAACACACCGCCCCCCAAACTGCTCGAGCGCTGCCTGCATGACCTCGGGTTCGGTCGAATCGATGACGACCGGAGCAGCGATGTCGGTCGAGAATCGCCGGGCGATGGAAGCGATGTCCGTGGCGCCATCTCTACCGACGTAGTCGACGCATAGGTCCAAGAGGTGCGCTCCCTCAGCGACCTGGCTCTCTGCGATGGCGACGCAGGCGTCGAGGTCCTCCGCGAGCATGGCGTCTCGGAACGCCTTCGACCCGTTGGCGTTGGTCCGTTCGCCGATGATCAGAAACGATGTGTCCTGGCGGAGGGAAACCGATGAGTACGTAGATGTGACGGCGGGGATACGAGTTGGGTGGCGCTCCGCGGGTGCTCTCCGGCCAACACCGTCGACAAGGGTGGCTATGTACTCCGGTGTCGTACCGCAGCATCCTCCGACGACGCTGACGCCGAACTCCTCTACGAATGTCGCGAGATGGTCGGCGACATCTGCCGCACCGAGGTCGTAGTGCATCTCACCGTCGACCACGGTCGGTAGGCCGGCATTCGGGATCACCGATATCGGCACGGTCGCGTGGCGCGACAGGAAGCGAATCGGTTCATACATCTCCACCGGCCCGGTTGCGCAGTTGATGCCGACCACATCTGTACCGAGCGCTTCGATCGAGGCGAGCGCGGCACCGATCTCGGTCCCCGGCAACATACGGCCGGTCAACTCGATCGTCACCTGTGTTTGGAGGGGCACGTCGCGCCCCGACGACCGCATGGCACGGCGGGCTCCGGTGATGGCCGCCTTGACGGAGAGGAGGTCGAACTGTGTCTCTATGACGAGCAGGTCGACCCCTCCGTCGATGAGCCCTGCGGCTTCGATCTCGTACTGGTCGCGGAGGTCTGCGTAGGCGATCTGTCCGAGGGTTGGGAACTTCGTGCCCGGACCGATGGAACCTGCGACGAATCTGCCGTCGTATTCATCTGTAACCCGTCTGGCTATGGATGCACCGGCCGCGGCGATCTCGTAAGTCCTGGCGTCGAGGCCGTACTCGCCGAGTGGAGCCCCGAAGGCACCGAAGGTGTTCGTCTCGACGACGTCCGCTCCGACATCCAGGTAGGAGCGGTGGAGGGACTCGATGACGTCGGGGCGGGTGACGTTGAGGATCTCGTTGCAGCCTTCGAGATCCGGGCCACCGAAGTCGTCGGCTGTGAGGTCCTGTGTCTGGAGCCAGGTGCCCGTCGCGCCGTCGAAGACAACAACCCGTTTTGAAAGGGTGTCGATGTAGTCGGTCACAGTGGTCCCCCCTTCAGCTGGGAGCATTCCGATCCTTCGTCTCTCCCCGCCGCGGGAGAGACGCGAGGAGCGAAGCGACGAAGCAGAGAGGGGAGAGAGGAGAAGGAGGGGCAATGTGTTGCTCTGAGTCCGCGACGAAGTTGAAGAGCGGACCTGCAGAAGGGTTCACTTGGTTCGACCATCGCGGCTCCTCTCGTCTCGAAACGCTCACGCGCCTCGAGCGGGTGACCGCTCGTTGACATCTCATCGATCAGGCATTGGCACCGAACACATCGGTTGCCGCGGTTTCACAGGGCCTGTCCCTCCACCGCTCTGGATGAGCGCTTCGATCGAGCAGCCTAGTCGCGCTCTCGGCGGGTTCAGGCGTCTCGCCGTTTCCGGCGTCTCCGTATGTGCCCGTTGAACCAGCCGAGTACGGCGCCAAGAGCCATTGCGATGATTATCACCAGTGACAGCGGGACAGATCCGCTGAAGAAGAGGAACTCCATCTTGACGGTTTCGCGGTTCTGGAGGATGAAGATCACCGCGGCGACGGCGACAATACCCGTGATGATCAGCCCGAGCGGGAGTCCGCTCTCCTTGTACTCCCGGTCGCCTGACGGGTCGCCGCCGGTTTCGTCTGCCATGCTGTATCTCCCACGAGGACTTCTACGGTCACGGTATCACGCGGTGCATGGGCGGTGTCTCCGGAGACTTGCTGAGTAGCCATCGCTGTTAGATTCGACGCATGACTGAGGACACCGTCGCTCGGGAGCGACCATCGACCGAGAGCTCGACCCGAATGGGCATAGCGATCGCCCTCGTGATCCTGTTCGGCGTCGTGTTGCTCACAGCCAACCATGCCGCGTGGCTGACGAGAACCGTTCTCGACACCGACAGCTTCGTCGGGGCGCTTGAGCCACTTCCCCGCGACGAGGCTGTTTCCCTGGCATTGGCGAACAGGACCGCAGACGCGATCATCGAGTCCTACGAGGTCACTGATGTGATCGCGGAGACGCTTCCGGATGGGATCGAGTTCATCGCCGTTCCGCTGACGAACGGGATCAAGGACCTGATCACGGGCATCGCTACGGAGATCATCCGTTCAGACGCGTTCACCACCGTCTGGAGCGCCGCACTCACAGGTGTCCACAAGATCGCGTTGGCGTATGTTGGAGCCCTTGAGTCTGGTGTATTGGTCGAGGAAGACGGTGTCGCGGTCCTCGACCTCGCCGCGATCGGTGCTCGGATCACCGAAGATCTTGACATTCGTGGATTCAATGTTCTCGAGGGAACCGACCGTGACCTCAGGGTTGAGTTGTTCGAACTGCCCGATTCGGGATTGATCAGTTTCGTCGTAGATGTGATGTACTCCGTGCGATGGGCCCTCTTCCTCCTGACGATCGGTCTCCTGGTTGCGGCGATCGGGGTGGCGACGGACCGTAGGAGGATCTCGAAGTGGATCGGCGGAGCAACCGTGTTTGCGATGGTGTTCTCGCTCATCGACATGAGATATGCAAGGTCTGCGCTCACAGGTGGAGTTGAGGATCCGATTCAGAAGGCTGGCGCCGAGGCCGCATGGGACATCATCTTCCGTGGGTTCGTTCAGCAGACATGGGTTGTCCTGGTTCTGGGCGGAATCGTCATCCTCGTGGCATGGATCATGGGCGATTCCGAAGGAGCTGTGACGATTCGTTCTGCTGTCGGCACCACGGGTCAATCGGCGCGCGAGGACGGTTCGGTCTCGTCAGTCGCGGCGTTTATCGCATCACATCGTCGGCTCATCGAGTGGGGAGCTGCAGCGATCGTGATCGGCTTTCTTCTGATCGGTCCGCCGCTATCTGTCTGGCTGGCCGTTCTGGGTCTCGTGATACTGCTGCTCATCGTGGCAGGTGTCGAGTACGTCGCAGCCTCTGTGCGTGAAGACGAGGATGTCATGGAACCGGTTACCTGAGGCTGGAACTCATCCTCAGCGGTCGGTCCGATACCAGAACTCGATGTTCCAGGTGTGGGACGCTTGAGATGGATTCATCTTGAAGCCGCCGATCTCGTCAGCCCATACGGCGCCGGCCACCAATCTCGACGAAAGGGGGATGATGACGACCTGGTCCGCAAGGATCTCCTCGGCTTCCCTGACGAGCGCAATGATCTGGGTCTCGTCGACCGTTGCATTCATCTCCTTGACGATCTCAGCGAACCGTTTCGTGGAGTCGTCCCTGACATCCGACCCCCGAGTGCCCCACCGGTAGAAGTTCGAGCCCTTGGGCGGGAGGCCATTCGGATCGAAGACGTCGTGGATACCGATGAGTCCTGCCAGCCCGGGTGATCCGACCCATGCCCACTCCCCGATGTCCCAGGTTCCGTCGTCGAGCATTTCACCGAAGAACACAGATGAGTCCCTGAGATCGAGGTCGAAAGGAATACCGGCGTCCTCCATCATCTCGGCGAACATCTTCGCCCATCGGATCCGTATGTCGCCGTTGGATGTCGTGTGGTACACAGCGGCGCACTCGATGCCCGTCTCTTCGACAGCCAACTGGTAGAGCGCCTGAGCCGTCTCAGGGTTGTAGTCGTATCGACTCCACGCTCCTGTCGAGAGAGATGGCGTGTACGCCTCGACGTAGGACTGCATGACCCTGCCATAACCCCGATATGCCTCCTCTGCCGCAGCTTCACGGTCTATGGCGTGTGCAATAGCCCTTCGGAAGGCGAGGTTGTCGTTGCACGAGATCGGGGAGAGTTCGAGCCTGTCGTCGCTGAACTGGAAGTTGATGTGTTCCCACACGGGTCCTGCAAGCACCTCTACAACAGCGCCCTTGTCGCCTTGTGATTCCAGCCGCTTGATCCAATCGACATTGGGTGGCGGTTGAATGACATCGACATTGCGGGTCGTGAAAGCGTCGAGAATCTCCTCGGTTTCAGGGATGAAGACGAACTCGACGCGGTCGAGATAGGGGAGTTCGAGACCTGTCGCCGGGTCAGTCTTCCAGTACTTGTCGTTTCGGACAAGGGTGACGGTCTTGTTCTTCTCGAAGGTGTCGAGGACGAAAGGTCCGCCGGATGGCCACGTCGTCGTATTCCAGTCCTCGGCGAACTCGGAGTCCTCGACGGCATGTTTCGGGATCAGCCATTGGAAGAGTGCCTCGTGTTTCATGGTCGGACGTCGGAAGGTCAGCGAGAACGTCTTGTCGCCGACCTCAGAGGCGATAATCACTGCGTCGGTGTAGGGTCCCCGCCCCGGTGAAGACTCCGCCTCGATGGCGAGGGCCGTGTCCAGGGTGAACTGGAAGTCATCGCCCGAGATGGGCACACCGTCTGACCACACCGCCTCGTCGCGGATGAGGTAGGTCACGGTCATCGTGCGGTTGGGGTTCACCACAATCCCGCCGTTCGCGACGG
>CAZWMX010000124.1:2548-6963 GCA_964635205.1 uncultured Acidimicrobiaceae bacterium | reverse complement strand
TTTGAGAAGTGTCGGTTTGAGAAGTGTCGGTTTGAGAAGTGTCGGTTTGAGAAGTGTCGGTTTGAGAAGTTTCAGCCTGAGAAACTCCTGAGCAAGCGGCACCCACCAACGCGAGACCTACTCCAAGAACCATCCACGATCGACGCATGAAATCCCTCCGGTTGTACCAGTGTCCGCCACAGGGGCAACTACCGACCCCACCCAGCGGTTCCGAGACTGTCCAACTTCGGACAATGTCCATGCACAATCCGCCGCGATCCCTGAGCCGCACCTTCTCTTCTCGCGACAGGGCGATAGCCTGGGGTCCTTTTCACATCTTGAAGAGTTGCAATTCACCACGATCATGTGGTTGGAATCCGAGGCCAGGGTGTCTCTGTGGCTCTTGACGTGCCTCAGCCTCGCTCGTCGCTGCCTTCGGTGTGGGCATACACGTCGGCTTCGAAGGCCTCGAGGAGTGCGCCACATTCTTTCACCCAGCGCTCTGCCTCTGCTCGGGCGGGGCTTTCGAACCAGTCGCGTGCAGCGACATCACCGAGCCAGCGCGTGATCTTGTCGAGGTCCTGTCGGATCTCCTCGACTTCTTCGAACGTGTAGTTCTCGCGAAAGCGCTCGAACTCGATCTCCTTCACGAACTTGGATTCGCACTCCTCGACGATCTCGGCATACTCCCGGGCTGCCAGCCCGAGGAAGGTGTCGACAAGCTCGTTGTGCTGTTGGTCCGGCAGATACGGGATCTCGAGGTACGTGTCGGTTCCGCCCATGTCTGCAACTCGCCGGCGAATGTCACTGATCTGTTCTCGGATCTCGGTACGGCCCGGCAGAATGCTGACCGCCTGCTGGGGATAGTACGCACCGAGGCGTTTGAGTTCTCTCCAGATGGAGATCCTGTTCGAAGACGGTTCTGACGGGACCTTGTAGGCGAGAAACAGCCACTGAGGCAGCGATTCGTTGGAACTCTCGGGCATGTCAGCCTCAGCTGGGTCGTTCACCGAAGCTCCCTGTGGTGGCGGTGCTCCCAGCGACATTAGTGCCCCTTCTCGTACGCGAGTCATGCAAACCGGAGGTCTCCATCGGCTCGAGCCCTGTCTCGGCACGGAGACTCGCAATCTCGGCACGCACCTTCAGGAGAGCTTCGTGGGAGGCCGTCCGTTCCTCGAGCGAGGCGTCGCGGCGGTGCACATCCTCGTCGGCGAGCCTGGCGTCCTTGAGGGATCTCAACAGATCATCAAAACGTGTTGCCTCGGGATTCATCACATACCTCCTAACGTATGCTGCAATAACAATTGCTATACTAGCACTTGTTGTCTAGAGTTGTCCATGTCATCTCGTGGGTGAGGGAGCGACCGTGAGCCGATTCAAGAGAGTCACGAGGGGTGTACCCAGGACCGTGGTCGCGCTCGGTCTTGTCAGCATGTTCACCGATCTTTCGAGCGAGATGATCTACCCGCTCATTCCTGTGTTCCTCACAACGGTGCTCGGCGCAGGAGCGTTTGCCCTCGGTGTTGTCGAGGGTGTGGCCGAATCGACGGCTGCCGTCCTCAAGATCGTGTCGGGTTGGTGGACAGACAGAGTCAAGCGCCGAAAGCCGTTCATCTACGCCGGCTACGGTATCGCAGGAGCCGTTCGTCCGCTCCTCGCCTTCGCCACGACATGGCCGTTCGTTGTCGGCATCCGGTTCGCGGATCGTGTCGGAAAAGGCATCCGAACGGCGCCTCGTGATGCCCTCATCGCCGACGTGACCCCTGTTGAGAGCCGCGGCGCCGCCTACGGAGTCCATCGCAGCCTGGATCACTTCGGCGCGGTCTTGGGTCCCCTCGTGGCCGCGGCCCTGTTGTGGGTGGGACTGGGTTTGCGATCGGTGTTCCTCCTTGCCGCCATCCCAGCGATCATCGTGATATTCGTGATAGCACGGATGGTCGAGGAACCCACCCAAACCGAACCGATCACAACCACCGGCAGGTCCGTGTTCTCACGCGGCGGAGAGCTGGGGGCGGGTTACTGGACGCTGATGGCTGCCGTCGTGGTGTTCACCCTCGGGAACAGCGCAGACGCATTTCTGTTGCTGCGCCTGGGCAATGCGGGGGTGTCGGCAGTGTGGATCGCGCTGCTGTGGTCCTTGTTCAGTCTGGTCAAGATGGGTTCCAACCTCGTCGGCGGGAGGCTCTCGGACCGGTTGGGGCGCAAGCCGCTGGTGCTCCTCGGATGGATCTTCTACGCAGCCATATATCTGGGTATGGCAATTGCGTCGTCGACGGTGATTCTCATTGGCCTGTTCCTCGCGTACGGGCTCTACTTCGGTGTGACCGAACCGGTGGAGCGGGCATGGGTCGCCGGGCTGGCGCCGGCAGACCTCAGGGGATCAGCCTTCGGCTACTACAACGGCGCCGTCGGTATCGGTGCACTACCGGCAAGCGTCGTGTTCGGAGGTATATGGGCGGTCTACGGTCCCGCGGCGGCTTTCACCTTCGGTGCAATCATGGCTGCTATCGCCGTGTTGATTTTGTCCCGCGTACCGGAGCAGCGACGTGCGACCGTCGTGTCCTGATTCGTGCGAACGCGTGGTCGACGCGAACTCACCTGTTTCAAGAGGCTCGGTCCATCTCCAGCACCGATTCGATCTCATTCTGGAACCGGCGCAGCAATCCATAGGCTTGCGCGAAGCTGCCGACGCGCTCATTCCTGGGAGGGCACTCGAAGAACGCATCCTCGGCGATATCGACCCAGTCTCGCACCGTGTCATCGATCGCCAGATCCGGTGTCGGGAACAGACGGGCCCGGTTGATTCGAAGAGAGGCCAGCGTTTTGTCACAGATGGCCTTGGAGGGGTTCTCGCCGACCACTGACTCGCTTGGGATGGCAGCCAGAGCCTGGTCCCAGGTCGGCTGCCACTCCTCCGCGGTTGGTCGCACGGTGCTGCATGAAGCCAGGACGAGAGCGGCGGCCGCAAGTAGGGCAGCGATTTGGGTGTGTCCCTGCGCCGTTCTGGACCGTTTGAACATGTCCCAAGAATGTTAGTGGGCGAAGCGACGAATCCATCGCGGGCCGCACTCCATTCTGTGGGCTGAGGCATCCGAAAACGATGCACTGGAACCCTGGGTACGCGGTTTTCGCCTAGTATCGCGGCGTGTTCAGTCTTGCTCTGTTCGGCGGGTTCTTCTTTGCGTATGCGTTGGTCTCCAAGCGTCTCGCAACAACCTCCGTCACGGGTCCGATGCTTTTCATGGTGTTCGGACTGATCGTGGGGCCGCGCGCGCTCGACCTTGTCACTTTGGATCTTGGCAGCGGGTTTGTGCAGCTTCTTCTCGAAGGCACACTTGTGATCGTGCTCTTCTCCGACGCGGCCGTCATCGACGTTCGTGCGGTGAGGAAAGAGGCGTTTCTGCCCGAGCGACTGCTCGGTATCGGGCTTCCCCTCACGATCGCCTCTGGAGTGCTCGCAGCTCTCGTCTTCTTCGATCAGCTGGGATTCTGGGAGGCGATGGTCATCGCCGTCATTCTGGCGCCGACGGATGCCGCTCTCGGGCAAGCAGTTGTAGCCAACAAATCTGTGCCTGCCATGGTTCGGCAGGGTCTCAGCGTCGAGAGCGGCCTCAACGATGGAATAGCGGTCCCGTTCCTCACGATCGCTCTTGCCGGTGCGGCGAACGAGATGCAGACGGCCGGTGGAATCGTAACGGTGTTCCTCGCAGAGATCGGGTGGGCGATCGTTGCCGGAATCCTCGTTGGCTGGCTCGGCGCATTGGCGATTCGGTTCGCCGGCCGGAGAGGCTGGATGACGAGGGACTGGCGTCTCATCGCGGCGCCGATCCTTGCACTGATGGCATTCGCCGTCGCCGATCCGATCGGTGGATCCGGTTTCATTGCCGCTTTCGTGGGAGGGCTCACGTTCGGTAGCCTGATCCGCTCGATGTACCCGGACATCTGTGATTTCTCCGAAGGGATCTCTCATCTCCTGACAATGGTGGCGTTCTTCCTGTTCGGTGCCCTGATCCTCGGACCCAGCGTGCCGTTGATCACCTGGAGCATGGTTGCCTTCGGAGTCGCGAGCCTCACGATCGTCCGGATGATTCCAGTCGCACTCGCGCTCGTAGGTACCGGGTTGAAGCGTCCGACCGTGATGTATATCGGATGGTTCGGTCCTCGCGGGCTTGCATCCCTTGTCTTTGCCGGAACCGTGGTGTTGGAGGAAGGTTCAGAGGAGGCACCTCTCATACTCGCTGTCGTTTCCGTTGCGGTGGCGATGAGTGTCATTGCTCACGGCGCAACGGCAGTCCCGTGGTCTCGTGCATACGCCGGATGGTTCCAGCGAACGACGTCAGAGGAAGCGCCGATGTCCGAATCTCTCGAAATCGAGCACATGCCTGCTCGTAAGAGGCTCCATATCGACCCCGATCACCGATAGCAGGGCCGGCCGT
>CAZWMX010000124.1:0-2448 GCA_964635205.1 uncultured Acidimicrobiaceae bacterium | reverse complement strand
CCTGCTCGTAAGAGGCTCCATATCGACCCCGATCACCGATAGCAGGGCCGGCCGTCAGGCGATCGGTCGATAGGGCTCACCGAGGGACGGGCGCTCATCGCCATCGCCGTTGTTCGGCCACATCGACATTGCGCGTTCGGCCATGGCCGTGATGGTCAAGGCCGGGTTGACACCGAGGTTCGCTCCTATGGCAGCTCCGTCGATGACGTGGAGCCCCTCATGCCCGAACACCCTGTGGTAGGCATCGATGACTCCGGTGTCCTCGGTCGCGCCGACCGGTGCGCCGCCGAGGATGTGGGCCGTGGTCGGCGTGTCGAAGAGCACCTCGTTGATCGAAGAGAACCCGACGCCGTTGATCTCGTCGGCGGTGACGCGAGCGGTCTCGTTTGCGATCGGGATATACGACGGATTCGACTCACCCTCCCCCTGGGTGGTTGTCAGCCTGGTCCGGAACCAACCCTTCTTGCGCAGTAGTCGGATGCTGTTGTCCCTCGTCTGCATCACAAGGAGGATGATGCCCCTCTCAGACCAGTGCCACACCGAGAGTGACCGAATGAAGCTGATCGGGTGCTTCAGGATGTTCTTCAGGAATCGCAACTGTCGTGGTGTCCCTTCGCCTCCGTCGGTGATCAGCGTGGCCAGTAGGCCGAGGGCATTCGACCCCGGTCCATACCGCACCGGTTCGACATGGGTGTCCTCGGCCGGATGGATCGAGGAGGTGATCGCTATGCCCTCGCTGTAGTCGACGACCCTGTTCTTGGCTACAGCGCCGACGATCGCCTCTGAATTCGTACGCGCCTTGTAGCCGATTCGTTGCGAGAGCCGGGGGAGTCGACCCCGCTCACTGAGCTCGAGCAGGAGACGCGTTGACCCGAGCGCACCAGCGGAGAAGATGACGTGGTCCGCAACATAGGTGGCCTCGTTGCGCGAGAACCATGCGCCCGGGTTGCGCGCCGTAACCAACCAGCGCGATTCGGATCGGTTGATGTCGACAACCTGTTGGGAGGGGAACACCGAGGCGCCGCCCTGTTCGGCGAAGTACAGGTAGTTCTTGTCCAGTGTGTTCTTGGCATTGAAACGGCAACCGACCATGCAGTTCCCGCACGCAATGCAGCCGGAGCGGCGTGGGCCCTCGCCTCCGAAGTACGGGTCCTCCACCTCGACACCCGGCTCCCCGAAGAACACGCCGACATCGGTCGGGTGGTATGTGTCGCCTACACCGAGCTTGTCTGCAACCCTTCGCATCACTGCGTCCGCCGGTGTGTCAAGCGGGTTTTCGGTGACGCCCAGCATGTGCCGGGCCGTGGCGTAGTGCGGACGAAGCTCGCCTTTCCAGTCGGTGATGTCTCCCCACTGATCGTCCGTGTAGAACGGATCAAGGGGCTCGTACAACGTGTTTGCGTACACAAGAGAGCCGCCGCCGACGCCGGCCCCGCTCATCACCATCACATCGGGGAGAAGCGATATGCGTTGGATTCCTCGCATGCCGAGCTTCGGGAACCACAGCGATTTCCATGAATTCCAGTTCGTCTTCGGGAAGTCCTCCGTCTTCCAGCGTTTGCCTGCTTCGAGGACGGCGACCCTGTAGCCCTTCTCCGTCAGGCGCATCGCGCTGACACTTCCGCCGAAGCCTGAGCCGACAATGACCACATCGAACCTGAGCGTATGCGGTGATTCGCCTCGGGACCTCGATGGTGTCATGCGAACCTCAGATCAGGGCAGATCCCCACACCGGAACCCCGCCGCCGTTGATGACCTTGGATTCCTCGCTTGCAAGGAAGTTGATCACGTCAGCGATGTCCTTCGGCTGAGGCCAGTTGACATAGTCTGCATAGGGAAGCGCAGCGCGTGTGGCCTCCGTGTTGATGACCGAGGGCAGGAGGGTGTTACACGTTGTGTTCGTGTCGAGGAGCTCGGTCGCGACGGATCGCGAGAGAGCGAGGACACCAGCCTTTGCCATGTTGTAGGCGGCCTGGCCTGCCGGTGTGTCCTGGGAGTGTTTCGAGCCCATGAGGATGATGCGGCCCCAGTCATCGGCCATGAGTGGAATCGCTGCCCTGGTTACGTTCCAAGCTGTCCTGAGATTGAGGTCGAGCATCCGATTGAGGCGAACCTCACTTGTCTCGGCGACGTCACGACCGCCGGCCCATCCACCCACGAGGGAAGCCATGACGTTGATCGGTCCGAAGCTGTCAACCACCTCAGCGAAGAAGGTTTCCACCGCTTCCGCGTCGGTGGCGTCGACTCTGCGGATGATGAGTTTGTCCTCGTCGAGGTCCATGCTGTCCTCGAGGGCCGTCGCCTCCTCTGGAATCAGGTAGGTCGCTGCAACCTTGAAGCCCCGATCTATGAGCATCGGGACGAGGCAGTAGCCGACGGAGCCTGTGCCACCTGGAATCACTGCAACATTCGAGTCGGTCATATCGTCACAATAGCGACCATTCCGAA
>CAZWMX010000123.1:3964-6971 GCA_964635205.1 uncultured Acidimicrobiaceae bacterium | reverse complement strand
CGCCGACCCTCCGAACCGAATACCGAGGTTGCCGACTACAGCAGTGACATTTCGGTACCGACGCGTGCCCAACGCGCCATGTACTCCTGGACGCCTTGTCCGAAGGCGCCGAGCTGATACCCGATGTCGGGTACTGCGAATACCGTCTTGGTGTACAGCTCCCGGAATTCCTCTGAACGAATCAGTTCCGATAGGGCGCCATACTCGCCTGGGACGATTATCAGGCTGCGCCCTGTCGTCTCCATCACGTTGATCGGATCTCCGCACTTCCCATCGTGGGATGCGGTTCCAAAGAAGGCCATGCCTTCGGTGAAGGCGTCGAGCGCTTCCTTCTCGCGGCCGGGTGCCGCCCTCGTGTAGGTGAACACGATCGCTGAGTCCATCATCGATCTGCCACCTCCTTCCGGGTTCGAGATTGCGTTGACACGCGCGAACCCACCTTTTGTTGTACCGCAGTGTCGTTCAATCGGCAAGGAGGCGAAGCCCCTTGTTTTTCGCGTCTTCCAGGTGGGTAGGAGCGCTACGGCGAACCCTGCGGCCACGGTCATAGGGATCATCGGCTCTGTCGTTCTTCGTCGACGTCGCACACGGTGCGTCACGACAGGTACAACGGAGCCAGAGTCAATCCGTCCCCGACTGTCTGCGCCGCCAACGACTCACGAGGTACAGGTCTCTGAGTGCCGCTATGCCGGCGGAGAACTTGACCGTCGACGTGAAGTCATAGTCGAGCACGACCGGTGCCTCGACGATCGTCGCGCCGCGATCATTGAGACGGCACAGCAACTCGAGATCGAATGCGAAACCTTGTGAGTCACATTGACTCGCAACATCGGCCATGGCATCTCGGCGAAACGCCTTCAATCCAGTCTGCGTATCGCCCAGGTCGAGTCCGACGAGCAGGCGCGTGAGTATGCGGAACACGCGACTCAGCAACCGCCTGGACCACGGGTATTCAACAACTGAGTCCGGGTGGACCTTCGATCCGACGACGCCATCAGCCTCCCCGGATTCGATGAGGTCCAGATACCCGGGGATAACCGACGGATCAAGATCGAGATCGCCGTCCATGAAGAGCACAAGTGGATGCTGGGTCTGTTCTACACCGAGGGCGAGCGCGTAGCCCTTTCCGCGGTTCGGTGAGTACTCGACGACGGAGATCTCTGGACGGTGAACACTGCGAGCCATGGCGGCGGTGTCGTCGGTGCTGCCATCAGAGACGACGACGATCTCGAATGTGCGGTCGGTGCTGTCCAGGACGTCGAGCAATCTGCGCAGGGCGTCGGCGATCCCCGACCCCTCCTGATAGGCAGGGATGATTACAGAAACCGCGAGACTTTCGGTGGAGGGGGACACAGCGTCGGAGTGTAGGAACGCCGCGTTGTTGTTCCTTCGTGTGCCGTGTGGGACGTAGACTCCGACACCATGGATCTCTCAAACATCATCAAGGCGTACGACGTGCGCGGCATCGTTCCGGACGAATTCGACGAGGAGATCGCGATCCGCATCGGTGCTGCGTTCGCGGCGTTCGTCGACACCGACGAGGTGATCGTCGGCCATGACTGTCGGGTGTCATCACCTGCGATACGCGAAGCACTGATCGATGGCATCACGAGCCAAGGTGTCAACGTGCGACTCATCGGCGAGATCCCGACCGACATGCTCTATTACGCATCCGGTGCGCTCGCCCTGCCTGGGGTCGTCATCACCGCTTCACACAACCCTGGGCAGTACAACGGATTGAAGTTCTGCCAACCCGGCGCTGCCCCGATAGGCGCCGATACCGGGCTTCGGGACATCCGGAGAATGGCAGAGGAGGGACTGTCGACATCAAACGAGATCGGTGAGGTCGTTCGTCAAGACGTTGTCGGCGGATACCTCGACCATGTCATCTCGGTCACGGGCGCCGACGGAATATCAGGCCTCACGGTTGCTGCCGACGGAGGGAACGGCATGGCGGGATCTGTGCTTCAGCAGGTCTTCGATCGCATCGATGCCGATCTGATCGGTCTGTACCTCGAGCCGGACGGCACGTTCCCCAACCACCCTGCGGATCCCCTGCGACCCGAGAATCTGGTGGACCTTGTTGCACTGATCAGGGAGCGGAAGCCCGACTTGGGTGTTGCGTTCGATGGGGATGCAGATCGGGCATTCTTCATCGATGATCAGAGTGTGCCACTGTCCGGTTCGACGACCACAGCGATCATCGCGGACTGGTTCCTGGCGCATCAACCGGCAAGCGCCGTGGTCCACAACCTCATCTGCTCCAAGGCGGTGCCCGAGACCATCCGAGCAGCCGGCGGGCTGCCGATTCGCACGAAGGTCGGTCACTCGTACATCAAACAGGTGATGGCTGAATCCGATGCTGTGTTCGGTGGCGAGCACTCGGGGCACTACTACTTCAGAGACAACTATCGGGCCGATTCGGGGATCATGGCCATGCTCGTTCTGCTCCGGGTGCTCTCTGACGCCGGCATCCCACTCTCGGAGCTACGTGAGCGTTACGAGCCGTACGCCCAGTCGGGTGAGATCAACTTCGATGTCCCAGACAAGGCAGCGGCCGATGCTGCTGTGGAGCGGGCGTTCGAGGACCACTCCGTGGATCGGCTCGACGGGCTCACCGTCGACATGGGCGACCGCTGGTTCAATTTGCGACCTTCGAACACAGAACCGGTGCTTCGGCTCAACGTCGAAGGGCCCGATCAAGAGGCCGTCGACGATCTTGTCGAACAGGTTGCGGCGATCATCAAGGAGGAATCGTGACAGACGACTCGCTCATCTCCCCGGATCTTCTTGCGATCATGCAGTGCCCAAGGTGCACAGGGAAGCTTGCCGAGCAGAAGGAGCCACCGGCGCTGGTATGCCAGCATTGTGGCCATGCGTACCCCGTAACCGACGGGATCCCTGTGATGCTCGTCGAGGACGATGACCGATAGCGGATAACCGACAACCGACAACCGACAGGCGACCGATCGCTTGTCTTCGTCTTCCCTGACACCTGACACCTGAC
>CAZWMX010000123.1:0-3864 GCA_964635205.1 uncultured Acidimicrobiaceae bacterium | reverse complement strand
AACCGACAGGCGACCGATCGCTTGTCTTCGTCTTCCCTGACACCTGACACCTGACGCCTGATACCTGTTGCCTGTCAAGTGACTAGTCAACTAGGTAACTAGTCAATGGATATCAAGGCCATGTACGGGGCGCCGATACCGGAGTTGTACAGACAAATACGACCGAGGACACCTCGATGTATACCCCGCTCCGAATGCTCTTCAGACCACTATCGACCCTGGTCGCGTTCACGATGGTCGCAGCCATGTTCGTCACGATGGCCTCGATAACACCCGCATCAGCCGCTGTCTTCTTTGCGTGCACCCGTGGCACGAACCTCTCCTTCGAGGACCCCGTGATACCCGATACCTGGCGGTCGATCCACGAGAGTGATGTTCCAGGATGGGAGACCCAAGCCGCCGACGGAATGATCGAATTCTGGGTAGACGGGTTCCTTGGCGTCTTCGCGACCGACGGACAGCAGATCACGGAGCTCCAGGCCAACACCACTGCTCCGATGTACCAGGACATCCCTACCACACAGGGTGATGTGATCTCTTGGAGCGTAGACCACAAGGGCCGTGTCGGGACCGACAGTGCCGACGTGCAGATAGGAGCACCTGCAAGCGAGACGACGGTCCAATCGATGGTTACGTCGCCTGCGGCCTGGATCACCTACAGCGGCAGCTACACCGTCCCGGGCGGCCAGACCACCACTCGGTTCATGCTCAACCCGATCGGCAGCGGCAGCGTCGGAAACCTCGTGGACAATGTCGTGCTCGCCCTGACCTGTGGGCTCGACGCCACCACAACTGATGTATCCGTTGCGGACACGGATACCAGCGGAACCGATACGGCAGGAGACATCGTGACGGTCACGATCTCCGTCACGAACACGGGCAGCGCAACGCTGCTTGATCTCGACGCCACCGATGTCGACGCCGACACAGCGACATGCGCAGTCGCCACACTCATGCCGGGTGAGACGACGACATGCACAACCACATACACACTCGGTCAGGCCGACCTGGACTCAGGCGAATTCTCAGGCTCGGCAATGGTCGGCGGACGCGACGCCGCCAACGTGTCCGTGTCAGACTCTGCAACGTACTCCTACTCCTTGCTCGCGGCTCCAAGCTTCGACATCAGCCTCGATACGACCGTGGACATGTCGGTCGCCGGTCCGGTGACACGTGTAGACCCTGGCGATACCGTCACGTACACCGGAGCGGTGACCAACACCGGGAACGTCACGATCTCCAACGTCGAGGTCATCACAGATGTCGGCGGTCCGCTGACCTGCGTCGCAACGGACCTCGCCCCTGGCGAGTCAACAACGTGTTCCGCGACCTACAGCGTGACCCAGGTTGACATCGACATTGGCTCTCTCGATGCCATCGGTTCATTCTCAGCAACACCGGCACAGGGAGGCGACCTGTCCGCAACGGACACGGCCGACGTCCTGCTTGCCCATGAATCAGAGCTCACCGTCGGCCTCGACGCCAGTGCGTTGACCTACGACACTGTTGGCATGACGATCGATCTCACGGTAACCGTGACGAACACGGGTAACACGACGGTCAGGGACATCGATGTTGCGCACGACATGTCGTTCGGAACCCCACTCGACTGTGGCACGACACCGTTCGATCTCCTTCCGGGCGAAACGCGATCGTGCGCCGCCACGCGAACGATCTCCCAGGACGATCTCGATGCAGGTGAGATCACAGGCACAGCAACCGCGACGGGCGCCGATCCAACGGACACAACCGTTGTCGGTGCGTCCGATCTGCTCACACTCAGTGCAGACCAGCAGCCTTCGATCACCCTTGGCACATCATCGACTTTGGATATGTCGGTCGTCTCACCCGCTGACCGCGCTGACCCAGGCGACAGCGCGACGGTCACCTACACGATCACGAACACAGGCAACGTCACACTTTCAGGGGTCAGTCTCTCGGGTCCACTCGGTACCCCGATCAGCTGTCCCGCGACGTTCCTTGCACCATCCGGTTACCAGGAATGCGTCGTCGATGTCGACCTGACCCAGGGTGACATCGACAGTGGTGCCATCGATGCCGTAGCCACCGTGGATGCCACGGCTCCAGATATCTCCACGGTCTCGGATGCGGAAGAGCACATGATCGTGATCGACCGGGACCCGCGCATCGACATCAACACGACCGTTGACGGTGTGACCTCTCACGGAGATGGCACGTACACCGTGCTCTACACGGTGACGGTCTCGAACACGGGCAACACCTCACTCACAGGCATGGACGTGCAAGACGGACTCGCAGTCACGTTCCCTGATGCCACTGTCACCCTCACGGCGCCCGCAACCGACCCGTTCCTGCCCTCCACGGTATTACTCCCGGGTACCTCGGTCGCTGCCACGTTCACAGTCGTCGTGAACGCTGTCGGCGTTGCAGGGCCGTACGACACGTCGAGCGCTGCTACTGCTTCGAGCCCGGTTGGAGATGTATCCGCAACCGCAGTGGCCGATGTCACGTTCGACGTGAGCTACGACCTCACCGTCTCGGTCGATGCTCCAGCCTCTGCGGCTCCCGGCGGTTCCTACACCCAGAAGCTCACGGTCAGCAACGCCGGGCCGGCCGCTGCATTCGGGCCGGTCATCCTCACCCTGACGCTGGACCCTTCAGCGTCGTACCAGGTGTTCTCGGGTGAAGGCTGGACGTGCTCAGCCGTTGGCGATCTCGTCACGTGCACGCACGTTGAGAAGATCGATGCAGGATCATCGACCGACGTGTCGATCGTCACGTTGATCGACGCCGACCTGGGCGCAACCTTGCACTTCGACGCCTCTGTCGCTGCATCCAACAGTGGAGACGACGCGAATCCATCGAACAACGTGCTTGCGATGCAGTTCTCCGTTGATCAGCTCCCTGTGACCGGTATCTCAAGCGATCAGCTTGCGCTGATCGGCTTGCTCCTTGTTCTCGCGGGAGGTGCCCTCGTGGTCGGAACCCGTAAGAGCTACGGAGCCGTTGTGCCTTCGCGGTTGTAGTCATCCTCGAGGCGCACGACGTCGTCGAGGTGCGGGGTTGATACCTCGACGATCTCGACATATCCGTCTTGTGGGGCTTCGAAGCGGTGGATGTCCCCGGGTGCGATGTCGGCCGACTCGCCCGGTTGGAGTTCAATGACGCGAGCGTCATCGCCCTGACCCAGGTTCAGGAGCAGCGTGCCCGAAAGCACGAGAACGGATTCGTGTTTCTTGTCGTGATACTGGAGACTGAGTCGTCGGCCGGCGTCGATGTGGATGATCTTTCCCGCGTAGTGGGGTGTCTCGCTCCAGAGGAGCTCGTATCCCCACGGTTTGTTCGTTCGTGATGTCATGACCGCGAGCGTAGCGGCGGTCCTCAGGTGAACATGCCTGCTGGTCGGCCCCGACCGGGAGGGCCCGCGAATGCCTGGGCGATGGACATCCACCGTTCAGCCTCGGATCCCGTGACTTCGAGGTCCGTGTCCGAGATGTGCCGCCGCTGGGTGACAACAAGGCAGAAGTCCTTGGCGTCCCCGCTGACGATGTTCTGCGCCGAGTTCTCGTTCCACAGCCATTGGCTGCCCGACGGTGCGGCGAGGTCGACGCGCACCGCTTCGGCCGGCACATCGCGTCCGTTGACCGTGAAGCTCCAACCCATCGTTCTCACCCCCAGAAAGGCAATGTGCCTGAGCCGATCCGTGGGCGTCCGATTGACCTCGAGAGCATCAACGATGTCCTGCCCGTGGGCCCAGGTCTCCATGAGCCTTGCGGTGGCGAAACTCCGAGCGGACATGGGCGGTCCGTACCAGGTGAGCCTTGCCAACGGATCGAGTGGAGCGAATGCATCGAGCATCGCGGAGCGGGCCCGTCGCCAATG
>CAZWMX010000122.1:2712-7146 GCA_964635205.1 uncultured Acidimicrobiaceae bacterium | reverse complement strand
GAACTTTGCCCAGTCCGATGACTTTGTTGACCACAGGACGTCGGTGATGATCTGAACGATGCCGAGGGCCAGTAGGACGATCGCCACCCAGCCGGTGATGGCGGACGACAACAGGGCCACGGGGAGGAGGAGGAAAGGGATCGCCTTTGTGACGAGTGCACCCGACGCGTGCATCCAGGCTCTCGTCCTGGGAGTTGCCCGCAGGTAGGTTGCATAGTCTGTTTTGACGCCTGGTTGGGGTCGGTCCCTGCCGATGAACCATGCAGAGAACCGGATGCCGCCGATGAAACCGACCACGAGGTGTCCGAGGCCGTGGGTTGTCCCGAGCAGCACACCGGTGCCGGCCAGGAAGATGATCCCGTTCCATTCTGAGACGAACGGTGACGCGGAGATGAGAGAGATCCCGACCAGGGATCCCAGTACAGCGAGAACGGTCCCGATCCAGATGGGGATGATCAGCCGAGCCCACGCATTGAACGCAGCTCTATCGATCGTTCCGATGCGGTCGGCGAACTGGTCGATGAGCGCCGGATCACGCTTGACGGCGGCGACGGCCCGCCAGAACCCGGCCGCCCTGAGATCAGGAGTACCACCGAACGCGATCTCAACTTCAGCAGCGTTGAGGACGGTATCGATCTCGATGGGAGTCACACCATGAATCTACTGCGAACTCGGATCGTTTTCGTTCTGTGGGCTGCAACTACCGGGAACAGCGAACTGGAACCCTGGGTACGCGTTTTAGGGTTCTGTGGGCTGGAGACGGGTTGTAGTGGCTACTTCTCGACGCCGAAGAATCGGACTCCTTGGAGCGCAAGCTCGTCGAAGGGTGGTAGCTCTCCGACCGGCTCGGCCGGGTGGGTCGTTGTCACCTCGATACGCAACCAGATCGTCTCGAGGCTCGCAACCTTCACGGTCTGGGGCTCGGACGAATTGGCGAGACGACCGCTGATCGGCACATTGAGATCACTGACGGTGATCGTGTAGCCCTGGATCTTGAAGTTCCGTCTGAACTTCTCATTGTCAGTCACGTTCTGCAGTTCGATCTGACGGATCTGAACCGGCGTGGCGAACGTGAACTCGATCCATGCCCCGACACCCCGTTGGCTGTCGTCGTTCCACCGCGTATCAGGGTTGCCGTCGATCAGGTTCTCCGGGCCGAAGGAGTCGGCGACCTGTGAACTTGCGGTTGCCGAGGAAGCGAATAGCTCGACCGTGGGCACGAGGACCGTGGTCGTGGTTGACGATGGTGTTGTTTCCGGGCCGGTGACGTCTGCCTCGTCACTGCGGAAGATGTTGATGATCAGCGCCACAAGGGCTACAACGAGCACCACAGCTGCCAGAACGCCGAGAGCGCGTCCCCCGGCCGATGTGCGCGTTGGCGGGGCCGGGGCGATCGGCATGGCATCCTGGCTGAGGCGTGAACCGCAGCGTTCACAGTGGTGGTTGTAGGCGGGGTTGCGCGCCCCACATGCCGGGCAAGCCACGACCTCTGCGGCTTCAGACGACGTTGTGACGTGATTCTGGGAGATCGGCTGCTCCACGGTCGGTTCGGACTGGCGCGGCGCGGGCTTTGGATCGAACGGCTCTACGGCGTCGTCCGGAGGTGATTGGAAGGGGTGTTCGGTGGTTGGCGAATCGCCGAGCTCGAATGGTTCGAACAGGTCGTCGAACTGGTCGTTGGGGTCGTCACCCTGCATGTCGGGTCCTCATCTCCACTCTCTGCGGAATGGCGTTTCCTCGCTGCATCCGGGGTATTGTGCCACGGATGATGTTCTTCGCGTTGATACGAGTCGCTGAGCCCTGGACACCGTTCTCTGTGGTGGCCTTCGCGGTTCTCGTGATCGTACTCGTGACCGTAGTGGTCATGCTCATCCGCCGGTCGTGATCTGTCACACCGGTGGCCTACCTTGGTTGCCATGAAAGGTAATGGGAGAACGAAAGAACCGTCCTACGCCTGTGAGCAATGCGGCTATCGATCCGGCAAGTGGATGGGCTTCTGCCCACAATGCAGGGCTCAGCAGGCGCTTGGGATCGAGTCTGAACCGCCGCTGCGAAGGTCTTCAGGGCCGGTGACAGTTGTCAGTGCCACCGCAGAACGTACGAACGAGCGTGATCGCTATCCGACCGGCAACGGTGAGTTCGATCGCGTGCTCGGCGGGGGTCTCGTTCCGGGCGCCGCGATCCTCGTGGGGGGCGAACCCGGCGTCGGGAAGTCGACTCTGCTCCTTCAGGTGGCCGACACCATCGCCGGCTCTTCGGGGTCGGTGCTCATGGCCACGGCCGAGGAGTCGACACAACAGGTGCAGATGCGGTCCAGGCGGATCGGCGTGAAGTCACATGGAATTTCGCTCGTGTCCTTGAACGATGTTGACGACATCATCGGATTGACACGCGAACGCAAGCCCACAGCCGTCATAGTTGATTCGATCCAAACGATCTCGTCCGTCGAGGTATCCGGCAGCGCGGGCGGTACATCCCAGGTCCGTGAATCCGCCGCGCGACTCATTGAATTCGCCAAGCGGTCGGGGATACCAGTGATGCTTGTCGGACACGTGACAAAGGACGGTTCGATCGCGGGGCCGCGAACACTCGAGCACATGGTCGATGTTGTTCTCTATCTCGAAGGTGATCTCGACCGCGGTCTGCGGTTCCTACGGGGGATCAAGAACCGGTACGGCTCAGTGAATGAGGTAGGCGTTTTCGAGATGACGCCGACCGGCCTCACGGGGGTGGTCGATCCAAGCGGCCTCATGATTGCGCACAGGAACGAGTCCGCCGCAGGCACCGTGCTCTTCCCGACGCTTGAGGGCAAACGCCCACTCGTGATCGAAATCCAGGCACTCGTCGTCCCGTCTGAGGCCCCTCAGCCACGCCGAGCCGTGAGCGGACTTCCGCCGGCTCGCGTCCATCAGATCCTCGGTGTGCTCGAACGACACCTGGCGATTCCGCTTCGTCGTCATGAGATCTATGTGAGCGTCATGGGCGGTATGAAGGTGTCCGAACCTGCCGCCGATCTTCCGACGGCACTGGCTATCGCGTCTGCCTACTTCAAGGTGGCGCTGAATCGAACCGCAGCCTGGGGAGAACTCGGGCTCACGGGTGACGTTCGTCCGGTGCCGCGCCCAAGTATCAGACGAAACGAAGTCGAACGGATCGGCGCGGGGCCGATCATCTCTCCGGATGCCGGCATCACCCGGTTGATGGGAGCGATCTCCGCGTCAGGATTGCTCGACGACCTCCACGCCGCAGCGAGCGACAGCGACTACCCTGCTCACTGATGACACCCAGTGTTTCCGCACCGATAGATCTTCTCAAGAGATTCGCCCCAGGCACGAAATTGCGCGAGGCGGTTGAACTGATCATGAGACAGGGAACAGGGGCGCTTGTTGTCCTCGGTGCCGGCCCCGTGGTCGATGAGATCTGTACCGGTGGTTTCGACCTGGTCAATGTTCCCTACACCGCACAGCGATTGGCGGAACTCGCAAAGATGGATGGGGGCATAGTCGTCGACGATGTCCTGGGCACGATCACCCGGGCGAACGTTCACTTCATACCGGATCCGGGCATCGCCACCGCCGAAACAGGGACTCGGTTCCGTACGGCGGAACGCCTCGCCCGCCAGACCGGTTTGCCGGTACTCGCGGTCTCGGAAGAGGGCCATCTGGTTGCCATCGTGTTCTCGGGTGATGCACGCTTTGCCCTGCAGACTGTGACCGATCTGCTTGCAGAGACGAACCAGCGATTGCAGGCAATCGAGAGGCTGCGTGGACAATTCAACGACGCTGTTGTGCGTCTCAATCGCTACGAGGCAGACGACGTCGTGTCGATGCGCGAGGTGGTTGCGGTCATTCAACGAGCCGGCGTGATTCGTCGGCTTGCCGAAGGTCTCGACACGGTTTCGGCTGAGCTTGGAGATGCCGCATCGCTGATCTCGCTCCAGAGCTCCGATCTGACGGGCGGTGTGAACGAAATTGCCGAGTTGGTAAACATCGACTATCAGATGCGCAAGCCGCGCAAGGATGCATCGGTGTTCGGCAAACTCGACACTCTCAGCGAAGACGACCTGTATGACCCGGAGACGGTTGCCGAGATCCTCGGTCTCGGTGCGCTCGATGAGCACGCACAGCCAAGGGGTGCGAGGGCGATCGCTCGCGTTCCGAGACTTCCCGATTCCGTGAGGGACTCCATCCTGCGACGATTCACCTCCTTCGAGAAGCTCATGGGTGCTTCTGCCGACGATCTGGCGAAGGTCGAAGGGGTGGGGAAGGCTCGTGCCCGCACGATTCTGACGTATCTGCACCCGGTGAGTGGTGCCGGAGCGATTCCAGCCGTCGTCGACTGACGAGACGCCACGACCGCAAGGTCAGTACAATTCCCGCTTCCGACTACTCGCGAGGTTCTGTGGCCACGAAGAAGACGACAAAGAAGAAGGCT
>CAZWMX010000122.1:0-2612 GCA_964635205.1 uncultured Acidimicrobiaceae bacterium | reverse complement strand
TTCCGACTACTCGCGAGGTTCTGTGGCCACGAAGAAGACGACAAAGAAGAAGGCTCCTGCCAAGAAGGCTTCTGCCAAGAAGGCTTCTGTCAAGAAGGCTTCTGCCAAGAAGGCTCCTGTCAAGAAGGCTCCTGTCAAGAAGGCTCCTGTCAAGAAGGCTCCGGCCAAGAAGAAAGTTCCGGCACCGTTCAAGGTTCGCGACAAGGTTGTGTACCCGCATCACGGCGCCGCGACCATCATCAAGCGCGAGAAGATCGATTTCGATGGTCAGAAGCTGGAGTACTACGTGCTGCAGGTCGCAACCGACCAGCTCACTCTTCGCGTTCCCGTTGACAGCGCAATCGAGCGTGGTGTTCGACCGGTCATATCCAAGAACAAGGCTCGCCAGGTGTTCGCCACGTTCAAGGAGGAACCTCAGGAGGCAGGCGCAAACTGGAGCCGGTGGTACAAGCTCCTGACCGAGAAGATCAACTCGGGAGATATCTTCCAAGTCGCCGAAGTCGTTCGGGACCTCACCTATGCACAGCAGGTCAAAGGAATTTCGCCGGCACTCAAGCGGATGCTCGCCAAGGCACGACTCATCATCGTGTCTGAACTCCAGTTCAGCCTCGGACTCTCTGAGGAAAAGACTGTGGAGAAGCTGGACCGCGCGCTCCCGTTGGTCGAACTGCCAGACGACATCTGATGCCCGAGCGGGCCGCCCTCAGATGACCACATGGGCGATTGTCGTCGCGGGTGGATTGGGAACCCGGTTCGGCGGTGCAAAACACAAACAAACGCTCGATGGTGTCGAACTCTGGCAACGTTCGGTAATCGCCTTTCATGCTGCAGGGATCAAGAACGTTGTTGTGGTCGGTGATGTTCCCGGTGGAATTCCCGGAGGATCGAGGCGGAGGGACTCGGTTGCTGCCGGATTGGCTGCGGTGCCCCACACTACCGACTGGGTGCTGATCCACGACGCTGCCAGACCCCTCGTGACTCCTGAGCTGATCGAACGAGTTCTTGCGAGGGCTTCGATCGGTGACGTCGATGGGGTGATTCCGGCCATCCCGGTGACGGACACACTGAAACGTGTAAAGGAGGAGACCGTGCTCGCCACGGTGGATCGGGATGGTCTCGTTGCAGTGCAGACCCCTCAGGCTTTTCGCGTCCGTGTTCTCAGGGCAGCCCACAGCGGCGATACCGACGACGCGACCGACGACGCGGCGCTCGTGGAGCGCGCGGACGGTACGGTGGTGGCTGTGATGGGTGATCCGATGAACCTCAAGATCACGATCCCTGAGGATCTGGCGATCGCTCGCGCTTATCTGGCCACTGCGGGTGGCCATGACTGACGTGCGGACAGGAATCGGATACGACGCCCATCGATTCGGTGGGGATGGTCCGGTCGTACTCGGCGGTGTCGCCATCGACCACCCGGTCGGAGTCCTCGGCACATCTGATGGAGATGTCGCAACCCACGCGGTGTGTGACGCCCTTCTCGGCGCGGTGGCTGCGGGCGACCTCGGAACATACTTCCCGAGCTCGGACCCGCAATGGAAAGGCGCTGACTCCCTTGACCTTCTGGGGTCATGTACCGCCAGAGTCACCGAAGCGGGGTACTCGATCGGTTCGATCGATGTCACGATCATCGTCCAAGGTGTACGCGTTGCACCTCACCGGGACCTGATGCGCAGCCGGTTGGCTGATGCGATGGGCGTTGAGGTCGACCGGGTTTCGGTCAAGGCGACAACAACCGATGGCCTCGGCTGGATCGGCACCGATGCCGGGTTGGCTGCCCAGGCCGTTGTCACCGTTCACGGCTGATCAAGGACCGCTCGCGCCATTCGGGGATCATTGGTGATGATCGCATCTGCACCAGCCGCAGCGATCGCCTCGATTTCCTCTGCAGAATTGACGCCCCACACCACTGTACGGAGGTTCGCTTCCCTGATCTGTGCCATGAGCTCGGTCGTGTTGTCCCGCAAGAGCGTGTACTGAGGGTTGATGGCGTCCATCTTGAACTCCCTGGCGAACGAAAGACCGATATCGAGTGGCACCGGGGTCCTCACGAGTTGGCCACGCAGAAACTCCGGACCGACATCCCCCGCGCGTTGCATCGACATTGGATCGAATGACGACAAGAGGATTCGTGTCGGCTCGTCGTAGGCCCTGAGCTCGTCGATGGTCTCGTCGACGATCGAACGTTCCTCGTCGAATCCTGCATCGCCCGGAAAATTCTTGATCTCGACGTTGACGAACACGTGGCGTGGGATCACTTCCATCGCTTCCCTGAGGGTCGGGACTTGTGGCGCCATCTCACGCAAGACCCTGAAGTCGAGGGAGGACAGGATCCCGATGGCTGGATCCCGATCATCGTGATGCACGATGAGAACACCGTCTCGGGTCCGACGTACATCCAGTTCGATCCCGTCGGCACCGGCCTCGACAGCAAGCACGTACGCCTCGATCGTGTTATCCGGTGCCCTCGAACGATCACCCCTGTGGGCGTACACCAACGTTCCCGGTCCGAGTGGAGTCCTTGCCACGTCGATCAGGCTAGTCACAGAATCGGTCTGTGACGGCCTCCCGGTAGCATGTCCCAGATGCAGCTGTACAACACGCTGGAGCGT